>CACZPS010000181.1 GCA_902783125.1 uncultured bacterium | reverse complement strand
TTTTGCAACAAGATTATTACTGCCTGTCTTTTTAGCAGTTTCTATCGTTGTTTTTCCATCATTATCTATTGTCACATCTGCAACATCAGTTTTCCCATCTTTTATCTTATAAATACCCGATGTAAAAGTAGCATTTAGTTTTGAACCTGAGTTGCTCAATCCTACAATCTCCACTAACGAAACAGCGGTTACATTAGATTTTGAGAAAGCACTCATTTTACCGTAATCTGAAATCATATCCAGACCACTGGTAATAACTTTACCTTCAATATCTTTCATAATTGCACTAACAAGAGTGCTTGCTTCAACTTCGTTTTTCATAATTGACACAATATTCCCGCCACCTAATTCAACCTTTACGGTTGCCTTCGTTGAGGATAAATCGGTATTAGCAGTAGAATGAAGGTTTAACTTACCTTTTGTATGAATATCTGTCTTACCTGTAACCATCGCAGTTGAATGATTTTTATCAATGTTTTCCGCTAAATCAACCCCGACAATTTCACTGCCTGTTACAACAACTGTTGTTGCGTCTATTGTTGAATTAGAAGTAGAATTAGACACAACATCAATACCTGATTTTGATAATACAGCCGTTTCTTTTACCTCATTTTCTGATTTAGGAGAGCCTATTTGTGAAACAGTTTCAGAATTATTATTATAAATAGAACTACCGCCTGAGAAAGTCACGCCTGACACATCAACTCTTGTACTTGTTATTTTTACATTAGAGGTAGATTTTGAATAAAGTGACACCTTGCCTTCCGTACTGTTAACCGTACCGCCTGAAATACTTGAAATAGTATTAGATGCTAAATCAACATCTTTCACCCCGACACTGCCTGAGCCAATACCCACAGTGACTGTCACATTAGATAAATTAAGGGAGTCACTATTTCCTCTGCCTTTTATCTTTGATTCTGATTTTATATCAATATTATTTTTTGCGGTTAAATTAGCATCAATATTTGATACTGCCCCTGAGTCAACCTTTGTATCACCTGTTACGGTTGGAACATATTGAGAATCCAATTTTGATATAACATCATTGATTTTACTCTTCTTTTCCGAATCAGTATATGAACCTGCCTTTTTGCCGGATTTAATCAGGACATAATCACCTGCAAGCCCGACAAACCCCGCTGATACCCCAACATTAGTTTTGTCATACTCTAATAAAGTGTCAGATTTTAAACTTACGCTATTCGCTATAATCTCGCCACCGTTGTTCACATCTTGAGTTGACTGCTCATCATCTGTTTGAGTAGCTCTATCAGGTACATCAGGAACATTTAACACAGTTGATTTAATCTCTGATTTTGCGATACTGTTATTCCATGTCATATCAAGCGTAACCCCTGCAGCCACACCCAGACCTGCTATTTGAATCATACCCATTGTATTTTTTATATCAGAATCATCTCTTGAATTAATGCCAATAGAACCAACACCACTCATCTTTTTCAATTTTGCATCAATATATGAAAGTGTTTCTGTTTCGATATTTGTAGAGATGGCATTTACACCGACTTCTGCTCCTATTGCAGCACCACCTATACCAATGTTAATATTATCTAATCTCCTTTCGGAGTTTGCATCAAGAGTAAGGCTTCCCATTTTTTCCGAACTTGTATTTTCTACATAAGTTTTAACCTTATTTGCGTAGTTAGTATAAATAACGTTAGTTGATAGCGATGCTCCCATGCCTGCAAATGACACATTACCGGTTGTATTAGTCATCCCGTCATATCTGTATTTATTTTCGTCATTATTTACATTTGCAGTAATTTTAACATCGCCGGATTTTGTGATTGTTGAATTTTTAATATACCCTTCAACATCAGAGGTTACTGTATTAGAGATAACATTAGCCAATATAGTCGCACCTTGCCCAGCAATACCTGCTGTAAAAATAGCATTTGTCGTACTAATAACTGAATCAGCCGTAATATTTATCCCGCCCGATGTGTTTATTGTTGAATTATTAATGAAAGCATTTGCTTTATTAGACAGGGCATTTCTGATTGCGTAACCTGCAAGGTTTGCACCCTGACCGGCAAAAGAAATCCCAACAACCGCACTCAAATTATCGATATTGTCAAATGAACTTAATTTAATATCCCCGCCGTTTATAGTTGAGCCTTCAATTTTAGAGAATGTTTCGCCTGTAAAATTATTTACTATAACAGCAACATTAGCCTCTAAACCCTGACCGACTCCACCGCCTGCAAGCAAGATATTATTTATCATAATATTATGCCTTGAATACGCATTCGCACCTTCTTCTGCTGTAGTATTTGTGATATATGAATAAACTTTATCATTAATATCATTTTTATCGACAACAACCCCAATCCCGACACCTTGACCGGCACCTTCACCTGATAAAACAAGTTGATTAAGATTCATATTAGATTTAGAATCAACCGTCAAAGCACCTTGATTCACTTTTGTATTGTTAACTTGAGCTGTAACAGTTTCTTCTAAACTATTAATAACACCAACACCGTTTAGACTTACATGTCCACTTGCAGCAACAGCAGCAACCGCATCAAAATTTGTAAAATCTTGTTTCGCTTGGACAGTTGCTCCATTTTTAGTTAAAACGGTAGAATTATCTACTTTTGATGTTAAAGATCCTCTTGTTTTATTTACCACTATTGAACCTGAAACACCTGCTGTACCACCTGCACCAACATTTATAGCACCAACAATAGGAGCACAACCTGTCAATTTTAAATCATTTTCTGTAATTTCTGAACGTTGAGCGTTTTCACCATCGCTGCCACCTCCGCTCACACCCTGATTTTTATAAGCATCCGTATTCTTGAACCAATTTCTAAAGAATGCTGTTTGCCCGCTTGAATCTTTATTGAACCATCTATAAGAGTTTACATCAAATTTACCATTAGTTGATGTTAAATCCGAATTGTTTGCCGCTGCTAATATTGTAGAATCCATAACATTAGCAATCCCTAAACCACTAATCCCAACTTTTCCTGCAGCACCTACAGAAAGCAAGTATTCTCTTAAGTCATAATCAGAATCGGCATTAATTATTATATCACCGTCTGATGTTATCTTCGTTCTTGATTCATTATTATCACCAATAAGAGCCTTTGTTGTATCTTCCAGCAAATTCAAGTATAAAACCGCACCTATTGATGCAGTACCTGAACCTACAACAGATACATTAACTCCAAGACTGTCATTTATTTGGTTTGAATTAACAGTTACCTTACCTGCGGTAACCTCTGTTCCAATTATACTTGATGTTACTTTATCGTTATTTTTATTAACAAAAGTAGCACCGTTTATCGCAACTTTACCCGAACCGCTTCCGCCAACAAGAACTGTATGAGCAAGTTTTTTAGAATATGCTTCAACACTCAAATTACCTGTCATATATTGATTACCACCCGTTAAAGTTGCTTGGGTATCCGTATCCCCAATAGCAACTATTACGTTTGCACCTGCAGCAACTTTACCGCTTGCAGAGAACTGACCTGCAATCATATTCATGATCGTATAATCTTTTGCATATATTTTAAGTGATGATGCCAAAGCATCTTTTTTCCCGAAAGCTACATTTTCAACATTTGCCTTAACAACATCGTCAAGTACTCTTACCATAATAGAACCTGATGCGCCTATTGTATCTCCATGAGCCAAACTGTATGCCATATTCCAATTCTTGAAACTTGAGCCTTCTTCGAACCCTTTACCATAATCTGAAGCCTTAGTACTCATGCCTGATTCGTCATACTTATAATCAGGTATCTTTGTACCGGATTCGTCTTGACTGTCATCAGTTGTCCTTGTCCCACCAAACGAGTTTACTGCAATAGCTTCAACATCCATAGAACCTTTTTCTACAGTACTATCTTTCACCTCAGCGGTAACATGTTTATTCAAATAATCATAATAAACAGTAGCTCCTATACCCGCTGTTCCACTTGCCCATTCAAGAACTCCGCCTCTTTCATAAATAGTCGTATCATCTATTGCATCAACAACAAAAGCACCTGTCGTTGTAATATCGCCACAAACCTTTGCCGTAACATTGTTTTTAAGCACATTGACAACTACATCTGCTGCAATCCCGTTTCCGTTGTTTGTATTAATACCTATTGCAATCGGAATATAATCTAATTTTTCTTGTGAATTAGCCTCTACGCTCACACTTTGTGAACTATTTATTTTTGAAATTTTTTCTATATTTGATTTGACAGTATTAGTATGATTTGTTGCAATAATACTTGCCCCGATACCCAAACCATCTTTAGTCTTATCTGCTACCGCAGTAATACCTTCGCTTTTGCTGTCATAACCTGAATATATACTAACTGCTCCATTTGAATTTAATTCATATTTGCCAAAAATCCCTGATTCAACATCTTGCTTAAATATACTTATAATACCGTTAGCAATAATTGCTAAAGATGTACTGTCGCCATTCTGAATACCTAAATTAACAGTAAGGAACTGCCTTTCATCTTTTGAATTAGCCTTAACCTCAACAGAATTAGATTTTTCAATCTTTCCGCTTTGTGAGTTTTCATCGTTTGATGTTCCCTCAATTTTAGCACTAATTTTACTGTTATCTACAACAATAACAGAACCAATACCAACACCTGCACTATTTTGGGCAGATGAATACTCTACTCCGCCTGTCAAAGTTTGACCTGTCAGTTTTGAATCAGCATTAACCTTAACATCTCCTCCTGCAGACACTATTGAATCCTGTAACAGTGCCGTAACCTCATTACCCAATATTTCAAGCCCCAAAGCACCATCAATATTAAATGAGAATTTTGCACCTGTTGTGATTGCACCTGCGATACCTATTGAGTGAGTATCTTGAGTTAAGTCAGAATGAATAGTAAGGTCTTTAATATTCTTTAATTCTTTATTTCCCGTAACTTCTGCAATAACCTTTTGTTTAAGTTGATTTAAGTTACCCGCAACACCCGCACCAATAGAAACACTTGTATTATTTGTTCCTTGTGTATAACCCAAATCGCCTGCGGCATTCCATATAACAGATGTTGATTTTGCTTCTGCTTTTACATCAATATCATTTGCATCACCGGTTTTAGCACTTACAGATGTATTTTGAATTGACGCCTGAGTTGTATCTTCTAATTTTACGGTATTAAAAGACCCTCCAAGTGCAGCCTGAACTGCGGCTTTCTGTCCTTTAGCAACACCTACGCCAACTGCAACATTAACAATATCGTGGTTGTTTTTTGAAATAACATTCAAGTTTTTAGCACTGTCAGATGTGAATACAACCGTTGAATTGTTAATATCAGCAATAGATTTACCCGCATCTTTATAAACTAAAACAGCAGCCCCACCGCCAATATTACCTGATTTTGCAAGCCCGCCCAGAACATTTACAACAAGATTATCTCTGTCAGCGGTTGTGTTCAAAGATTTACCGACATTAATATTAGAATTTGTAATTTCCGAAGTCGTTTCCGTTAAATCGTTATATATTCCTATTGTACCTGCTATTGCAAGAGAAAAGTTCTTCTTTGCAGTTTCCACATCCCCTGCACCATCCGCCATTTTACCGTTATTATCCCCGGGGTTATTTGCGTTATTTCCACCTGAATTTGACTTTATATTACCATCGTTGTCAACCGTATTGTTTTGGTTTGCTATATTGCCTTTATTCGTTTTAGCATTATCCGCCCCAACAGTATTTGGATTTTCTTCCTTAAACAAATTATTCAAATTCATAACATCTTCAGCATCATCATCTGCTGCATCCATTTCATCCATCCAGTTACCAACATTTGCAGTCGGATGCGGAGCAGGGGATTCATCATTACTTGCACTGTCATTAGAATTATTATTAGAATCGCCAGCCGCAGGAGCAGGTTCACCTGACTCGTCATTATTGTTGCTGGTATTACTGTCATTATTAGAAACACCTGCATCTGAATTAGATTTTTTCTGTTTATTTTTGTCAGGAGAAACTCCACCATTAAAAGCACCTGCAAGCAGAACATCTATTTTCTTTGAGTCTGTCTTTGCTTCAACCGTGACACTATCCTTTGCAGTCACAGTAGAATTATTAACATATGCGTTTGTTTTCTTACTGTTATTTGCAACATCAACAGATGCTCCGACAGACACACCTGAACCTTCACCGTTAGCATTTACACCTAAAAGAGAAACACTTAATACGCTGTCTTTTACATCTCTTTCCTCTCCAACTGAAAGTTGGTTTGTATCCTCATCAAGTTCAACAGGGTCGCCACTTTCTCCATTTTCGGCCTCACCAGATTTTTTAGGGGATATTTTTGCTTTACCTGCGTTAACAACAATATTATCAGCACTTATATTTTCTGAATTATCAATATATGCCTTTGTGTCACCTTTAATTCTTTGAACATTTACACTGCCATCTACTGCAAGAGTTTTAGATTTTGCACCTGTTACTAATAAATTCACATACGCTTCTTCCTGTGCAGAATTAATATTTATATCCCCCTCATCAACTGTTACGGTTGAATTATTAATATACGCTTTTGCATCGTTTGTTAAGGTAGTAACAAGAACAGAACCGCCTATGCCATAACTCGAAGTAAGATTCAAATCAGGTTTTGTTGTAATAAGATTATTTAACTCTGTAATCAGAAAATCAACCTTACCTGCAGCATTATAATTAACAATAGAATTTGCGGCATTAATATTTATACCGCCATTAGAATTAACTTTTGACCCGTCAATAAAAGCATTTGTAGAATTGTTTAAACTATGAACGACAATAGAGCCGGAAATACCCAGATTTTCACCTGCGCCTTGTGCTTCCGCATAATTATTGA
>CACZPS010000180.1 GCA_902783125.1 uncultured bacterium | reverse complement strand
CTTCGCCCGATTTTTCTTCAGCAGTTATTTGATCTGCCTGACCTGATTTAAGGCTCGCATCGACTGATATATTTGTTGTTGTACCTGCGCCAAGTACCAAACGTTTAAGTGCTAATTTCCCTAATGAACCGTTGTTTGAAATATCAATGTTACCACCACTTGGCATATTGATACTGCTATCCTTTAATAAAGATTCATGAAGAATTGCTAATTTGCCTTGTTCAAGCTCAGTGATATTTATACCGCTTGCATAACTTCCAAAAATCACATGACCTCTATAATAAATATCCCCATCTCCGGATATTGGATCATTAATTCTTATATAATTATCTTTATCAGCAAAAAGATTTAAAACAGCCCTATCTGCAGCATCTCCTGAATAAGAATTTAAGTGGAAAGAATTTGCAGTCTTACCGGCTTTGTTACCAGAGAAAATAACATCTTTATATTCAGAATAAATAGTAACATCCGCACCACCGGCAATATATACCGCACCACCGGCTAACCCTGCAGTGTTATTCATAAAGCTGGTATCTGTTATTTTTATGTGCGAACCCTGAGCGGCATAAATAGCACCACCATTACCTGTTGCAGAATTCTTGCTAAATGAAGAATCGGAAATCGTAATATTTGCGGATTTGTCAGCAAACACAGCACCACCATTACCTGTTGAATAAGCACTTCCTTTTGCCGAATTAGACACGAATTCTGAATTTGTTATATTTACATTACCATATACAAACAATGCACCGGCATGTGGAGATGTATTTGATACGAATTTTGTATTATTAATCGTATTCACTTCACCGCCAAGTGAAATTGCACCGCCGCCTGCTAAACTTAAATCGGTTGAGCCCTCAGCAATATTTGAAACGAATTCCGCATCAGATATATTCATTTCACCAATTGTAAATATAGCACCACCGATTTTTGCTTTATTAGATTTAAAGATTGTTTTTACAATATTTTTACCTGAAGCATCAGCATTTATCACTAATTTCCCTGAATTAAATACGGCTCCGCCGTTGTTTGAAGATGTGTTAGATGTAACAGTTACTCCACTTAAATCTATTACAGAATTAGAATTATTATAAATTGCTCCACCCATCGATGTTGCATAATTTCCAATAATTGTGGACAACTTAATAGTTGCACTATCGTTGTTACTGATACTATTGTTATTGAACAACGCACCACCAACATAGGCATTATTATATCCAATTGTCGAATTTGATACATCAAGAACAGTCCCTGCATTATAAATTGCGCCACCATTACCGGATGATGCACTATTTGCGAAACCGGTTTTCTTTGCATTACCAAATGTAGAATTACTAATTGTCATAACTCCATCATTATATATAGCGCCACCGTTTGATGCTGATTTATTTAAAGTAAATGTAGCAGACGTTAAATTAACAGTGGCATCCTTTGCATTATACAAAGCTCCGCCTTTACTGTTAGATTCATTACGAGTATATTTATCTCCCGTTGATGTTATAAAACCACCGGCATTATAAATAGCACCGCCATTTGCTGTTTCCGCATAATTACCGTTAAATATTGATTTTGAAGAAGTTATCTTACCAATATTGTAAACAGCGCCGCCATTCGAAGCAGTATTTGATGTAAATGTTGTTGAAATCACAGATACTTCTTTATCAGCTTCTGCAGCGTTATAAATTGCCCCACCATCTGCAGTTGCTTTGTTTGAAGTGAACGTAACCGTATTTGTTGACATTACGCCATTATTATAAATGGCACCACCATTTATCGCAGCATTGGATGTGAATGTTGACTTAGATTTAATATCCAACAATATTGCATCAGATGCGTTATAAATAGCACCACCTAATCCGCCAACATTATTACTTAAACTTGCTATGTTATAAGCAAACGATGAACCTGATATAGCAGCGCTTGCAGTATTATACAGACCTGCACCATAAGTTGCTTTGTTTCCATAACCATTAGTTATTCCTACTTTTGATTTGTTTAACGACAAGCTCCCGCTATTAAATATTGCTCCACCAAAGTTCTCTGCGACATTAGATGAATATGAAGTTGAGTTAGAAATCAACTCATCAAGATTATAAACGCCGGCACCATTAAATGCATAATTCCCAAACGCTGACGGTGTATTTCCGCCAATAACTGCACTTGATAAGGTTAATTTCCCTGACTCTAGATATATTGCACCACCATCATACAATGCTTCATTATCATATAATTTTGATTTTGTTATTGTAACAACAGGTGTAATATCTGATTCATTTATCGATTTAGTTATATAAACAGCCCCACCACGGTTAGCAATATTCTCAGTGTATGTAGAATTATTATCCGTAAAGTTAAATACTGAATATATTGCTCCACCACTTTCTCTTGCTTTATTTGCATTAAAAGTAGAACTTGTTATAGACAAGGTTTTCTTTGGCTCAACAGAAGCATTATAAATACCGCCGCCTAATGTTGCTAAATTACCTTGTACTACCGATGTTTTTAAAGTTAATACTGAGGTATTATAAATAGCACCGCCTTTATCATCAGCTATATTTTCTATAAATTTTGAATTAGCAATCGTTGCTTTATTTGTATTAGCTAAAGCTCCACCATTAGTCGCTATGTTAGCATTCAACATATCATTTGAAGAAATACCCAGATTCACATAAGATAAGGATAATGTGCCGTTATTATATATAGCCCCACCTAATCCGTTAGATCTGTTATTATTGAATACCGATGGTTTTGTCTTAGAGCCTTTTACAGAAACATTGCCGGCAATATTATTAATTGCACCACCATTTTTAGATTCTTCAACAGGTTCATAAACATTAGTACCTGTTTCATTATTATTAAAGTTTACATTTGTCAGTGTTGTTGTTCCACCATCATTTACAATAGCAGAATTAAATCCTTTCATTGTAGCCTTCGAAATAGCAAGTGTTTTCCCTGAAATCACCTTCAAGCCTTCTAATTGTTCTCTTGACTCAATCACATAATTGTTACCTTTTATAGTAAACTTCTTGGCTTGAACCTCATTTTGCTTGCTATTAACAGTAAGATTACCATAATTATACAAAATATTATTTATATTCATTGTATAAGTATTATTCTTTGGATTAACAATGGCCTTTACTAAAGGATGAAGTGAATCATCAGGCTTTTGTGTTGATATTATAACAGTTCCGTTTATACCAAGAGTAAAGTAATATGTTCTTCCTAACTCGGTAGTACCATCCATAATCACATATTCGGCTTTATCATTATTATTATCAAATACAAAATATTCGGTAGAATGTCGATTTGTAGTAACAAGTCTGATAACAGATGCCTGAATATCACCATTTACAGATTCATCGCCTGTAAAATATGAGAGCATATTAAAGCTGGATTTATCAAGCACTAATCGCGCGGAACCTTCAACTCTTATAGTATTTTTTAACGACGGATTTATAAATAACATATCAGAAGTTGAATTTTGCACATCAACGTCAAACACGTAATTTGTATTATTAACAATTGATAAAGCGTTAGTATAAATATTTTTAATACTACCATCCGCTACACGTAAGGTACCGCCACCCAAGGTTAATGTACCTAATTGCTTATTTATAGCCGAACCAAGAGTATTTGCTAACAATACAGTACCACCATTTTTAGAACCGATAGTAACATTTAGACCGGTTTTTTCGTATTCAATATCATCAAATATTTCTAATGTATGACCATTTAAGCCATATAAATTCAAACTGACTTCTCTATCAGAGTTATCAATGTATATAGCCGTTTTACCATGGCCATTTCCTGATGTATTACCTGTAATTTTAACATCTCTGTTTTGGGCTGAAATTGTCAAATCAGAATTTGTGAAAATTGCACCGGCTTTCCCAACTGATGTGTTATTTACTAAATTTGTATCCGTTAGTTCTATAAATCCATATTTGCCCGCTGTTGAATTTATTACAGCTCCCTCCATTGAATCCGTAGAAGAAAGTTTTGCATTTTCAATATCAGCATTACTAATAATTAATTTTGTATCTTCACCATTATTTTTAAGGTTAAAACCGGAATGTCCATTAAAATCAAGTAATAAATTATTACCATTAACTTTAACCGTACCTGCAGCAGTTTCACCTAAATCATCAGTTTCTACATATTTATTTTCCATGATAAATAGTCTGTTTTCGTATGACTCTTTATTTAAATTCATCAATGGACTGCTATCATCCACAATCCTTTTTGCTACCAATGAATCAGCAGAACTACTCAACCCAAGAGTAATTGTGCCCAATGTATCAGTATCTTTTACTGTTAATACCCCATCAATAATCTCACCAAGTGTTAACACCAGTGTATGCGCATTAACCCATTCCTCATCTGTAGGTAATTTAAGAACTATATTATCAGACGCTTTGTTAAGTATCTTAATTTCTTTCATATATCTTAAATCATCTTTATTAAATCCATTGATATCTGATATAAAAATTGTGCCTGAAGACCCATCGCCAAGTGTAAATACATCCGCAGAACCATTCCGTATATCTGCATCAATTACCCATTCAAAATTATCATTAGACACTAATTTATTGAAAACATAGTTATTATATTGTACATCTTGACCTTTATCCATTTCCGATAAAGATATTCTGCCATTTTGAGCATTAAGTGTTGAATCAACAAAAGTTGCCGGCACAAATTGAATATCGCCGCCATTAACAACAACCGCATTATTAGCAATAGATGATGTAAATGATGTTAAACCACCAAGGATATTAATTTGACCACTTTCACCGGAATCACTGCTTCCTGTAATACCTGCTTTAAATTCATTATTACCGTATAAATTAACAGTACCCTTATTCAAGAAATGTGAGCTAATTATATTTGTACTACCATCAGAAGTATTAAAATTCATTTCACCTGCATTTGATATAGTATTTATACCTGTACTTGCTTTAATACTTACATTTGTTAAATTAACAGTGCCGTTATCATTTTTAATAGCAACTACATTATTCTCAAATACAGAGTCCTTAACATTAACTTCCGCATCGGAATTATTAACTGTAATAACAGCTTTACTGTTTTGTAATATACCGGAATTTATATTTACTCGTGAGGCATTATCTGTTAATTCAAAACCTCCAAACCCATTGAAATCAACAATCTTTGAATTTAAGTTAATATTAGCAATCCCTTTTCCTGTCACACCCAAATCTTCTGATACAGTATAAGATGAATCATCAGAAGTATATGTAAATGTTCTTTCATTATCTTCGTAATCAGTTTGATTTAAAGCCGCTAATGTATCACGAACATTTATAACACCAATCTCAACCCCTTGAACATTTATACTTTCATCATCATAAGCCTTAACACCTATTTGACCTATAAAGTTTGAGTCAACAACATTATAATCATAACTTTCAACATTATAATCAATATAATCTTCTTTTACATCATCAGAAACAGCAAGTTTAATAGTACTTTCTGGAGTAGCAGTAAGAACAGGAACTTTAACAGTATAGCTTCCTGTTTTTAATAAATTAATAACTGCCTCAGGCATAATATCTAAGCCGATACCATATATCGTAACATCACCTTCGGAATAAGAATTTAAATTGAATGAATCTGATTTTGCAATTATATTTCCATCAGCATCTACATCCAATTTCATATCAATATAGTATTTAACATTTGCAAAAGATTTAAATTTGTTAAGATTATATTGAGCAGCAATATTATCTCTCAAATCAATGATACCATTCTGAATTTCTAACGAGATACTATTAACAAACGAATCCTTATCAAAAGATACATTTGCATTATTAAATACAACTTCTGCATTATCAAGTCTGCCATACAAATTAACATTGCCGCTGACATTCAATATATAAGGATTTGTTCCTGAAATATCATCATAAACATTATATACACCACCATTTACACCTGAAATATTTAATGTTAAATCAGAACCATCTAGATAAATTGCCTGCTTAGAAGTAGCTGCACCATCATATCCTGCAATATAATTACCTTTGATATCATATTCCATCCCATCAGCAACTAAATTGAGTGATTTAGTTGTATAAATTGCGCCACCTTTAATATTAGCGCCTTTAACGTAATTATCTAAAAATGAACCACTAATTGTTGCTATATCTCCAACATTATAGATAGCGCCACCACGGGCATCATTCGCTACAATATAATTTCCGCTAAAGTCAGACTTCAATTCACCAATTGCGCCGGAGTTATAAATACCACCACCAAAACCTTCATCAGAAGCAGATAAACTATTTTTAACAAACTCACCATTTAAATTAGCAATTGTACCCTTATTATATATAGCGCCGCCGTATACATTATCTGAACCACTTGCGCTATTATTAGCAAATGATGCATTTAAATTAATAATTGATGACTCATTTGAAATTGCACCACCAGAAGAATTTGCAGTATTAAAGCTAAATATAACGTTATTATTTAAGTAACCTATATTTTGAATAACGGCAGAACCGGATATATAAATAGCACCACCTCTGTCAGCGGAATTGCTTTCAAATGTAGAATTATTAATTTCAGAAATTTTACCATCGGTATATATTGCACCACCATTTAAGGTTACTTGGTTATTTTTAAAGATTGTATTATTTATACTATCAATATTTGCAGTATCATTTGAAACTGCTATAACCCCACCATTTTCTGATTTATTACCATCAAATATCACATTATTAATATTCAATTTAGATGCAGCTTCATTTATTGTTATGACACTACCATTACCATTTTTAAATTGAATATCTTGTAAAACAAGCTCTGACGCCTTATCTAGAACAAAACCGGAATAATTACCTCCAAAATCAATAATTCTATCAGAAGGATTGCTTGAATTACCTTTTACCGTAAATTTGTTAATACCAGTTTCACCAAGTGAAACTTTTACTTGGTAAACCTGATTTTCTCCGTTATTACCTGTATGTAAAAATATTCTTTCATTAACATCTGAAATATTGACCGCCCTCAAGGTATCGATATCTTTTGATATTAACCCTACCAAAATTCCGTCTTTATTATCATTTAATTTAACACCTTTAATCCCGATAAAATCAGTGTCCTTCACCGTACGATTTTCAAATGAATCAATGGAAACTACACTCTGATACCCTTCCAACGCATTAGAAAGTTCTAAAGAAACGTCATCACCGGAATTCTTATATAATACTTTATACTCTTTTGCTTCAGATTTGCTAATCTTTTCATCGTCTGCACTATCAGGCAAACCTATTAATTCGGAAAGTGTAATTATACCCTCAGAACCTTCGGCAAGATAAATAGTATCAATTTGTTTATCATCTAAACTAATATTTAATTTATATTTAGTATCCACCGATTTTAGTTTACCAAGGTTCATACTTTGAATTCTGTCATTAACACCGACGCCATTAGTCAAATCAACTACAGCCCCAAATAAATTTAAGTTTACATTACTTACATATGCATATTCACCCTCCTCATTATAATGAGGCAATATACTATCAATAATCAAATTATCCTGTTTTAAGTCAAATTCATTAAATGTTAAATTTCCACCGGATACATAAATTTTTGCAGAAGCAGAAATAATATCATTATCTTTAGTAAAGGACAATTCTGCATTATTACCTAATACATTTAAAAGAGAATCCTCTAATAAATTAATTTTTTGATTCAACACTTTAACATTATTTACATCGGCTATTCCTTCAATTCTTAAGATACCTTTTGTACTTCCATCATTATTTACATCACCGTTAAATTGGGTATTACCTGAAACTGAAATCATACCGGTGTTAGTAACTGTACCGAATTTTGTATTATTTGAAGTAAATATTTTATTATTATTAGTCAAAGAAACAACTTCATCATTGGCAGCATTTAATCTTATAATTCCAGAGTTTCTAATCTCATAAAATTTATTATTATTTACAGCAAATAATAAACTATCTGTTGTACTAAATGTACCACTGTTATTTACAACACCACTAAGCACATTAGTACCTTTTAGAATAATCGCTCCTAAGAGATTAGTAACATCCCCACTTACAATAGTTGCTTCACTATCAAGAACCAATTCCGCTTCTGAACCTTCATTAGTTATCTCATCAATTGCAATTACCGGTGTCGCCAATACGTCTGCCGGATACGAACTAATCCTTGTACCATTTAATGTTATACCTGCATTATTATATAGATATGCTATTGAAATTTCACCATTACCGACAATATTTCCATAGTTATGGATTTCTTCAATTGAATTAACATCATTTAAAGATATCAATCCATAATTCCCTACATTATAAAAACTTGTATTTCCGTGAGTTTCAATTGTTGCGCCAAGAACGTTACTTACAGTATCCCCAACATTAGTCGTTCCTCTTGTGACAACATAAGCATTTTCATTAATGTTAGAAAGATTATCAATATATGTATTATTAACAGTAGTTATATTTCCACTATTTGTAAGCGTTGTAATTCTATCAATAAGTGCACCTAATATCATAGAACCCGATACACTATTATCAATATTCGAGAATATGTTATTATCATTACCTAATGTCGTCAAAATACCGCTATTTTCAACCTTTGAATAAATCTCAGATGAAGAAACAGTCATCGTTCCGTTATTAACCAGATTATTATTGTTAGCTCCATAGAGAATTTCAACATTATTTAACGTAATAACACCTGCATTATTCAATATAGCCGTTGAATTAGATTTAAATATTGAATCAATGATTTCTATATTAGTATTGCCGTTACTTTTAACACCCACATCATTATTTGAAACAAAATCAACATCATTAATAATAACCTTACCGGATTTAACATCAACACCAACATTATTAGATTCAAATGTTACTCTATTCAACTCAACAGATGAATGTTGATTATTAACGGTGACAGCATTATCTGCATTAATTATTCTTATATCATTAGCAGTGAACGTTGTTGCATTTTCGACATCAAATCCATTATATCCTGTCATATCAATAGTGCTTACTACGGATGTATCGTCATAATCGGTTTTACCGTTAACTGTAAATATTCCTCGGCCTGTTTCTCCTAAATCAGCACTTTCCGTAATTAAATCAATTGATTTAAAAGTAAATAATCGTGGAGTTAAATCCGATACATTAACTGCTTTAAGTGTATCTTCCGGTCTTAATTTTCCAACTTTTATCCCGACATTAATTCCTTCATCATCAGCAAGAACATCAATACCCGCATCACCTATATATGATGTTTCATCCAACACATACATACCGTTCTTATAATAATCCGAAACAGTCCAAGTCACTTTATATGCTTTAACATTGTCAGAAAGCTCTAAAGAAAGTTTATTATCAGAATCTGTATTGTTAATAATTATGAATTTAACCATATCTTGATTAATCATATTATCCTTATCAACTCCACTTACATCTGAAAGAATAACTTTCCCAGAGGAAGTCCCCACTGTAATCATATCACCTTGTCCGAATGATTCTGAATCAACATTAAATAAATTAAGATTCGCTGTCATTAACACGACACTATCATCACTAATTGTGACATTACCCATATACTTATTTGTATAATCAATACTTGAACCTGATTCCATTAAATCAATTGTTGATGAAATCAGCTTTGTATTTACATTATTTAAATCTGCAGCATCAATAATATAATTATTTCTATTTACAATAAAGTTATCAAATACTATATTACTATTATTATGCTCACCTTTTGTTGCTTTAATAAATCCACTAATCACATCATCAGAATTAATATATAAATCTCCGCCTTTAACCAAAATTTCAGATTTATTATCAATAGTAACTCTTGTATTAGCAGAAATCAGACTACCTTCTGTTAAAGTCAACACACTTGTTGAAGTAGGAATAAATTCTGTATTTTTAACATTAATATTTCCGCTAACAGCATTTATAATGTATGGTCTTTCACCATCAAATGCAACTCTGTCAAAATTAACAGCTCCACCTAAAACATTTATTTTGCCATTTAAAACATCATTATAATTAAATACATTATTAATATCTTCGTTACTTGATTCAATATTAATTACTGCACTGTCGCTAAGATTAACAGATAAATCTCCATTGATATAACTTCCATTTATAATATCAAATTTACCTGATTCAATATTTAAGTAACCACGCCCACCAAGGATAATACCATTTGAGCTCAACGCACTCACATTTAATTTAGACCCGCTGTACATAGCAATTGTACCACGCCAACTATCATCATTATCTAATGATAATTCACCATTTAAAATTACTCTTGAACCATCTGATATTTTTACAATCTGCTCTCCAAGAACTGCACCACTTATTGTTGTAGTCCCATTACTAATTAATTCACCATTACCTGATATATCTCCAATAATTTCTGAGTTCCCGTTCAACTGAAGATTGCCTGTATTTTGAGTATTCGCAATACTTGATACTCCATATAAATATATATTTCCGTCATTTTCAATTAATGATTTAACTCTTGAGTTAGTAATATTAATGTCGCTACTATTAACGACTTTGTTAGTTATTGCCTCACCAGACATTATCACAGTACCGTTTGATAAGTTTAGAGTTCCGTTTATATTTTTAACAGCAATATCATTATTATCCAAAACAACATTACTTAATGTAACACTTGAATTATTGTCATTATTAACAGTAATAGCAGTTGAAGCATTTTTAACTGTCAGATTATTCAAAAGCAACACAGTATTGTCATTTTCAACATCAAAACCCGAATGCAAATTCATATCAATTACACTCTCAGATGCAATAGATGTTTGACCTTTAACAGTAAAACTGCCGGATCCTGTTATACCCAAATCAACATTTTCTTCTAATTCTGGAACTGTAACATTAAAGACTCTTGTATAACCTGCATATTCAGATGGTACATTATAAGAATCAAACATATTTACCGCACGTAAAGTATCTTCTTTATCTAAAATACCTATTTGTAATTTTTGATACTTATTTTCATCAGAATTGATAAGTCTGACACCATAAGTTCCGATATAATTTTTATCTGTAAGAATATACTGCAACATACTGTCATCACGGTAGTTTTCAACAGTTTGCACACCGTTTACAAAAGTATCACCAAGCACCAAACTAAAATCGGCTGTATTATCAGCTCTTTCAAGAACTGTTAATTCATGAGTATTAGCTTCGAGAGCTGATATATCAATTACATTATTAAACCCGTCATATCCACTTAATTCAGTTATTGTCAATATACCAACGGCACCTGATGCAGATTTAACAGAATCAATATTTGTATATTCGGAATTTATTTCTAATGCAACTGTTGATAAATTATCCTTAACATTAGCGATTCCGACATTGAAAACTTTTATTTCATTATCCAACATACTAAATGACGTATTTTCAATATTTACATTTACTGCATCTGAAATATTAAGCTTATTTGTATCAATAACCACAGAATCAGTTGAATTTCTGTTTTCAATATCCAAAATACCTGCGGTTGCTATAATATTTCCATTTAACACATCATTTTTATCTAATGATACTCTGCCACCTGAAATATCAACATTTGCCCCATTTAAGATAGTCATACTAACAGATTTATCGATATTACTGTTATCAATAATGTTCAATTTACCGGATTGGACATTCAACACACCGCCTGACGCCTGTAAAACACCATTATTAACTAAATCATTATAAGTTAACCGTCCATTAGACATTGTTATCTTCCCATTCCACGAATCAACAGAATTAATATCAACAGAACCACCCGTTATAGCCAAGGTTGAACCTCCTTCAATCTTTATAACGACATCAGAATGAACATTACTACCACTAGCGACAGTCAATACTCCTGCATTAATGTTCAAATTCCCGATAGTAGTTGTTAATTTACCATTTTCTGCATTATCTTTTAACCCATAATAATTAATAGTACCTGACTCAAGAACTACATCTCCAATCCAAGTATCATTCATATTTAAAGTTAGAACACCCGATTCAATAACATCTGCAATACCCTCTGTATTGATATTAATAATTTGATTATTGTAGTCATCTGTAATGATTATATTTGAAAGGATTGTATTACCATTGATATTCAATATACCATTACCTGACACTGTACCAGTTAAGCAATCAATACCATTTAAGTTTATAGTGCCGGCATTCGCAACTGTTCCGTATTTTGTTGTACCATTAGAAGTAATTGAACCGGCATTGTTCGAAACGATATTAAATATCGTTTCTTTTGTTGTAGTAACAACTCCACTATTTTCAAGATTTGAAACTGTATCTGATAAATTATTCAAAGAAACTGTACCGCTATTTATCAACTTTGAATTAAAGTTTGCTGAATTCAATGCATTAACACTACTTTGCGTAGTTAATGTCGCATTTGCATTATTGATAACATCACTGTTAAATTCTGTACTCCCGCTGACAACGATATCTGAATAATCATTATTATTAACAGTTCCGTTAAATATTGTTATTCCGTCAGCGGTAATAGATGCTCTATGCGTTGAATCAACTCCGCTTGATACCACATCATTAAATGTTGTATTATTCAAAGCCGATACTACTCCGGTATTATCAAGTTTACCGGTTATCACATCTTTAGATGAATTAAATCTGAACACTCCGCTGTTAGTAATTTGTGCAAAGCTATTTATATTATCTGTGTCTGACACAAAAGTCGTTATTTGACCTGCATTGGTAATCTTAGCCTCAAAGGTATTTTCTCCCACCATAGAGATTATACCGGCAGAGTAGTTATCAACAACGTCTGAAACATTTGTTTGACCGGATAAATTGAGCTCAGTAACAACATTAGAACCATCAGCAGCATTAATAATTTTAGCTAAATTATTTACACCTGATAACGTAGCATTACCATTATTTGTTAACATTTCTGATACTGATGTATCACCTGACATATTGGCAGTGCCATTATTTACAAAGTTTGTTATCGTAGTTGTAGAAGTTGAAATAACATTAGCATTTAATTCATTTTTTAAAGTCGAAATCTCATCATTTCCGCCAAATGTAATACTTCCTGCGTTATTATTTACAGTTACAAACGCATTCAAACCGGAAGTTTCAACAATACCGCTATTCGTAAATGTTGAATTTATAATTGAATCTTTAATATCCATTTCTCCGAAATTGGATACACTATTCTGAGCTACATCATTCCCAAGTTTTACAACAACCTTATCTAATACAGAAACACCAGATGTATTTTGGATTGCAATTTCATTATTATCAAAGACCACATTATTTAGAGTAAATGCAGAATTTGAGTTATTTGATTTAACAGCAAAAGTTCCGCCTTGAATAGTTACATCATTGATAGTCAATTCAATACCCGATTTATCTATATCAAATCCTGAATATCTAAC
The DNA here is from genome assembly GCA_902783125.1 of uncultured bacterium. Classification (GTDB taxonomy): domain Bacteria; phylum Cyanobacteriota; class Vampirovibrionia; order Gastranaerophilales; family Gastranaerophilaceae; genus UBA2883. The sequence continues at coordinate 30,453 of CACZPS010000180.1, read as the reverse complement.
TTCCACACTATTGTCATCAACACCTGCTAAGTCAATAATGTTATTTGAAGCTAAGTTTGTTGCACCATTAACAGTAAATATACCGGCGCCTGTTTTACCTAAATCTACTCCCTCTTTTACGGTTGTTTCAGATGCGAAGTTATATACACGCTCTCTTTCAGGGCTTTCAAATATATTAGTTCTATGTAATGTCTTAGCCGTAGTAATAGCACCAATAATCAACGAATCTTTAGTTTCATTCAGGGTAACACCTGTTTCCCCGATAAATGTATCACTACTAATAACAATTTTACCATCATGAATATATGCAGCATCATCAACTGTATAATTATGGTAATGATTTCGTTCAAATTCTTCATCAATAACCAAATTAATATCATACGTACCATCTTCTTTAGCTGCATCAGTTCTGTTTAAAACTTTTAAGACACTTCTCTTATCACTGGACAAACTGCCATAAATTGAAATATCTTTTAAATAAATTGTTCCTTCTGCTCCTGTTCCAACCGTTAGACTGTCTACTTTATCATTTTCAATATCTGCTTCAATCACAAATCGGCTATCATTGTTAACTGAGAGCCTGCCCAAATTCATATTATCATTGCTGTTATTATTAACCATATTAACAAAAGTATCAACCAATGTTGTTACGACAGCATTATTATTGGTAACATTTAACATGTAAGGCTGAATAGTTCTGTGTTCGATAAAAATATTACCTGATGATGCATCAATAACAGCAGAAGCATGAACAGAATCAGCCGAAGTAATAATATCGCCTTCATTCAGATAAATTGTACCACCACCAAGAGATAATTTTGCGCCCGCAGAAAGATTTAACAATGTATCTCTATCTATAATACTATTTTCATTAACACTTAAAACACCTGATTGAATATTAAGATTACCGCGAATAGCATTTATATTCCCGTTAGTTGAGTCTAAATCGTTAAAGTTTAATGTACCATTAGTTAAACTAATAGAACCAGCCCAAGTGTCACCTGAATTAATATCAACCACTCCGCCTGAAACAGTAAGTGCTGATGTTTCTGCCAGATTAACGACAACATCTGCACCAACAACACTATTTTCAGCGATATTTAATGTCCCGTTTAATATATTCAAACTACCTGCCGTCGCATTTAATCTGCCATTTGTCGTCAAACCTGAATAATTAATTGTACCGTTTTCATTATTCATAATAACCTTACCGAACCAAGAGTCATTAGAGGTTATATTCAATTCGCCCTGAGCTAATACATCAATAACTCCACTGTTATTTAATTTAATTATTTGAGAATCAGTAATCCTACCCGAAAGCTGAGCTTCTCCATTTATATTTAAGGTACCCTCACCTGATACTACATCGGTAAGATAATCAGTGCCGTTCAAATTCATTTCTGCAGCATTTGCTACTGTTCCGAATGTGGTATGTCCTGATGTTGTAATTAAGCCGGTATTATTGACTGATGATAACTCAGTTTCCTCGGTTGTATAAACAGAACCCGAATTATTTAATATAGATACTTTATCAACAGAACCATTTAAATTCAAAATAGCATTTGACTTGTTAATAATAGTTTCTGCTATTAAATTACCATTAGACGATAATTGAGCATTTGTATTATTATTCAACTCAGTTATACGAGTTTCATCATATAAATTAACAACCGAATTGTTATCTAATGTTGTAATTGTTGTTTTTCCAGTTGTATTTAAATTACCATTTAAATTATTAGTAAATGTTTTTATAGTATCCTCACCATTCAACTCAACATTACCGGAATTAGAAATTGAATTAATGTAGTTAACAAAACCGCTTGAGGAAACAAACGTACTTGTTAAGCCCAAATTTGTAACAGAAGTATTGATTTCTACCCCTTTTACAATCATTCCGTCTCTATTTACAATAACATTATTTCCATCGTTAGCACTACCAACTGCGACATTATTTAATGTTACTATACCGGAAACATTCTCGATTGCTGTTGTATTATTAGCAAATGCTACATTATTTAATATTGCAGATGCAGAATTATTATTCAGTTTTAAAGCAATTGAACCATTCTGTATAGTTATATTATTCAAGGCTAAAGATGTTTGATTTTCCAAGTCAAAGCCGGAATATCTAACGACTTCATCCCCAGAACCACCATTTGATAAATCTATTACATTCCTTGATGCTGAATCAGATGCCCCGCGTACAGTAAAATCGCCGGCTCCTGTTTCACCTAAATCAATCTTTTCCTGAACAACACCTTCATTACTAAACTCGTATACACGCGCAATACTTGGAGAAACAAATATATTTGTTTCATGCAAGTTCATTCTTCTGTCAGAATTATTTAAAACACCTACCATTATAGTATCTTTTGCATCATTAAGCCACATTGATGTTTTACCTAAGAAGGTATATTTTTCCGATTCACCATAGTTTGCTGAGTAAATAATGTATTTTTGGACACCATCAGCATCAGTCTTGATATAATCATCAACATTCCAATCTTTATCAAAACCTTGATTATTATCAGCCAAATCCAGCAATAAAACGATATTATTATCATCTCCCGACTTATAAAGAACTTTATATTCTTCCGGTGTTGATGAGTAGTTATATAAAGGTTTTCCATCATTTGCTGTCAGATTAAGTTCAGTTATACGGATAACCCCATTACTGTTATAAACATTCAATTTATCAACATTTGGAGAATTTCCTTGTTTTAAATCCAGTCTAAATTCTGAATTTTCCGTAACATTAAGTTTTCCAAAGTTCATATCCTGATAGTTTGAATCTATTAAATTAACAACAACATTTGCAAAATTTAGATTAACTTTAGAATTATCTTGAACATTAAATGTATCAGGTTTAACCGTAGTGTCAGACACATTCAATATCCCTTCTTGCGCAACTATTGTTGATAGTAAAGTATCATTTCCATTAATGTTTAATCTGCCGCCTTTCAGATTCAATTCAGCAGCGGAATTAAGACTTATCACAACATCATCATCAATATTTGACTCAACATCTAAACTTAAAATACCTGATTGAATATTTAAGTTACCATTTGCAGCTTGAAGTATTCCATTAATATCTAAATCATTATATGTTAATGTACCATTCGACATTATTATTTTGCCTGTCCAAGTATCGCCAGAATTGATATCAGCTGTACCGCCCAGAATCGAAACTAATGATTCACCTGAAATATTTGTCACAACATCTGAATTGATAATACTATTGTCTGCAATAGTTAAAATTCCGTTGTTAATATTCAGATTTCCACCAACAGCTGTTAATTTGCCATTCCGTGACTCATCTTTTAATGCGGAATAATTAATAGTACCTGAAGCAAGCGAGATATCCCCTTTCCACATATCGTTATCATTAAGATTAAGCACAGCATCTGTCCCATTTACATTCAGGACAGAATTATCTTGAAGATATATTGCCTGTTCATTAACGATACTACCTGCCAAGGTATTAGATTGTGACAAATTCAAAGTTCCGGAGCCGCTAATAGCTCCATTCATTGTATCTACCCCGTTTAAGTTTATAATACCTGTATTATAAACAGTTGTTACAGTTGTATTTCCTGCAGCCGTAAATGTACCTAAATAATTATTTAAATTGCCAATTTCAGTATCTCCGTCAGCAGAAATCACAGAATAATTACCTAAAACACTTATTGAAGTAGTATTAGCAAATTCTGCTTCACCATAATTGACAAAATCATTAATTGAAGTACTATTCCTACCTTTAACAGAAGATGTTGCAGATTCATTAGTTAACTTATCAACCGAATTAGAGCCACTTAATACTATATCACCGAAATTTGAGATTTCTGATATGTCGTTAATCCCGCTTGATGAAATTTGTGCAATTGAATTATTAGTTATCAATGATTTAATTGTTGAATTTATAATATTTAAAGAACCGCTATTGATAACACTATTTGCATGCGTATTATTACCTTCAACAATTTCGACCCCACTTAATTGAATAGAACCGCTATTTATTATTGCTCTATCATTATCAATGAATGATCCGCCAACAATATTAGCAACGGCTTCTGATTTATTAACATTAATACCTGTTCCGCCATTTGAAATTATAACATTATTCAAACTTGCATTTGCACCATTGTTATCAAGGAAAATTGCAACCATATTATTATCAAATTTAATGCCCGACAAACTAACAACACTATTATCAGCACTTAAAGCTAATGCCGTTGAGCCGTTTCTAATAGTAATATCACTAAGGTTTAATTCGGAACCAAACTTAGATAATTCAAAACCTTTATGTTTCACAGAATCATTTATTGAATCCAGTAATTCAATAATACTGCTTGTTTCTGATTGTCCAACGACAGAAAATTTACCTAAACCTGTTTCATTATAATCCACATCATCCTGAATAATTGTTTCATTAGCTGACGAGAATACGTACTTTCTTGGGCTTAAATCGGAAATATTTATTTCATACAAAGTTTTTAGAGTTTTTGTGCGACCGATAATAATGCCTGTTGCATTTTCTTCCGCATCAAGAGCAACGCCAAGTGTTCCGATAAAGTCAGTGTCTTTGACTTCATAAATCCCTTGCGCGTTTTGATAAGATTCAAGAGTTATGTCCGTATTTAAATTATCTAAAATATCTCTATCAATATCAATATATACTTCTGAATTTCCACGATTTTCAACAATATTTAAATGAATTCCATCAGTATCTTTTGTTATCGATTCCTTACTCAAACCTCTTAATTGTGTCAAATACATTACCCCGACAGATTCATTATCAACAATAAATTTATCGGCTTTTTGCGACTCTAAATCAACATCTATTGCGACATCTGTATTATTAGACAATGTCAATTTATTAATCAAATATTCTTTTCCCGGATTATCATCAGCAAGGTTTATATTTCCGCCGGTTAAATTCAAATTAGAAATTTGAGAGAAGGTATTTTCTCCAAAAACTAATTCTCCATTTGTGTGATTATATGTATTTTCACCCAATTCCGCATAAGTAAAATCAACTAAATCAACATCGGAACTTATTGAAATTACTCCGTTACCGAATATTTTACTTATATTATCAGATTTACCGATAATAACATCTCCGTTAATAATAAGATTATCATTATTTGTCATATCTATGTCAATAGAACCTTTAGCATAAACGATATTATTATTTATTAAACCTGATGTATCGGAATTATTATTTAGTGTTACAACACCTGTGTTAATCAATTCACCGATCATTTTACCACTTGATATAATATCGCCGGCATTATTTAAAGTAATAGCTTTAAGATTTGCGCTATCACTAATTTTCAAAGCACTTCCATTAGCAATATTAATATCTCTTTGAATTAAACTACCGTCCGCATTTAAAGTCACATCTGCAGATGCTTCACCTGAGCCAATGTTCATAACACTGTTTTCATCAGGATCTGTTACAACTTTGTTGAAGGAATTTGTACCATAAAAATTTAATATATTATTATTAACAATATCTGTAGTATTATCAACAAACGCAACATCTGTTATATCAAGCGTACCCGCATTTAATAATGCGTATGGATACTCCTCAGATGAAAATCCTTCGTAAGAAGATATATTAGACATCTTTAAAGTTTGACCTGACTGAACTGAAATACCGCCAAAACCATTACCTTCAACTTTATATCCGCCGCCGTTAACAGCTAATGTCGCATTATCACCTTGCATATCAGTCAAATCTCGTCTGACTATTTCATTTTTTGCCATATCGTAGTGTCTGTCACTTGCTGTTAGATGTACCGAAGTATATAAATCACCATAGAAGAAGGTTAAATTACCTGTTGTATTAGCATAAGTAACAATATAACTCCTCAGAGGGTCTTTACCTTCAGCTTTAAAATTATCATGGTCTAATTTTACTACTGACATAATTGTGCCTGTTGCTACTGAAACTTCAAACGGCATATCATCAATTGAATCAGTTAAAACATTTATCTTATCAATAATAATACTGTGAGGTTCAATCGGATTACCCTCATTATCCTGAGAATATACCAAAGTCCCGCTTATATTATCTGCTGTCTTTGTTGCAAGATCAGCATCAATAGACCATATAATATCTCTGTCAATTACAGTATTCCCAAACACCATTGAATCGACAATTTCATTTTGTGTATCTAATTTAATATCTTCAGCCCCACCTGTTGAATTAACTGTCAAACCGGATAAAGATAAACTTCCTGTTCTTGCTAACTTAATATCACTATCTAATACAACTCTATTTTCACGAATCAAATTATTTACATTAAGCACTGAACCTGAAACATTTGTTATATTCAACAATCCGCCAACGCCTGAAATTGAATTAACAGTATTTACACCTGATATGTTCAAAGTTCCTGTATTTAGAACAGGCGAATCCAAATTACTTACATCAGACGTTAATGTTCCTGTATTACTTATTGAGCTTTGAGTAATTTTACCGTTATTAACCAATTTGCCGTTATTAACAAAATTTCCACTACCCGATATAACATTTTCTATTGTCATATCAGAACCATTAAGAGTAATAGTACCATTATTAACAATTTCTCCGCCATTAGACAAAACTGCTTTAGAAATAACCGTTGTAATAATTCTTATCTCACCGGAGTCATCTATTACTTGATTTTCGACGATATCATTTAATGTAATTGTACCTGTTGAAGTAAATGTATAACCATCACCCAACACAAATTTATTTTGTGTAATATTACCAGCATTAGAACCATTATCATCAGTAACATTCAAAACCCCGTTACCTGTTACATTATATGCACCATACGCACCGCCAATGAAATTCAATATCCCTTCATTCACAATATCAGACTTAATATTAGTTCCGACGGTTGTAAATTGTGACGATTCGTCAATGTCAGTAATACCTTGAGTGATTTCACCGATATTTGACACTATTCCTCTAATATTTAAAGTGCCGGCGCCTGACAACGTATTCTTATACTCTCCTGTGCCAAAGTTTACGACACCCGCATTTGCAACATTAGCAATATTACTTGCAGAAGTTGTAACCACACCTGTAGGTTTATTTGTTACATCACCCGTAATATATCCTTCATTATTAATAATACCTGTATTATTAATCGTTCCTGAAATTTCACCATTTTCGTAGTTATATACGATATTATCGACATTCTCATTAATAATATTTATTGAAATATTTCCATAATTGCCTATTACAGAACGGTTAGTAAATATAGACTCACTTCCGGTTCCGACAAGTTCTGCGTCAGCATTGTTTGTCAACATAGAATCTTTATAGTTAATTAAATTATCAACTTCTAATACCCCTGAATTAGTGACAATTCCTTTGTTATCAAATTTAACAGCAGTCATATTACCTTGATTATCAAAAACGCCTTTATTATCAAACGTGTCAGAAATAACAGCAGTTGCAAGGTTTGTTAACTTACTGTCTTTATCTATCGATAAATCTTGTTGAGCTATTGAACCGCCCAATGCAAACGTTACATTTGCTCCAACCATATCAACCGTCTTTTTGATATTGGTAGTACCGGAGCCTTCTAAAGTATTTAATGTAACATATCTGTATAAATTCAATATACCATTGTTATCATTTATAATATCTTTATTACTGTTATTCACAAATACGGTTGCATGAGAATCATCGACACCACCGGTTACATTAACAGTTCCTCCGACTGTATTATCAATTGCATTTTTAAAACCAGTTATATTTTTAACATTAGTGAAACTCAAAACTTGATCATTTCTGCCTACCTTCATAGTATGTCTGCCGTCATCGTCACCTATTTTTGAAATTATAGATGTATTATGAACTGAGGTAACAGCTAATGTATCACCATCTAGCACAAGCACATTATCTGATGCAGCATAATCTGTTGTGTTGACAATTTCATCTTTGTAACTATCGGATTCAGAATCGTATGCTTGAATGACATACGCTTTTCTTCTTGTTTCAAGAGGAATAACATCTTGTAATTTCATTATTCTAAAATACAATGTACCTTCTCTTCCTCTATGATCGATTTCATCGTTTACTTTTACGGCATCTTCACTTCTTATATACTGAACATAATAATTTTCAGTAACATTTTCAGTTGTAACAATTTGGACATTATCACCCATAGCAACTTTATTAATCAAATCACCAATAGTAAATGTTAAATAAAGCGGTATTATATTCTCTGGATTATCACGAATAATTATCTTATTAAATACAATATTATTATCACCGGAAACAGATGTCGCAGATATTTGATCTAAGTATTTACCATCAACCCCATGAAGGTTTGTATCAATTTCAATTCCCAAGTCTGCATTAGATAAATCAACATCACCCAGGGCATAAGATTTGAAATCATTATCAATAAATGACAACACCCCACCACCTGCAACAAGTTTTTGAGCGCTTGATATATTACCGGCACCTGCCAAATAAGAAACCCCGTCATTTACATTAACAGTATTATTTTTAATAACTTTTGTAATATTAACATTACCATTAATATTAACTGTACCATCGATATTATTATAGTTATTAATAGCACTATACATATTACCGCCGGTTAAATTTATTATACCTGCATTTAATATCTCATTATTAGCATTAGTAGCCCGTAATTTTGATGCATCAGATGTTAAACTACCATTGGACAAGTTATAGATATTTGTCGCTGTTATGACAGACTCTGAATAATCATTATCAAAAATTCCGCTGTTATTAAATGTTGTTGCATTAACAGATTTTTCATTAATGAAGTTTCCACTGTTATTGAAACTATCTGCTGTTATTACACCTTTGTTTACAGCTTCTAAAGTCGTACCGTTTGCATTATTAAAGGTTACAGCTTTGATGGTATCATTATTTAATAACGTACCTTCATTAGTGAATGTATCAACATTTACTGTATTATCATTAGTGAAGTTGCCCGTTGAAGTTACCTGAACGGTTCCCGTTCCTGTAGAATCCAAATCAGCAACACCGATAACATTTTCATTAACAAATTCACCGCTAATCTTTGTCAAACCTGAACCGTCGATTGTACCAAGGTTCTCACCATTTATAATTTCTAAATATTTATTGGTATCATTGGCATTATTAGTCACAATAGCATTTGTATTAACATTTAAATCCGATACAATTAATCCTGTATTTATCAATGTATTATCAGCCAATACTTCAATTGAAGATTGAGATATTGCTCCGCTATTAGAAACAGCCCCATTAATTGTCATTGTTCCGATGCCATTAATTTCTCCGCTATTTTCTGAACCTGCATTAAGAATCAATTCACCTGCGTTGTTAAATATATTGTCATTATCTAAAACAGAGGTAAATGATTCAAAATTAGAAATAGTCCCTAAATTGTTCACATTTGAAACAAATAATGTGCCACTGTTTGTCACTTCATTACCTGAGTTTACATTAATAATGTTTTGAACAACAGAACCACCCTCTTTAAATACAACATTTGCAAAACGTTCAACGTTATCACTATCAATGTATGATTTAATATTAGTTGTACCATTTGTACCGGATAGTTTTTCAATCGAAACAGAACCGTATAAATTCAATTCATTTGAATTTTCTATATCAGATGATGAATTCTGCTCGAAATTTGAATCTTTAATATTTAACGTTCCATTATTTACCAAAGCAGAAGTAAAATCTCTGTAAGAATCCACATCATTTACATTCAAGATTTGACCGTCTTTTATAGTTATTCCTGAGTGTCTGTTCCCGATGATATCATAATTGTTACCATTAATCGTCATTTCAGAACCGTCTAATTCCATTGTTTCAAGATTCCTTGCAACATTCTCATCACCAACCATATTATATGAACGTGGGGTGATAGCCATATGTACAACAGTATATAAATCACCGTATGCAAAATTTAAATAACCTTTATCGCTATTTAAATATGAAACAATATAATTATTTATCAAATTCTTACCAATAACTCTTGATAAATTAAGAGAAATATAATCTTTTACTTTTCCGGTTGCAATTGCAATCATAATTGGCAAATTATCAACCGCATCCGCAGTTATTATAATACTATTAATAACTATTTTCGTATTATCTTCATCAATCACAGAAACATTATTTGTACTTGAAATACTATCAGCAATTTTAGATTGCATATCAACATCGATATTCCAAACAAGATTTCCTTTTAGACTAACATCACCAAGGATAATATTATCAATAGCATCATTCTGAGATATTAATGCACTATCAACACCTGATTCAAAAGAGCCGAGTTTTAGATTTGCACCAACACTTAAATTCTCATCATACGCTAAAAGCGAGGCAGTCACACCATCATTTAAAATTAACTTATTATTATAAATGAACGAATTTACAACAACATCACCGTTAAATTTAACAACACCTACTGTTGCATCAATACCTCTCAATGAAGTTGTTTTTATATTTGAATTTAATGTTCCGCTTGAAAGATTAAGAAGCCCGTCATTCAATACATTATACCCATCCTTAATCGGATTATTAACATCAGCGATATCAACAACACGTGTAATTCTTAAATTATCTGCACTTATATTTACGGTTGAATCAGATATTGTTAAAGATTTTTGAGAAAGAATATTTCCAAAATCAACCACACCTAATCCGCTAACATTCATTACTCCTGCATTCTCATTCCAAGCCGTTGACATTGCCTCTGTTGTATCAGGAATAGAATAATCAGCAACATCATCGATTATCCCTGTAAATGATATTTTTTTATCAGACGCAACAGTCATATTTACAATGCCTATATTATGAATGTCATGAAGAAGATTATTTGCTTTGTTTTCAGAAAATACTATATTTTCATTTTGAGCAACAATATTAGCTGTCCCTGAGTTCCATAATGCTCCACCCTCTATTCCTGCTTCATTGGAAATAAAATTAGTATCCGTTAAACTAACCGTACCCAAATTATAAATCGCACCACCATTAGTTGTTACTGAATTTGATTTGAATTCGGAATCAGAAATGACAGCTTGAGCATTTTCATCAATATATAATGCTCCGCCAGATAATGCAGAATTAGATTCAAATACGGCATTATTAATTTGATTAGCAATCGCAGCACCTGAAAGTGCTAATGCTCCGCCATTTTCTGATGCAGAATTACCTTTAAAATTAATTTTATTTGTTGTTCCGTAAATATTGATATTTGCGCTGGTAGAATAAATTGCACCACCAGATTTACCCGAAATATTTGATATAAAATCAGTATCAATAATCGTTAAAGCATTAGCTGATGAAGAAACAGCTCCCCCATTTTGTGTTGATTCATTTCCATTAAACTCTGAACCGCTAACTGTTAATACCCCGACAGTAGAAATTGCCCCGCCGTCCGTTCCCGCTTTATTTGCAGAGAAAATAGAATTTAAAACAGATAAACCACTCTCAGTGTAAATAGCCCCGCCTGCGCCACTCGCTACATTTGAAATAAATGATAAATCAGATGCACTTATAGAATTAGAACTATTAGCAAGATACAATGCCCCTCCGGCAGCTTCAGTTGAGCGGTTATTTTTAAACTTTAGACTTGCAAGTTCATTTACTGTTCCAATACTATACAACGCACCGCCCTGTTTAGCAGAGTTACTTAAGAACCTGCCATTTTCAATTTTTTCTATTATCCCAGAGTTGTAAATTGCACCACCTAAATTACCCGACGTATTTAAAGTAAATGCAGAATCGGTCAATGTTAAAATTCCGGTTGTTGTTTCATTAACTATTGCACCACCATTATAACTTGCAGAGTTATTATAGAAGGTTGAACCTGAAACAGCGGTATTTGAAGATGTATAGATTGCACCACCGCCATTTTCAATATTAGTATTAGTATTATATGCAAATATTGAATCCGTTACCTTCAATATACCGTTTACACTATCAATATTACTTTCAGATGTTGATGTTATGTTATTAGAAACAACTGACTTGTTGATTTCGATAGTAGAGTCCTCTTTGCCGAGCAACACCCCGTTTTTAAATCCTGTCCAAGCATTATCAACAGTTTTTAATACCCCTGCGACTTTTACATCAATCTGTTCAACAACAACACCGTTTTCTGTAGCTACAAAACCGTCAGAATCTTTATTAACCGTTGCATTACCAACTTCATTTGATATAAGTGTTTTACCTGATGTTTTACCGGATTCTGGAGCGTTAGGGCTAATTGTAATACCCTTTTTGGAATCACTTATAATTCCCAAATTACCACCGTTGATTGTTAAGGAAGAATTTGTACCTTCCATAATACCGAGCTGTGTTTTATCGGTTAAGTGTGAAATTGTAGATGAATCAACAATTTCATGGTTTCCAAGATTATAATGTCTTTGTTCAGATGTCAAGTGAACCGCAGTATACAAATGACCATAATTAAATTCTAATCTACCTGTAGTTGTGGAATATGTAACGTAAAAATTTCTATCCGCTCTGTTATCAGCACCGATAACATTCAATCTGCCTGCTACAATTTCGCCAGTTACCGGATCAACCCAAGTATTATCTAATGTAACAGCCTCTTTTATCGAACCTTTTGCGACCAGAACAGTAAACGGAGTATCCGCCGTAGGATCTGCAATAACGTGAATAGTATCAATAATTATACGGTTAGCCGAATCCGTATTAACCCAAGTTCCTTCAATCGTATCTCCTAACAGAGTTTCTAAGTTAACATCAGTTGACCAATACAGGTTAGAATTCAGAGTAACATTTCCAAGATATACAGAATCTAATGTTTGACCAACAACATTATTCAAAGTATCAAGTCTTGTATCTCTTGAATCAGAACCAGTTGTCGTCGTAAACGCATCTGTGTGTATATGACCAAGAGATGCACCACTTTCATCAGAAAGAACAGTCAATGTCTTAGCATTTGTTAAGTTAACAGTTTGGCCTGAAATATTATGTTGTAAATTATAATTTTCTAACAAATTAGTAACACCACTATTTGCACCATAGTTTCCAATATTAGATGCAGAAATTCCGCCTGAGATATTTAAAGTACCTTGGTTATAAATACTTTCTGTTGTAGTAAAGTTTGTAGCAAGGAAGTTAATTTCACCTTTGTTATAAACCGATTTTTGAGTAAGAGTTTTGCCCTCTTGTAAAATTAACTTAGCAGAATCTTCACCATACAATGTACCATTTCCATTTATATCACCCAAATTTGTTATACCAAACAATCTGAGTTCATTATTATTAGTAATTGTACCTTGATTATCAAGTGTGTTATTAACATATATAGTTTGTCCATTTGTAAGCGTTACACCACTGGTAACTTTAACATTATTTTGATAGATTGAACCATCAGTAACAACCGATAAATCTCCTGATACAACAATATTACCATTATCATAACCAAGTGAAGTCAATGATGTTGAAATAATCTGCGACAATTCGCCGCCTTCAAGTTCTAAATCACCGGTGTTAGCAACTCTGCCTTTTAGATTTGTTGCATTTGAATATGCAGATCCGGTATTGATTAATGTTCCTACTAAATCAGCATTGTTGTCTAAAACACCGGCATTTTCCATTTTTGCGGCAATTGTTGCATTGGATTGAAGTTTTGCGTTATCTTCAACAACAACTCTATATTGCTCGATTGCTGCCGTCGTATTTACATCAGCATCTACCAAACTACTTGAGGCATTTCGAATATATGTTGTACCATAACCATCAATCACAGATGTCATATCACCGGAACCATAGATATTCAATTCCGCATTATTTGATAATCTGCTTGCGGCTTTTATGAAATCAGGATCTGCGAAGTTCACAACACCATTATCAATAGATATTAATCTTTGGGTGACAGTATTGTTAAAGTTAACAACCCCTTCATAATCGACAGTCTTGTTAATATTCAATACACCTGACGGAGTCGAGTTATCAATAATTGTTCCGGAGAAGGTTATTGAATAATTACCGGTATCAAATGCCATTGCATTCAAATTCAATACAGAACTGTTATAAATATCATTCAAGTTTGTTTCAGCCCCAACATAATTACCGGTAAATTCAACATTTTGAGTTGAGGCAATAACAGTTGTAGTTCCTGTGTTATAAATAGCACCTGCTAATGACCCCGTATTTCCAGAGAAATCAGTGTCAGTAATAATCAAAGTATCACTGGATTGTATCCCACCAATAGAGCCTATATTGTCTGATACTAATGATTTATTAATTGTCAAATCTTTTGTATTAAATATAACAGCATTAGCATCTGCAATATTTCCGGAAATAACAACATTATCTAATTCAGCATTGTTTGAGTTAACAATGCCCGAACCACTACCATTACTTATCTTAGAATCCGAAATCGCCAAGATTCCGCTATTTTTAATTGCACCATTATTACCGGATAATACAGTATTTTTAATATCAGTATTACCTGATGCTTCAATAACAAAAGCAGAATTATTATTTACAAATACAGAATCGCTGATATTCAAAGTCCCTTCACTATTAACAACATAATCCCCGCTCATACCGTTCCAAGAACTATTAACAGAGCCGTCAGTGTTTAATAACCCTACGTTGTTAATATTAAGAGTTTGACCAGAATATACAATAAACCCTGATTTGTTGTTGCCATTGACATTAAAGTTATGACCGTTAATTGTTAAGGTCGCATTATTACCTTCCATACCAACGCCTTCATCGGTATTAAGATTTCGCCACAAATTTTCATCTTTTCTCAGATCATAAGTTCTTTGAGGAGCGGTTAAGTGAATTACTGAATATAAATCTCCATAGCCGAAATGAAGTTTCCCGACTTCAGAACCTGCTGTTGAGTCATCATAAGTATATGCAACAATATAACTCTTAACAGGATCTTTGCCATCGACTAAAAATTCTGTTCTGTCAGCAAGTTTAATAACAGCGCCAACTGTCCCATAAGCAACATCAACTACAAACGGCATATTTTCTAATGTAGTAATAGTTGAAGCACTTGGTTCCTGAATAGCATCAGCAAGAATTGTGATATCAGTAATAACAATATTCTTTGAACCGGACGTAATAGAACCCGTAATTGTATCAGCAACTTGTGTCGCAAGATTAGTATCAAGTTTCCAAGTCATATCTTTTTCTATCAAAACATTACCAAGAGTCATTTCATCAAGTTTACCGTTTAATGATGAAAAGGACGGATTATCAGATTTTAATGTCGAATTAGGGCCATCCTTAAAAATGAATGATGCCAAGTTATTCAAATGACCGTTTGCGCCTAATTTTTGAGAACCTGACACAAATACAAGATTATTTTGAGAAATCACTGAATTGATTGTTACGCCGGTATTTGATTCTGTTGCGCCAATATTTTTAAGTTGAACAGTCCCGCCAACACCTGAGATATCAGATGTCAAATCCCCTGATGCAAAGTTAATTGTACCTTTATTAACAGCACCATCAGTAATTTTGAAATTAGTAGTATCTGCAATATTTACAGTTCCGACGTTAACATTAAACTCTTTCTGATTAATATTACCGCTGATGCTATAAGAACCTGAGCCATTAAAGTTTGTAATACCTGATGTATCAGATGTAAGTCTATTAATACTTTCCAAGTCAATAATTCTTGCAGATTCGGAATTAAGATTCAAAACCCCGGTATTATAAATAGAACTGTCAATAATCACATCAATATTATTAGCAACAATATTTGTTGTAGCAGAACTTTCAGCATATATTGCAGAACCGTAGCCATCAGACGCGGTATTACCGGTAAATATTGAATCTGTAAAGGTTGCCGTTGCCGTATTATAAACTGCGCCACCGAGAACTGCTGAGTTATTTGCGAAATTAGCATTAGAAACTGTTAATGTATAAGTATTATAGATTGCACCACCGTTTGCGCTTGCTACATTACCATCAAAGGTTAAATTCGAAACGGTTGCATTACCCGTATTATAAATAGCTCCACCACTTGCACCACTGTTAGAAGTAAAGCTCGATGTTTCTTTTACGGTAAGAGTTCCTGTATTATAAACAGCACCGCCATTACCTGTTGCAATATTATTTTCAAATATTGAACCAGAGAAAGTCATAGAACCATTGTTGACAACAGCTCCGCCATAATCCGATGATTTATTACCACGAAAGGCAGATGAAGAAATTGAAGTAAATTCACCGGTTCCTGCATTATAAATTGCACCGCCAACTTTTGCTTCATTGTCTGAGAAAGTTGACCCTGCTATACTTGAAACAATTCCTTCGTTATATATTGCACCACCTAAAGACGATTCTCCATCTTTTTCCGCTATATTATGAGAAAAAGTCGAATCAGTTATTTCAGAAATAATCGCATCATTATAATTTACAATCACACCGCCTGCAGCATCAACCGGTGATACTGCTTCGTTTGAATCAAAATAAGAAGTTTTTACGGACATCGTGCCTGAGTTATAGAATACCCCGCCTCTTTGAGATTTATTGTTATTAAATACAGAGTCATTAATATTTAGATTAGCACCTGCTACGTTATAAACTACTCCGCCTTGAGTTGACAACATTGAGTTCCAAGACTTAGCAATTGAACCGTCTTGATTTAATGAACCAACATTATTTATATTCAAAGTTTGACCTGATTGAGTTGTAATTCCGCCAAAATTCTCGCCATTTATTGCATAATTATTAGCATCAACCGTTAACTCGGCATTTTGACCTTGCATTATTGTCAAATTACGAACAAGTGTTTCATCGGAAACACGTTTATACAAACGTTGATTTGCTCTGGAATGAACAGCCGTATATAAATCACCTGCGTTAAATGTTAATCTTCCGGTTAATGTAGAATAAGTTACAAGATAATTTACATAATCCTCAATCCCGTTAACATGAAACTCTGACGGATTAAGCATAAACACATCTTTTAAAACAGAATTTGCAACTATAGCCTCAACCGGAATGAATGTCCCTGTATTACCAGACACATCGTTTAATATATTAATTGAGTCAATAACAATATGATAATTATCACTATTAACTAAATCAGATGCTGCAAAACTATCCACACCTTTATCAAGTATATAATGAACAGTTCCGTCTTCAGTAATAGGCGTTACCCCTGAAGTTTGGGTTAAATCGGCATCTATTGAAAGTTTTAAATCTGAATTAAGAACAACACTGCCGAGATTTATTTCAGTAACCCTACCGTTTTGAACATCTAACCTGCTGTTATTATCAACAGTTGTTCCCGCAATAGACAAGAATGAACCATTATTCAAATGCAATGTACCTGAGTGGATATTAACCGAGTTCCCTGAGATTATACTATTAACCTCAATAGTTTTATCAGCACCTGCATCAAACTGAACCGTTCCGCCTTGACCTGAAACTGAGGATGTCAACACTGAAATATTGCTTGAACCTGATGTCAATCGTAACAATGATACATTCTCAATATCATTTGTAATCTTTAAATCAGAAGCTGCTATATTGACCTTACCGGAATTAATATTCATTCTTGATTGAGTCAGAGTATTATTAAAGTTTATAATACCATTATAGCCAACTTCCTCGTCAACATTCCCAATTATCAATGTTCCTTTAGGCGTTGCACTATCAGTAATTGTTCCACCAAATGTTATAGATTTATAATTATCAGATGAATAATCACCGCCGGATTTTAAATATAATGTGTTTTCATTATAAATATCATTTAATAAATTACCAGCCTTGTTCCCTGAGAATGATACATTATCCGCATTCGCAATAACAGTAAAAATTGAAGTATTATATATAGCACCGCCTCTTGAAGATGCAATATTATCTGTAAAATCAGTATCTGTAACAGTAACATTAGCCTTGTTATATATTGCGCCACCTAATGAACCCTGATTTGATACAAAATCAGACTCAACAAATGATACTGAACCATTAGCTACAAAAACAGCACCACCGCCACCGGTTGCAGTATTCGATGTAAATATGGAATCTGAAACTGTTGAAGTCCCTTCAATATATAATGACCCACCCTGCTTTGAAGAATTTGAGGTAAAATTTGTACCGTCAAAAACTGATGTCCCAAGCGTTGAAACAGCGCCACCATTACCATTTAATATTTTGTTACCCTCAAAATTTGAATCTGAAACATACAATTCAGATGCTGAACCGTTCATATGTATTGCACCATCATAAGAACCTCTAGATTCATTATTTTTAAAGGTTGAACCTGAAATATGAACTATGTGGTTTTGATTATCATACTCAATAGCGCCGCCAGCACCATTAGAGATATTTCCTTCAAATATTGAATTTACTATTGCTAATTCTGAACCCGCACCACCATTCAGTCTGACTATACCAGCACCTTTTGATGTATTATTTTTAATTTCGACATTATTTAGTGTCAGTTTTGAAGATCCATCAACTTCAATTAATGAATTACCGCTAACTGACGCATTATCATTATTAATAATATGAGAATTTGATATAATATTTTCACTACTTGAACCTCTAACTTTTATTAAATTAGTAGTGCTCAAATTATCATCAAAGATTGAGTTAATAATGTTAAGAACTCCTTCACTGTGAATTATCAGTGCAGATCCCATATTATTATTTTTAAATACCACATTATTTAGTGACAACAAGGAATAATTACCTTCGGTATATAATAATACTAAATTATCTGATGTATTATCAATAAAATATGAATTTTCAATAGATAATTTTGATGCAGTATTCCCACTAGTTAATAAAGAAATAAAGCCTCTGATATTATTATCACCATTTTTATCCATCATATTATTGGCGAATACGGAATTTGAAATTTTATTATTTTGAGAATCAGTCCTAAACCTGAACGCCCAAGGCGTACCGGACCAAGATTCTTCAACCACACTGGTAGTAGTGTTATATTTACCGATATTTTCAACAATCAATGTATTACTGCCTGTAATATAGAATCCTGAATAACCATTACCAACCAATGATTTATTTGCACCCTTTATTGTCAAGGTTGCATCCGTTCCTTCCATTCCGACGCCTGATGAAGTATTTAAATTTCTTGTTAAAATTTCATTACCGCTATATGCGAAATCATAATCTCTTACTTGAGCAGAGTTGTGAACAGCCGTGTATAAATCACCGTAATGGAAATCTAAATACCCATTCTGTTCTGAACCCAAACCTTCAAAATTATATTCAACAAAATAATTCAAATCACTTCTTGAAGTGCTTGCAAGCAAAAATTTTGCAGTACTTAGCTGAATTGCACTGCTAATTGAACCTGAAGCAATTTGAATTCTGTTATCACCTGTAAACGGTAATACATCCGCCTCAGAGTTCCCCAAATCATGTAAAAGAATTATACTGTCAATTGTAATTTTTGCAGAACCGTCTGATAACGAACCTTGAATCAAATCAGACGCATGTCGAGGCTCTGAATAAGCCAAATCAACATCAATCTTCCAAGTTAAATCTTCTGTAAGATTCACATCCCCTAATTTTATGTTTGTATTATCAATTTGTGAATTTTGAGTATTTAATATTGCACCGTTTGAAGTCACACTTGACAAATCTAAAACCCCACCATTCATCAATTGAGTAACAGTACCGTTTGCCAACACAACATTTTGGTTAGACACAGAATGATTTATATTTACATCAGAATTAACATTCATAGTACCCGCAACATTGTTAAAATCGGTAATCGCATTTTGAGTAGTACCACCTGTAATATTTAATACACCACTATTATGGATTCCGCTTGTTGCTGTAATATCAGAAATATTAGTATTAAATGTTCCTGCGTTATTCAAATTAGATTGATTGATTGTCGAACTATTAGTTACAACAGCACCGGATTGAATATTTGTTGTTCCTGTTCCCGTAATTTTGCCTGTGTTAGTTGTTCCATACAAGTTCAATGTTCCGTTATTTACGAGTGACGTACCGTCATTAGATAAAACCGAACCAACCGAAATGATACTATCATTAGACAGTGTTACACCATCATTAATAGTTAAATTCTTTTGATAAATGGAACCATTATTTTTAACAACTGTATCGGCAGAAACTACAGTCGTACCCAAATCAAAAGCATTACCTGTTGTTTCTTTCGCAATAATATAAGACAACTCGCCGCCTTCAATAGTTAATACTCCTGTATTTCCCACATTACCGACCAGATTATTCGCAGATGATGCAGCGATATTCAAGTTCGTTAACGTACCGTTTAGCATTGCATTATTATCAAATGAACCCGCATTTATAACAGGAGCATTTATATAAGCATTGGAAATAAATGTTGCACCGGTATTAATATTCAACTCACTTTGAGAAATATTAGCATAAGAATCAACAGTTGCATTATTGACAATATTTATTACACCTATTGATGAAATAGTATTTTTAGAAACTAATGTACCTGTATCAAGACGTAAAATCCCTTTATTCACAATCCCGTTTGTGATATCAAGATTACCGGCTTGAATGCTTACTGTCCCTGCATTAATATTCATTTGGCTTTGAGAAACCTTGTTATTAAAGTTTACAACACCTGTGTAATCTCCAACGTTAACATTTATAACACCTGCACTATTTTCCGAATCAGTAACAGAACCGTTGAAGGTAATGGATTTACCTGATTTTGCATTTAAGTTCAAAGTTGCAGAGTTATAAATATCATTTGCAACATTATTAGCCTTGTTCCCAGAGAATAACACATCTTCATTATTTGCAATAACGGTTGTTGTACCGGTATTATATATAGCGGCGCCACCGTCTGCTGTTCCCGCAGTGTTATTTGTAAAGTTTGAATCAGTAACTGTCAAAGTGCCTGAATTATGGATTGCACCGCCAACAGTTCCTGCTATGTTAGAAGTAAATGTAGAATCTGAAACACTCAAATTCCCTGAATTCTTAATAGCACCACCATAGGTTACTGCAGAGTTTGATGTAAATTTAGTATTTGTAATAGTAATTGGTGTTGTACTTGGAGTTCCTTCTATTTCAATAGCCCCACCAAATCCCATATCAGAACCGGTAGCCTTATTATTACTAAATTCAGAATCTGAAATAGAAACAATCGTATTAGTATCACTAACAATTAACAAGCCTCCGCCATACTTAGCTTCATTACTAATAAACTTAGTATTAATAACTGCTAAATTTCCGCCACTTTCATTAAATATTGCACCTGCATAACCATAACCGCCTGCCGCAGTATTAGTTGACTTATTAGAATAGAACACTGAATCATTTATAGTCATTGTTCCATAGTTAACAAAGGTACCCGCATCAGACTGAGAATTATTACTAACAACAGAATTAGACAAGGTAAATGCGCCTTGATTTATCACACTTTGTCCAACAAATCCGTACCAGCCGTTGTTTGAATATTTTTCCTCATCGGTTGAACCTGATTTATTCACATCACCAACATTGTTGACAATCATAGTGTTACCTGAACCGATAGTTACACCTGAATGACCATTACCGTTGACATTATAGTTATAACCGTTAACAGTCAGGGTTGCGTTTGTGCCTTCCATAGATCCAAGGTCACGATTTACGACTTCATCACCGACATAATTCATGTTGTAAGCACGAGAAACTGCACTATTATGGATTGCCGTATATAAATTCCCATAGTGGAAATCCAAATATCCTTTTTGCTCAGCACCGGTACCTTCATATACATATTCAGCAATATATTCTAATTCAGGATGATCAACACTCGAAACCTTATATCTTTCATCGAATAACTTAATAGCACTGCTAATAGTGCCTAAAGCGATTTGAATTCTTTTATCACCCGTAAATGGCAGTGCATCTGTCGCGTCAGAACCTGAATCATCCCAAAGAAGAATATTCTCTATAACAATTTTACCATTTCCGCCTGACAATGAACCACTAATGAAATCAGCAGAATGGGTTGATAATTGAACATCGGTATTCCAAGCCATATCACCAGTCATCGTAACCGAACCGAGTGAAATATATCCTGCACTGCCCTGAGCTTTATTATCAATCTGACCGTTTTGGGTATTAAACGCACTATCACTACCTGCGGTAAAACTTACTAAATCCAGCATACTCTCTTTATTAAATGTAAGCGTTTTACCAGACGATAATGCTACATTTTGATTGTTAATTGAATGTGCAAGCGTAACATCACCCATAATATTTAGATTACCCGCAGCACCTGAGTAATTACCTATTGTGCCTTGCGTTGTACCACCCAACACATTCAATGTACCCGAGTTATGTATATCACCTTTTAAATATTGGAGATGAGATGATAAAGTCCCTGATGAATATATAGTACCTGTTAAAACACCTGAATTATTTGTAAAAACACCTGTATTATATATCACCGGCGATGTCATATTAGCGGAATTTGTAAGAGCACCTGTATTTGTAATTCGTTGCTGTGTAATCGAAGCATTATTTATAACAGTATTAGAGAAATTAGCAACACCTGCAGAAGTTGAACCGGAAACCGTAACGTTATTAGTGCCGCCATTGATATTCAAAGTTCCCGTATTTTCAATAATACCTGAGTTTGTTAATTTTGCGGTTATTGTACCTGTGTTTATTACAGTTTTACCTGATGCAATATCAACCTCATTTTGAGTGATTGTCTTACTTGTTGAAGCACTGTCTTGGAAATAAATATTACCTGAGCCTGAAATATCTGACCCAAGGACAGATGAATCTGTCAAATAAATACTTCCGCTATTTGATACATCATTTGCAACCATCAAATCAACAGGAGAAATGTAGATATTACCGCTGTTGGTAAGGTTTGCGACTTGCAAATCATCGTTAAAGTATATAGCACCTGCACCTTGAGAAGTTACAGAACCGTCACCCGTCACACGACCGCCAAATGTAATTGTTCTATCTGTTTGCGAATCAAGGTTGAGGCTTGAAGAAGAAACTGCAAGATAAACATCATCTGAAACATTATTGGCTATGTTACCGGAGAATGTAACATTGCTGTTCTGAGCAGTTATGTTAACAATACCGTCAGCACCCACATAAATAGCTCCGCCATTTGACGCAAGTGTTGAGTTATTAGCAAAGTTTGAATCAACAACATTTGCTGTACCGCCTGTTGATGTAAATGCACCACCCCCGACGTCAGAATTTTCTGTATTAGAAACAAAGTTAACATTGTTAATATTCAAGGTTCCTGCATTGTTTTTTAACGCGCCTTGTCCCCCGACAAATCCTGTTATAATTGCGTTATTCAAGGTTAATGTTTTTCCTGAGATAGTAATACCATTATAACTGTTCCCGTCAATAGTTCTGCCTTCACCTTCAATTGTCAGATTTCCGCCTTCTTGAGAGCCGAGATCAACATTAACAGCTTCGCCATAAACACCTTCGCCTAGGTTATCATTTCTAATTGTATAACTTCTGTCATCTGCTCGATTGTCATGGACTGCAGAATATAGATTTGCATTATCAATATTAATAGAACCGTCAGCTGAATCATAAGAAACGCTATATCTGAAATTATCAATAGCAGCTTCATAAGACTCAAAAGAAACTTTATTTTTCAGATTAGAATCGAACACATTAGCGATTTTACCGGATGAGCCTGTTGTATAAAGATTGATAGCCAACTGAATGACACCTGAGCCTGATGCGGAAGAAGTACCGACGAACTTATCAGCATTCAAGTTTAAAGCATCGACATCAATTTTCAATGACAAGTTGTTAACCAAATTCAAAGCGCCCAAAGAGTATGAATTAAGCGCGATATTATCTTGAGTATTCAAACTACCGCCGTTTGCATTAAGCGTGACATCAGAGAATCTGCTTGCAGACATAAACACTTCACCGCTATTGAGGTTAACCGTACCGCTTGTAATACCGTAATCAAGGTTCCCGCCGTTAGCGATATTTACGATACCATTTGTATTTGTAACATTACCTTGGATATAACCTGCGGAATCAACGGACAAAGTACCTGAGTTTGTAATAGGTCCTGCAAGGTTAGCGGACGTTGTCAAAGTACCTGAGTTTGTAATACCTGTAGTTGCAGTGATTACAGCGTTATTTGTAACAGTTCCTGCGTTATTGAAATTAAAGGTTGTAATTTCAGCTTTATTATCAACTGTCTTACCGCTTTCAACCTTTACAGTCCCTGTTGAAGAACCTGAAACTTTTGTAATAGTAACGTTATTAGTTCCGCCTGTGATATTAACCATACCGGAGTTCGCAATTGTTCCGGTGTTTGTCAACTTAGCAGTAATTGTACCGGTGTTAGTAACTGTCATACCTGATGCGATATCTACTTCATTTTGAGAAATTGTTTTTGAAGATGAGCCTCCATTATCGAACCAAACCTTACCTGTTCCTGAGATATCAGAACCAAGCACCGTTGAATCATTAAAATAGATATTCCCCGAGTTAGTGACAGCGTTAGCGACTTGTAAATTTACTGGAGAAATATAGATATTCGAACTGTTAGTCAAACTTGTGACTTGTAAAACATCATTAAAGATAATCTCCCCTGCGCCGGTTGAAGTCACGACACCTCTATCGCCGATTCTGCCGTCGAATGTAATACTTCTGTTATCATTAACAGTGAGGTTAAGTTTACCTAATTCATTTTTAATATAAATATCATCAGCAACACCATTAGCTTTGTTACCAGTAAATTCGACATTTTTACTGTCAGCGGTAATATTTACAATTGGAGTGGAACCTGCCAATATCAATGCCCCGCCACGCTCAGCAGTAGTCGTATTATTTTTAAAACTTGTATCAGTAATATAAGCAGTACCATCAACTTGCATAGCACCACCGCCATATTGGGTTTCTGTGTTATTTTCAATAGTAGAATTATTAATATATGCAGTTCCTGCTGCCACATATAAGAACCCATCTCCTCCGTTAAACCCGCTTATAGTAGCATCATTAATAGTCAAAGAACCTGATGAACCGCTATTTAACGTAATCCCGTTATTATTATTTCCACCGATAAGATAACCGTTACCGTTGATAACCATTGTAGTACCGCCCATACCACCGACATCAGTAGGCATATACTCATCCCTTGACATATCATAAGTTTTAGCAGTCAAAGTATCTTTAATAGCAGAATAAAGTCCGTTTAATGACGGATCCCAATCGAACACAAGACTACCGGTTGAACTATCGTATTCAACAATATATCTGATATATTCACCTCTTGAATAATAATAAGTTGAACCGTCTTTAGTCAAACCGCTGACTGTATCGGCTAATTTACCAACCGATTTAAGATTATCATTAAGGATTTGAATACTTCCTTTTTTAGTAATCGGGTCGACAAAATTAAGAGCATTGATATTAATAGAGTTACTGCCGGATAAATTATTAGAAGAACTTAACGTATCTGCATCGTAGAGCGACCCGCTGATATCCAATCCCCAATTTAACGATTGAGTCAATGTTGTATTACCTAACGAAATATCAGCTACAACATTATTAACGGTAGACAGAGCGCCACCATTTGCTACCAATCCGTTGATTTCATAGAACGTACCATTATTCAGAGTAGTAGTTCCACTCATAAGATACACATTATTACCTGAAACATTACCGTTAACGATAGTATTACCGTTAAAATAAGTATTTCCGACAGCAGAGCCGTAATTACCGATATCAAACCCGAGTGTTCCGCCGGTGACATAGACAGAACCGGCATTCTGAATACCGTTAGTCAACGCAACGTTATCAGCATCGAAGGTCAAATTACTTCCCGAATTTTCGACATAAATATTATTTTGGGTGACATTTTTATTAATGTTTAAAACAGCAGAAGTAGTCGAACCATAGGTAGTATCATGATAGCCGACGTGTAGAGAACCGTTACCCGAGATAGCTCCGGAATTAATTTGGGTATTTCCGCTTAAGACGACAAAATTACCGTTATTAGCGATAGAGCCGGAGTTATTCAATCCATTGACGACGACATTACCTGTGTTAGTCAATTTGCTGTCTGATTTTAAGATATTCAATTGTTTTTGAGAAATAGTACTACTATTAGTAACTTCTGCTTTAGATGATGCAGTGCCGATATAAGTAGTACCGGAAGCGCCTGTGATATTATTTTGGACTGAACCGCCTTCGAGATACAACGACCCGCTGTTAGAAACAGCGCCTGCGATATTAGACGCATCACCTTGAATAATGGCGCTGTTAGAGATAGTTCCAGATGCGGTCAATTTAGCGTTAATATCGAGTGTTCCTGATTGATGAACGACATCTTTTTGGGTAACAGTCTTGTTGACGACGATAGTAGCGCCGGAGCCGGCATTCGTAACCAATTTCCCTTTAGGCGAATCCGCATCGGTTATCAAGCCTAAATTATTAGCGCCATTGACGGTCAAAGTTCCTTGGTTATTGATAGTTCCGCTGTTATCAAGAGTGGAATTAACGGTAATTGTACCGGTATTGGTAACATTAGCGCCGTTATTGACCTGAATAACATTTTGGTCAATATTTTTATCGGAGGAAATTCCTGAGACGGAGAAGATAGTGGTACCTGAGCCTGAGATATCTGAGGCGAGTGCCGAACTTTGGACTAACATCAAGGTACCGCTGTTAGTATTAAGGTTTTTGAGGTTAGCCGGAGCGATTTCGGCAATAGCGTTATCGTTGATAGTCAAATCATTTTCGACGCTACCTGCGAAATACACATAATAAACTCCGTTAGGGTTAACTACGGTACTTCCCGAATAATCAGATATATTTCCGGAGATGACTGTATTAGAAGTTCCCGGAGTAAGATTCAAAGTTCCTTTGTTAGCGAACCCGCCTGCCCACGATGCGACACTGTTAAGGTTCATTGTTTGCCCGCTTGAGATTGAGGTTGTATAATTTCCTGCGACGGTATAATTCCCGCCGTTTACGGTAAGCGTTGTTCCACCCATAGTAGGAGCGGCAGGCAGAGCCTCTGCAGAAGTGATATTATAAGTTCTTGAAGCTGCGTTATCGACGATAGCTGTGTACAAATCTGCGTTTTGGAATTTCAAATACCCGTCTTGGAGAGAAACTTTGTACTTATAATATCCGCTTGTATAAGATGAAGCGCTTGAGGAAAGAGCGCCATAATTTTTGAGGTTATTTCCGAGCACTTGAACTGTTCTGTTTGAGTTATTTATAGCCGAGCCTGTCCAATTGATAGAACTTATGGTAATCGTACCGACGCTTGAAACGCTGTTAGCGTTGAAGAAATCGGCTGTTGTCGACTGAGAAGATGAGGTATAGACATCAATCGCGATATTCCCGCTTCCCGTTATTGTTCTAAAGGTATGCGAAGAAATTGTTCCGCCGGATGAGAGAGTGAGGGTTTTGTTATTAAAATTAAAAGTATTATCAATACTAACCCCTGATGAGATTCCGATATTTCCTGTAAGGATTGTTGTACCGTAGGTAGAATTGTAAGCCCCGATATTTTTGGACAGTGTTCCGCCGGACAATTGTAATGTACCTGCGTTAGCAATCGTGTTAGTCGGAGACAAATAAGTTGCGTAAGCGTTAACAGTACCGCTAGCTATGTTGAGTTGTTTCTGATAGAAATAATAATTCGACGAGAGATTCAAAGTCCCCGGACCTGTAAATGTAGTAGTCCCTGTTCTTGTGGACGCATCATTAACTCTTCCGCTAAAAGTTATACTTTTCCCGCTTGCTGCGCTCAGATTCAAGGTTCCGGAGTTATAGATATCGTTGAGGCTCCCTGAGGCGCTTCCGATTCTGTTACCGGAGAACGACACATTAGCGCCGGAGGATTTGATGTTTAACGTTCCTGTGTTATATATAGCGCCGCCGTCTGTTTTCGCCCAGTTATTAGAGAACGACCCATCTGTAATAGTCATGGTTCCTTCGTTATAGATAGCACCACCGTAACCTGTTCCGCTTGTAGAATTAGCATAGTTCCCAGTGAATGATGATGTTATGTTAGTAACGGTACCGTGGTTGTATAAAGCACCGCCGTATGCTGTACCGTTAGATATATTAATATAGTTCCCCGAGAAGGTACCGCTGAATAAAGGAACTGTATAATAATAGTTACTGTTCTTTCCGCCGACGACAACAGCCCCGCCCGTAGCCCAAGAGGACGAATTCACATTAGAGTTACCTATAATATAGTTATTGGTAAACGATGCGGTAACATTCCCGCTTGATTTAGGGGATGACGAATTTGCATAGAACAAAATCGCACCGCCTTCGCCGTTATAGCCTTGAGCATAGTTCCCCGTAAAACTTCCGCTGATAGTTCCGACACCTGTATAACTGAACGTAAGCGCCCCGCCGGATGCTGAATGAGAGGTAGAATCCGTCTTAGCAAAGTTACCTGAGAAATTGCCTGAGATATTCCCGACAGTAGAACTATATGTTCTAATCGCACCGCCGAGAGCAGATTGATTAGCCGAGGTATAAACATAGTTATTAGAAAAATCTGCGGAGATATTCCCGATAGCAGCAGAATCTAAGGTAATTGCGCCGCCTTCCGTACTGGCGGAAGTCGTAGCAGAACTTGCATAGTTACCGCTAAATAAAGAATTTGTAATATTATATCCGGACAAATCCGTGGCGACTCTAACAGCACCGTTAGCGACCCCTGACGCTGTCATATAAGTATAATTACCCGAGAAGGTTGAATTAGAAATCGAGGTTCCGCCTAATAAAGTCAAAACAGCTGCAGTAACATGCGAAGTCGACTTAAACCCTGAGAAAGTAATATTATCCAACGACAGAGTTTTACCTGACGGCACGGTTAACCCGCCATAACCGTTTCCGTCATAATCATACCCTTCGCCATATACGGTGAGCGAGGTACCCTCGAGCGAGCCGAGGTTAGTCGGAGCGGTTTCGTCGCTTTTCATTGTATAAGTTTTTGTTGAGGTTGTGTCATGGATAGCTGTGTAAAGGCTCCCCGGAGTGTAGACGAGAGCACCTGTTGATGTGCTGTAATCTACATTAAATGCGTAGTTTCCGTAGGTATAAGGGTTATCCTTTATAGAATCCGCGAGTGCTCCGCGCGCTCTGACGTTAGCGCCTAAGACCGTGACCGAGCCTGAGGAAGTGATACCTGAGAGGTAGTTAATCGAACTAATGGTAATAGTTCCGTCAGATTTTGTGTAAGTAGCGTTAAGGCTGTCGGCAGTTTTATTAGAGCCTTGAACATCTATTGCGAGGTTCCCGCTCCCTGTGAGATACGCAGGTGCAAACGAGGTTATGGAACCGCTCGAGAGCGTCAGAGTCGAGTTATAGAGGTTCAATGTCCCTGCTATTGACCCGCCCGAGTTTATAGCTAAACTGCTGTTGACATAAGTAGTTCCGGCGCCTGAAATCGCTTTGGCGAGCGTTCCCGACAGATAGAGATTCCCTGTGTTGGATATAGTAGATGATGAACCGGTTGCGAGATACCCTGCAGAAGAATACAAGGTCCCTGCGTTCGACACACTGCCTGTGATAGTTGAATTATTGGTAAAAGTAGCGCCGGAGTTGTTGGTCAAAGCTCCTGAGATACTTGCACCTGATGTAAATGTACCGCCTGAGTAGTTGTAGACATTTCCTGAAACAGATGCGCCTGTTTGCATAGTCCCGTAGTTGTATATAGTAGCGGATATTGTCCCGCCTGAGGATGTGGTCAATTTTCCGCCGGAGTTGACCCTCAAGGCGCCCTGGCTGATAGACTTAGCTGAGGTTGCGCCGTTAGCGGTGACATAGGTTGTCCCCGAACCTGATATAGCTCCTCCCAATGCGGTTGCGCCGTTGAGGTATAGATAAGAGTTATTTGTAATTGATGATTTTATATAACTCGGTGAAACGTAGGTAGAGCCGCCCGAGATAATATATTTAAGGTTCGAGCTTGTATTGCTGAGGTTAGCGACGATTCTGTTCAAACCTGTGAAGGTGACAGTCCCCGCTGAACCCGTGATATAAGATGACAGATAAGAGTTCTCGACATTCAGTTTAGCGTTCGAGTTAGAGAGTGTGACCCCTGCACCACTGGCGTTATAGAGCCTTACTTTGTCTAAGACAAGGGTTGCGTTACTGTTGATTGTGAACCCTGATTTACCGTTGAGGTTAATTGTAGAGCGTGTTGCGGTGTATGACGACGTGCTCGACATATTCCCTTGCAGATATACTGTTCCGTAGGTAGTTCCGGGGGAAGCCGAGGCGGTATAAGTATCGCTGTAAGCAGCCCTGCCGAAATACTTGGTGGAATAATTAGAGCTTGTGTTGACGAGATTAAGTGTATCCCCGAGTGTGGCATAGTTAGTATCGACATACGGGTAAGAGGTCGATATTGAGCGCACAAGGTTAACCCCCGAGGTATAGAGCGAATATGTGGTTGTAGGTGTTGTTGTACGCTGATGCTGCCAGTAGGTCTTATTCCACGCTGTAGTCTGAGCGAT
>CACZPS010000179.1 GCA_902783125.1 uncultured bacterium | reverse complement strand
TCATCTGTTTCACTGTTAGGAAATCCCATAGTAGAGAACGGCCACAAGCCTGATGAGAACCAAGTATCAAGGCAATCACTTTCCTGTATATAGTTTTCAGGATCAGGATTTTCTTTTGCTACAACCATTTCGCCTGTTGTTTTGTGATAATACGCAGGTATTTGATGTCCCCACCAGATTTGACGGGAAATACACCAATCTCTGATATTTTCCATCCAGCCTAAATAATTCTTTGTCCAACGTTCAGGAATAAAGTTTATTCTTCCGTCTTTAACTGCTTTTATCGCTTCTTCTGCTAACGGTTTCATTTTAACAAACCATTGTTCAGAAAGTAAAGGTTCAATGGTCGTACCGCATCTTTGACACTTCCCTACGTTGTGTTCGTGAGCTTTTACACGAAGTAAGAAATGGTTATACTCAAGCATACCAACGATTTTTTCTCTTGCTTCGTACCTGTCAAGTCCATGAAGTTCTTGCGGAACTTCAGAACAAGCTTTCATTTTACCCCCTTCGTCAATAACCCAAATTGGACCAAGGTTGTGACGTTTTCCGACTTCATAGTCGTTAGGGTCATGTGCAGGAGTAATCTTAACTGCACCTGTTCCAAAGTTTCTGTCAACATATTCATCAGCAATAATAGGAATTTCTCTGCCTGATAACGGAATAATAACAGTTTTGCCGATAAGTTCGGAATATTTCTTATCATCAGGGTGAACTGCAATAGCAACATCCCCAAAAATAGTTTCAGGCCTTGTTGTCGCAACAATTATTGCCCCCGGTTCATTTTTCAACGGATAAGAGATTTCCCATAAATGTCCTTGCTCAGTTTCGTACTCGGTTTCAATATCAGAAATCGCTGACTGACAACGAGGACACCAGTTTACGATATAAGCGCCTTTATAAATCAAACCTTTATTATAAAGAGTAACAAAAACTTCTTTTACAGCTTCAGAACAGCCTTCGTCAAAAGTAAATCTTTCTCTTGAACGGTCAAATGATGCCCCAAGTCTTTTCATCTGGTCTAAGATTGTGCTTTTATGGTCGTTAGTCCATTCCCAAGTTTTTTCGAGGAATTTTTCTCTGCCCAAATCGTGACGGGTCAAACCTTCTTTCGCTAACTGTTTTTCTACAACATTTTGGGTCGCAAGCCCTGCGTGGTCTGTCCCCGGAATCCAAAGCGCTTCATAACCGCTCATTCTGTGATAACGGGTAAGGATATCCTGCAAAGTTTCATCAAGAGCGTGACCCATATGTAATACCCCTGTAACGTTTGGAGGCGGAATAACAATAGAAAATGGCGGTTTATCACTTTGAGCATTAGCTTCGAAATATTTACCCCTTTCCCAAAATTTGTATATTCTTTCTTCTGTTTCCTTTGCGTTATAAACAGTAGGTAAATCATTTATGTTCGTTTTTAAATCGTTAGTCATTTTAATCCCTCTTTTTATACTTATATATACAGAATATCATAAACAGGGACTTTTATAAATTTAAAATAAAATTATTTCTAATTAGGCAATTTTTTTAAGAAAAATGTTTTTATATAGATGTAGAAGTATGCCAAAATATGGAGAATATTTTGTGGCAAATATTAACCAACTTGTAAAAACAGATACTCCCGGAGTATACAAGTTAATAAAAAAAGAAGTTCAACAAAAATCTGCTCCGCAAAAAATTGTTGAAATATCTAAAACTGCAAGTGATTGTATTACAAATGTTCAGCAAGGCATAATAAAATCACAAAAACATTATCCGAAACTAAACAGATATTCTAACGCAAGTGATTATTTTGGGGTATATAGTGCACAAGGTATTCAATGGCGGTTTAACAATCAGATAGCACTAACTTGGATTAAAACAAGAGATCAAAATCTGGTTACTTTTCCTCCGATTGTACTTTCTGATTCGTCAAATATAAAAAGTATTAAAAAATCTTTAGATATAATGAAAAAAAGATGTTTTGGCAGATTTACCATAACAGATAAATTGTTTGGTCAAAACGGTCAAGGTGGAATGCATACTGTCGGTATGGTTTATCATAAGGGTAGATATATCATATTGGATTCTATACCTGAAACTTATCCTGAAATTAAAAATTATCACGAAAGATTACTCAAACATTTGGGTTTAAACCCTAAAAATGTTGTGTTTTCAAATAAGCCGCAACAAACTATGGACGAATACACCTGCAACAATTGGACTCATGCTAACCTTGAAGCTGTAATGGATTATTTAAAATCATCGCCTGAAGGCGATTTGACTCCTGAAGTATTTGATGAAATCCTGCCAAAAGATATAAATTTTGTGCTCAGAAAACAATTTATACAAACCTCTAATGAACTAAAAGGACGGGATTTGAGTGAGCTTGTTGTAGAACATTTTAATAAAACACACAAGATGGTCAGAATATAATTTTTTTATAAATTTTCAGAAAAGAAAAGGACAGCCTTATCGACTGTCCTTTTCTGATTTTATATTCTAACCTTTGAGAATTATCTCATTGATTTGAATCTATCCGTTATTGTTACGATACCTGTTTCAGGAGTTTTGAAGACAGTCTTAACGATTCTCTTCAATACATCTGAATCATCTTCATCTTCTGCCGCAAATGCGATTGGTGTGAATGATTGAGCGATTTGAGTAGGTATCCCTTCTTGAACTAAGTTATTCAAGTTTCTTTCAACTTCACCACTTGGAGTTGTGCCCGGATTTGGACCAGGATTTGGACCAGGGGTAGGCTCTATAATAGGTAAAGGTAAGATAGTCAATGTACCAATTCCATCGTTATCACCATCGGCGATAATATCACCAATCGTTTTTACTGTACCATTGTCAGAAATAATTGTTACATCATCTTTACCATTGATATCTTTTGCTGTTATATCATCATTTGCTTCAATATCAACATTATTACCTGTACCGCCATCAACAACAGCCTTACCGCCTGCGCTGATGATTAAATCACCATTTTTGTCATTATCAGTATCAGCGTGCGCATCAGTAACATTAGCATCACCGCCTGCAGTTATAATTACATCGTGAGTGCCATTAATACCATCAGCGGTTACATCACCATTGTTAGCTGTGATTTTAACATCACCGTTAACATTGTTGTTTTTATCGTGACCGTCAGCTGTGATATCTTCAGCTGTTACATTACCTTCATTTGAAGTGATAACAACATTTCCGCCACCATCGTTTTGTGCGATTACATCATCTTTTGCAATGATTGTCAATGTACCTTGACCGTTACCTTCAGAGTCAGCGTTTGTATTAGTAACAGTTGCTTTGCCTTCAGGTGCTGTAATTGTTACATCGTGAGTACCTTTTGTATTGTCAACTGTAACATTTCCGTTTGGAGTAGTGATTGTTACATCACCATTTACATTATTACCATCAGCATCATTATAACCAACCGCTGTGATATTACCAACTGTTAAGTCACCGTCACCTGTTTGATTGATTGCTACGTTACCGCCTTTGATAGTACCCTTGTCACCCAAGTTAGTATCATCTGTACCGTTTAACTTTTTACCTGTTAAGATAAGGTCACCGATACCGTTATTATCTGCATCTGCAGCCAAGTCACCAGATTGAGAGATTGTACCGTTTTGAGCAGTTGCAATCAAGTCAGTATCAGCATTTACGTTACCTATTGTGATAACTGCATCATCAGAGTTAGCTGTGATGTTGATATTACCTGCTGTTTTAACAGGGTTATCAGATTGATTACCTCTGTGTGCATCAGCACCGTCTACTGTGATGTTACCATCAGTTGATTCTAAAGTGATATTAGCACCACCGATATCAGTAGCATCAATTTTTCCTCTTGTCTTGATTATTAAGTCACCAACACCGTTTTCTTCAGAGTCTGCGATTACATTATTCAACTTAGCTGTATCTAAGTAATCTGAAGAATATCCGTTAGCATCTTTCTTGTTATTGATAACAATGTCTTTTGTTGCGTGAATGTTATTCAAATCAACATTGTTAGTCGGAACATTGATTACAATGTCACCTGCTTCATCACTGCCCACTGCTGAAGCAATGATTCCGCTATATGTTAATGTATCAACAGGTGTTTCTTGAGTTAAATTAACATTAGCACCCTTGATAGTAACTGTTGAATTTGGAGTAGAGAAATTATCCCCTACCAAGTTCTTACCGGTTAAAATAATGTCACCGTATGTGTTGCTGTTAACTCCACTAACACCGATTAAATCTTCAGCATCCGCTGCTAAGTTAGCTACAACATTTACGTTACCGTTTATTGCACTACCGATAATATCAGAAGCTGCATTCATATTACCGATTGTAATATCACCTTGTTCAGCAGTAATAATAATGTTACCAGATTTAGTACCGCCATTAACAGATGCTTGAGCCTGAGCTGTCGTATCTTCAGCAGATCTTGCTGACTTAGCATTGTTAACAACTACATTACCTTCTGTTGAAGTAAGTGTGATATTTGCACCACTAATATTATCAGCATCAATAAGTCCTTTTGCTCTGATATTTAAGTCACCACGACCGTTTGAATCATCATCAGCTAAGATATTTCTTAACTTAACTGTGTCGAAGATTACATCATAACGAGCAGGATCATTTGGATTGCTAAGAACCTTATTTAGAACCGTAATATTATTTATTGCTTTGATATCATTAATATCAACCGTATTAGCATCAGGGATTGTAATAGTTACGTTACCGTTACCATCACCTAAACCTGTTGCTTCAATATTACTCATTACAATTGAAGGAGCGCTGTCTTTTTGAGTTAACTCAACATTTGCACCTTTAATTGCGATTGTAGAGTTAGTAGAAGTGAAGTTTTCACCTTCTAACTTTTTGCCTCTAAGGATAACGTCACCTACACTGTTACCTTCATTATCAGCTGTCAAGTAATCAACTACATTGATATTACCTGTTTCAGCGATAACTTCAATGTTTGTATCAGTAACTACTTTACCGATTTCAACATTCTTAGGTGTTTCAACGATTACGTTACCTGTTTTATTATTATCATCACGTCTTACTGCTTTAAGATCTGATACTTTAACATTACCTTGAGATGCTAATTTTAAGTCATTGATATCGTTTTGACCATTACCGTCAACAACTACATCAGCATCTGTCTTAATGTTAGCTGTACCTGCACCGTCGTGAATCTTTAATGTTGCGTTTGAAGTTAATGTTTGAACTTCCATTGCTTGGTGTTCTGAAGCTGATGCAGATGGTACATAAATACCTTCTACTGCTTCATAGTAAGTTGGGATTGCAGCACCTGATGCACTGTATTGATTATTAGCATCAAGAGCAACTGCTGCACCGTATGGAGCTGTTATTGTTAACTCATCAGTGATAATTCTGCCAACGCCGTCACTAAGTACATTAGAATCAGCTATTGCCTGTACTATTGATGAATTATGTGATGTTAAATCCATAGATTTTGCAGTTACATCACTTGCAAACCCGATTGTATTTGTAGCATCCACAGTTAATTTATTACCGATTACAGCGCTGCCATCACCTAAGCCCCAAGTTGAAGCTGATGTGTTATCACCGTATGTTCCAAAGTTTACTGCTAATGCATTTATGTCTAAATCATTACCGAAAGTATTGTTACCGGAAACTCTTGTAAATGAACCTGAGTTAACTACAGTATCTTTACCAACGGTTACTGTATCTAATACTGTACTCTTAGCAGAAGTAACTGCCAAATCATTACCTACTGTACCTTCTACTCTTACATCACCTTCGGTTGAAGTTGCTGTCAAGTTATTTGATACATTTGATTTTATGTCTACTCTACCTTTTGCTGTTGCTGTTGC
>CACZPS010000178.1 GCA_902783125.1 uncultured bacterium | reverse complement strand
TTTTCAAACATAGAACCCATATATTGATGAACAGATGCTTCGATACCGTTTAATTTAGCATCAGCCCAGAAGATACCTTCTTTTAAAGCATCGTTTTCATCAAGATTTGTTGACAATGCCAAAGCTGAAATTTCTTGTGCAGATTCAAGCATAGCAATCATATCTTCTTTCTTCATGCCTGCCCAAATCAATGTGAATAAAGCATGATCATCAAATGCTGAGAATCTTCCGCCTACATCATCATGGATAAACAAGTCACCTATCCAGCCTTGTTCGATAGAAGTTCTTCTTAATTCTGATTTTTCAGAGTTTTTATCAGTTACCGCAATAAAGTGTTTTGCAGAAGCCTTTAATGCTTCATCTTCTGTCATACCTTGAGATTTGTATGCGTCAATAAGCATTTTTTGGACTCTTAAAAATCCGTCTTTTGTTTCAAAAGTTGAACCTGATTTTGAAGCTATCATAAAGTTTGATGATAAAACATTGTTGCCTAGTTTTGTTAAAAATCTTTCTAAACTGATAGAATCAACATCAGAATAAAACTGAACTCTGTCAGCACAAATGTTTAAACCGTTGATAGATAACATGTGTTCAACAGTGTGTTTACTTCCGCCGATACCCATAACGCTTAATACAGTGTTGCCGGTTTGGGCTTTGAAGTTTTCTGCCATTGTGTATAATTCATCAATACGAGCCAACTGGTTTTTAGGTAAATCAACCCAGTTTAAAAATTTACCTTCTTTGTTTGCTCTTGATGATAATTCGTTTACGAACTCAGATACTTTTGATTTGTAGTTTGAAAAATCAATACCTGAAAAAGTTGTTTCTAATTCTCTCATTTTTGTAACCATAATTCTTTCCTTTTTTTAGTAGTTTACAACTAATATTGTAGTATAAACATAGAAAAGGTAATATCAAGTTGGCAGAAACCGAGGTAAATGTAGAATTTGACATAAAAACCATATTGGAATAACATAAATTTGTGAGTTAAGGTTAAAAAGGAGAAACACTATGAAAAAATTATTAGCATGTTTATTTGTCGGGGTATTGGCTATTTCTATGAATACCGTTTTTGCTTGTGACAGATGTGGTTGCGGTTGTGATTGTGG
The DNA here is from genome assembly GCA_902783125.1 of uncultured bacterium. Lineage (GTDB taxonomy): Bacteria > Cyanobacteriota > Vampirovibrionia > Gastranaerophilales > Gastranaerophilaceae > UBA2883. The sequence continues at coordinate 5,497 of CACZPS010000178.1, read as the reverse complement.
CGCAAAATGCACTTGCACAAAAGAATGTACCTGCGGCTGCCAAAACGGTGAAAAATGTTCTTGTGACAGTTCTAAAAAATGTGATTGTAAAAAAGAATGTGCGTGCGGTTGTGAACAAGGTAAAAAATGTAAATGTAAAAATTCTTGTTGCGACAAAAAGAAATCAAAATAGAATATTTATAACCAAAAACAAAAAATATCTCTGTACTATTATATAGTAAGGAGATATTTTTTATGATTTATTTCTTAATTTCCTAATTTACTCATCTACCTAAGGCATTTGCTTTTTTAGCGGTTTTATCAATAAGATTATAGAAAATATCTGAGGTATCAACTTCGTCCATATAATCAACCCCAACTCTTGTACAACCGCCTTTTGTAGCAACACTTGATATCAAATCCTCTGCCGATTTATCACTTGCAAGCAGCATTTTAGCAGAACCGATAGCTGTTTGAATACTCAAAGTGAGCGATTTTTCATAATCTAATCCAAGTTTTTCGCCCGCTCTTGCAATTTCATTTATTACTTTGTAATAAAAAGCGGGTCCTGAACCTGAAATAGCAGTGACAATATCCATTTGTTTTTCAGTTACTTCAATCGCTTTTCCTATATTTGAAAGTAAGTCAACGACAAACTTAACATCATTTACCCCTGCTGATTTACCTTTGCAAACTCCGCTCATACCTTCCAAGACAAGAGCCGGAGTGTTTGGCATTACTCTGACTACCTTTGTTTTTTCGCCTAATATTGACTGAATAAATCCGGTCGTAACCCCTGCACAAATCGACACAATAAGTTTATCCGGTGTTACATAATCTTTTATTTCATTCAGAACAGTTTCTGCGAAATTTGGGGTTGTTGCAATAAATACAACCTCAGATGTTTTTACCAGTTCTTTGTTATCAGTTATTACATTTATACCTAATTCTAAGGTTTTTTGTTTTGCTTTATCCTCAGATGTTTCAGATGCTTGTATATCATTTACTCCAAGAAACTTTGATGATATAACTCCGCCTATTATTGCGCTTGCCATTTTCCCACAACCTATAAAACCTAACTTTCTGTTCATAATATTTAACCTTTTATTGACTATTAACCATGTTTTGTTTACTATATCTGATATAATAGCAAAAATACACATTAAAATAAAGGAATAAAAAGATGAAACGTACACTAGAAGGAACAAAAGCAAAAAGACAAAAAGTTAGCGGTTTCAGAGCAAGAATGGCTACTCCGGGCGGACAAGAAGTAATCAACAGACGCCGTGCTAAAGGCAGACATAAACTTGCTATTGAAGCAAAAACTAAAGCGTAAATTATTTAATCTAAATTTTAAAAAAACCGACCATTATAGGTCGGTTTTTTAGTTATAACCTCATATAGATAGTCTAAATTTTCCACAAAATAGTTTTTTTATAACCAAAAAAATGGTATTAATATTGTGCGGCACTCTGTTTAAATTCCGGAAATGACAAATAATTTTTACAACATTAATATCAATAAATATGACCCCTCGCAACATATAAACAGCGGGTACGGTAATGATGCCCAAATGCAGGAAACATCTGTAATTAACAATGTTAATATTGCTGAACCAAATATTAATACTATTAATGAAAATCCTTCACACACAAGACTTAATGCACTTGATTCAACAATACTTGTGAATGAAGCATATCAAAATCTTGATGATTCTGATTTTAAAACGGAGTATCATATAAACAAATTAGAATCCGACATAGAATTGATTGATAAAGAGATAGAAAATGCAAAAGTAATAAATGATTTTCAAAAATGCGATATTTTGGTTATGAGAAAACATGCACTTCAAGAGAAGTTGCGAGAATTAAATGCCAATTATTGTGAATCCGACGTCACAAATAAAATATCCGGTGAAATAACGTCTATTTTTAATAAAAAGCCGAAGTTATTATTAAAGTTGATAAATACTTGTGTTAATTTTATGTCATCGAAAGTTTTACCAAAAGTTTCAAGTAAGTTTAATTCAGGTGTGGAGATAAAAACAGCGTTAAATAAATTAGAAACTTTGAATAAAAATGTTGATGAGCTTGTAACCACGCAAATGCCGTATGGTGAAGCAGATGAACGATATGATATGTTGTCAGAATATTTAAACAGAGCAAACGTAATACATTTTAATATATCTAAATCGGTTGGAACACCAACATTTTTTGATACAATCAGTTCTATTGATAAAGCGAAATTCGATGAGGTTAGAAAAAATTCCAGTAATTTTGGCAATATGACAGCTCGACCGAACGGGTTAAAATAATAAATTAAGCACGATAAAAAAACAGAATATTAATATATTATTATTCTACATTGATAAATTTATGCACTTGAGGAATCAATCGGGTGTATTTATATTTTTTAACAAACGTTTCAAATATTTTCATCATAAATTCTGTGCCAACAGATAATTTATCATCAATCATTCGTGGTTGAAGAATTATTTCAAAATGGTATTTCATTGCCAATTCAACAGTTTTATCAATTTCATCAGAAGTTATATTACTGTCAAAAACCACTTTTGCAAAAGAGTTATTATTTAAATAACTAAAATTGTTATAGGATTTGTTAACAGATTGAGAAACAGAATTATAGAACATTTCGTGAAGCTCAAAAGAGTTATTCACACCGGAACAACTTGGGAGCTTAATATCACTTGCAAGAATATCAGTAAAAGGCAAAATTATTTTTGCATTATCGCTAATTGTTCCGTTCGTTTCAAGGTAAAATTTTATATCATATTTTTGATTAAACATTGGCATAAATTCTTTTAAAAAATCCGCCCAAATTAATGGTTCTCCGCCTGTTAAGGAGATAGAATGAGTTGATTCTAAGTCAAAATTATTTTCTAAATATTTTAATAATTTAATGGGTGTAAATTCAAAAAAAGTGTTTTTATCATTAATATTGGACGGATAAAAATCAGTGTCACAGTAAAAACAGTTTAAATTGCAAGCGCAAAACCTGATAAATATCTGTTTACAACCGATATAAGGACCTTCCCCTTGAATAGAAGAAAATATTTCTTTTATTTTTGCATTATTTTCTAATTTCATATAACAATGGTACCACGATATAGATTTCACAATTGTAACGAATTGTAAACAAAACTCTTTATTTTCAGGCAATAGTTGCGCTTTATCAGCACTTGTATTGCCAAAACTTAGTAAGCAGCGCGCGTTATAACGCACAAGCAAATAATGTCTTTAATATTTCGTGCATTATAATGCACGCTACTACTAACACACTGATATATATATTTTTTTAAATATTTAAAACCTAATATGAACCAAACTATATCTAAAATATTTATAATTATTGATTTCAGTAAAAAATCAATTATAAAATTAGAATATATATCAATCAAAACACATAAAAGGTTAGCCGTAGCGTGCATTTTAATGCACGTAAATATTAAAATATAATTATTCGTGCGTTAAAACGCACGTTAAGAACTCCATAATTAATTCCGCTATATTTATATTAACATTTAAAACCCTCAAAATTTGCCATAATAAAAACGATTTATTCATAAATATTTACATTAAATTTATACACGGGTTTGTATTTTTTTTCTTAATTAACGAGAATAGAAAAATTAAATACATTGGCAAAAATGTCGCCAAAAATGAAATCGGTATAATAATATTATTTTCCAAATTAAGTAACACATTTTTTGTGCATGAATAAAAAACGATATCAATTAAACCGCCAATTATAACAATATAGATTAAATACGGTGCAATCTTATTTCTATAAAATATACTTTTTTGTAAGAAAATTGCTACAATAAAAGTTATTAATGGTAAGAACTTTGATAATAAAATTTGGTATAACATATAAATCATAAAAATTGTTTCTGCATCAACAATCATTAAAAGTAATGAAATAAAAACAGGTATAATTGTATTCAATAGACATAAAGCTGATAACATAAATATATATTTAAAATACAATATTTGTTTGCAAGGTATTTTTTTTATAATTGATTTTATATATTTTAAATATATATATTTAAAAAAAGATAACAAAAAAAATGGTAAAAACGTAGCAAATGACAAAATTAATAGTGCTGAAAATAATAAACCATCCGAAAAATAAAATATATGAATAAAATAATCAAATAAAAAACATAAAAATAAAATGCAGGCAGATCTTTTTATAGATAAATTATATTTTATTTTGAATAAATTTAATATTAAAAATATAATAATTGTCCTAACTAAAAACCATAATTCAGTTTCGATATCAGAATAAAAATCAATTAAATTGTTTAAATTTGCATAAATAAATATAAAAAAAGAAACGATGCACTGCATTATTAAATACAAAGGTGCATCGCTTTCTTTACAAATATTAAATTTAATATATTTTCTAATATTCACAAATTGATAATATATAAAAAATACTATGATGTCAATATTATAACTTATATTTTCTTAATAACTCTTTTTGCTCATCTATTAATGGAACTTTGATATCAATGATAACATAATAATTTTGATATTGACCTTTATCCTGCATGTTTTTACCCCAGTTATTAGGGATATTTTTTATATTCGCAGGTCGTTTTTCAAAATCGCTTATGTCAATTATTGATATTTTTATCAGTAAGTATTTTTGATATTTGATTGGTAAATAAAGATGACATAATTCCTATTCCAAAAAATGAGAAATAAATTGTTGAAAATATAAAAGAAAGAATATTATTAATTAACTCTATTTCATATTTTAAATCATAAAACAATAATATGCTTAAACATAAAATAATAAATAAAATTACTATAAAAATTTTTGTATTGTACAATAAATGATAAAGAAGCGAATATAAAACAAAATATATTCCCATTAATATCAGAATAAAACAAATAATTCTATATAATGGATATACGGTATTAGAAAACAAAGTTAATAATATAAAAAAAGAAGAACCCATAATAACTATAAAATTAGCCAAAAATATGTAATTTACGTATTGTATTAAGTGATATTTATTTGAAATACCATTATTATTCTTTAAATTTTTATCCTTAATAGCCCAACGTAAATATAATATTAAATAATTAAATGGTAAAACGAATATGAAAGAGAAAAGATAATTTATCTCTAATGCACTGCTACAAAAATCTGATACTACAACTGTCAGTAATAAAAATAAGATATTTGCATAAAGTAAAATTTGTTTATTTTTTCTTAACTCTTTTAGAAAATCATGCAGAAAAAGACCTTGACACTTATTCTCAATAATAGATACCCATTTTTGAAATACATACACTCTAAAAAATAAAAAGTATAAACAACCAAATATACAGGTTGTTATTTCTCTATGATTATACACAGTTCTATAAATTTCACTTGTTTGATATAAATAATATCCAAGTGTATGCTCAAAATTACAAGTAAAATATGGGAATAATGTTAATATAATATCTGAAAAAAAATGTGCATCACATAAAAAGCAAATTGA
>CACZPS010000177.1 GCA_902783125.1 uncultured bacterium | reverse complement strand
GAAGTATTCAAGATAGGAGTGTTGAACAATGAGAGTAAAACGTGGAAATGTATGTCGCAACAGACACAAAAAAATATTAAAGTTAGCAAAAGGTTTTAAAGGTGCAAGAAGCAGAATATTCAAGGTTGCTAATTGTGCAGTTATGAAAGCTCTAAAATATGCTTACAGAGACAGACGTGCTACAAAACGTAATATGCGTCGTCTTTGGATTGTTAGAATCAATGCAGCAGTCAGAGCACAAGGTATGAGCTATTCAAGATTCGTTAACGCTTGTAAAAAAGCAAATATTATTGTTAACAGAAAAATGTTAGCTGACCTTGCAGTAAACGACAAAGAAGCTTTTGATATTATTGTAGAACAAGCAAAAGCTGCTATCGCTTAACTTTATTAAAGTATTATAAAAACGGGTTATTCAATAAAAATAACCCGTTTTTTATTTTAAAACTCAAATTACAGTTGCCCAAGATGGACTTTTTACAAAATTATCAATCAAACCGAAAACGGTAAGAGCCACTTTAGCATTACCGAAACCGAGCAGTGAGTAGATTGAGCAACTACTCGCCCGTTTCTATTTATATTTTAACCGATTTTATATTTTTTCAAGTGCTTAAAATATAATTTTACAAATTTTTAAACCCAAAAACCCCTCTGGATTAGAGAGGTTTTGAGCTTTGGCAACAAAGATTTTTTTAACTGTTCCACGCGGTGGTGTTAAAGTCGTCGAAGATGGCGACGAGGTGGCTGTTTTCATACCTCACCCGCCTTTCAGGCACCCTCTCCTCTCTTGAATTATTCGGGCGAGCATAGCACTCTTTTCACTATTAAATCCTTACGGATTTTGTCGTTCAATCGTGCTATTTGCTCTTACGGGCAAGGCTCACTTTCGTTCGCCGTCGCCCTACCGAAAATTCGCTTTCTTTAGGAGAGGGTTGATTCGTTCTAATTACGAACCCCATGCCTGTGTGTTGAAGTCGTCGAAGATTGCGACGAGCTCTGCGACAGAGGTGTCGTTCGCTTTGTTCGCTATTGCACTTGCTACATCTGCGTAGTCTGTGTGAGCTGTGAGCCATGATGTTACATCAGATTTGAGCTGAGATAATTCACTTGCGGTCACTGTGTAGCCATCTTGAGATTCTATGTTCTCAACAGAGCCGAATTCTCCGACGATTTGGATTCCGCCATCCACCGAGGTTGTGTCATCACACCACGCAGTGTAATTTGAGCCTGACATCACTCTCACTCCGTTATCATCGAGTGTTCCGTCTGCTTTGAAGTTTGCTGCGATATGTATGCTTACTGCGTTTGTGTTATTGATTTTCAAGGTATCGTTATCGGTTGTGAACGGATCATAGAACTTCAAATTGCTTGAGAGCGCTGTGCTGTATGTGTTGTCTCCGACCCCGACTCCGATATCATCACCTGACTTGGCAATCAAGCCCATAGCGCCTGTTGAATCAACTATTTGGTTTATTCTTTTTCCGTCCGCTGAAGAAATCCAGTTTGTTATTGTAAATGAGTCATTCTCTGTATATGATATTTTTAAATGATTTCCTACGGCTGAAAATCCCATATCCTCAAACTTTACGTCTGTGAACTTGAGGGTGTTCGTTGCTCTTGAGGTAGCAGTAGAGGATGACCACGATGAAATCACATCATTCCCGTCACCTTTTGAAAACTCAAAGGTGGAGTTAGTAAGGTTTTGATTGACAGTGATAGTATCATCACCCTTTCCGCCGTTGGTGGTATTGTTTGATACGTCATTATGCCAAGTAGTCCCAATATTTATCTTATCATCCCCGTCTCCGCCGTAGATGGTGGTGTTATTACAATTAACGTTGACAGTAATCGTATCCGCACCATCTCCGCCGTAGATTGTGTTGTTGTTTAAGTAATTATTAATGGTTATCGTATCCGCACCGTCACCACCGTAGATTGTGTTGTTGCTTGCATTCACACTAATTGTATCGTTCCCTTCATAGCAATAGACCTGAAGATTAGACTGTGATACGGTCAGGGTATCGTCTCCATCAGTCAGGAAGAGTTTGTCATAATCAGGAGCGTCGTTCACTATGCTGTATTCTGTTCCTGTCATATCGACGATTTTGTCGATTCTTTGCCCGTTCACTAAAGAATACCAGCCTTTTATCACCACAGAATCATTCTCTGTATATTGGATTCTTAGGCCTTGAGTTGCTTTGTCAACCCCAAATGTCATATCCTCAAACTTTACGTCTGTGAATTTGAGGGTGTTGGTTGCTCTTGTGGTGGCAGTAGAGGATGACCACGATGAAATCACATCATTTCCGTCACCTTTTGAAAACTCAAAGGTTGAGTTAGTAAGGTTTTGAGTGACAGTAATCGTATCATCACCCTTTCCGCCGTTGATGAGATATGATGATCCACTATAGCCCCAATCATTACCCACCTTTATCGTATCATCACCGTCACCGCAGTAGATTTTGTTGTTGTTTAAGTTATTGTTGACAGTAATTGTGTCATCCCCGTCTGTTCCGATTACTATATTTCCTGACGAAGTTACAGTATATGGAGTATCAGGCACTGTATATACGATAGTTGAGCAATTAGAAGCAACTGATTCAAAATTATATTCCGTATCCGTCATATCCTCTATTGTGTTGATTCTGTTGCCTGTCGTTCTTGTGAACCAATCTTTTAATATTACGGAATCTTGTCTGTCGTTATAATATATCAGGAGATTGTTTGTCCCTTGGACTTTACCTAATAACAAATCATCAAACTTGACATCATTGAACTTGAGGGTGTGGGTTGAGGCGGAAGAATTGTTATCGGTCGTGATTGTGTCCGCACCATCACCTGATGCAAAATAGAGCGTGTTGTCATAAGATGAATTCAGGTTGATTGTATCATCGCCCTTTAACAGCTTGATTGTACAATCGCTCAAACTGTTGCCTGCATCGATTGTATCAGCCCCAAAAGTTCCAGACAAAAGAAGATCCTTGGCATCCGACAAGCTATGGACTTTTCCGTCTTTGTCCACGAATTTATAAACTCTATCATCCTCAGATTCTGTAAAGAAATTAGGAATTATTAATTTTTCACTCATACCACTGTTGGTAACATTGTCAAAATATTGGATAGTTAGGTTTTTGCCGTCAGAGGTGAACTTGCATTTTTTGAAAGCCGATTTGTCAAATACTAAAATATCATCATTCGAAGTGTCTCCATAAGGAGTAAAGACATTAGTATGGTCGTTTGTTGTTACAGAATAGGTGTGAGTGTTGTTCGCCACAAACTCCTCTTGTGCGTGGTAATTATCAACTTCATCTTTGACTGCATTATATTCCTCATTCGTCTTTGAGTGGCTTTCCTGATAGCCTGTATATGCTGTGTTCAGGGCATCATACTGGTCGTCTGTGTAATTGTGGTTTGCCTTGTAAGTCGCAAGGTCGCTTTCCGCATTGGCTTTAGCCGTCACAAGTGCCTCATAAGCCTCGTCGTCGTGACCGTGATTGGCTTTGTAAGCTGTCAATGCAGCGTCAGCATTTTCTTTTGCCGTTACAAGTGCGTTGTATTCAGCGTCAGTCTTGTTGTGAGTTTCTTGATAAGCCGCCAAGTCCGCGTCAGCCTTGTTCTTAGCGGCAAGTAAGTTTCCATAAGCTGTGTTATCATAAGTATGATTTTCTTTGTATTCTGCTAAAGCAGCGTCAGCATTTTCTTTTGCCGTTACAAGTGCGTTGTATTCCGCGTCAGTCTTGGAGTGGGTTTCTTG
>CACZPS010000176.1 GCA_902783125.1 uncultured bacterium | reverse complement strand
CTGATAAAAGTGATTAAGTGACTAGGTGATTAAGTGATTAAGAAATCAGAAATTCTTAGTCACTTAGTCACGGTTCACTTAGTCACTTTAAATTATAGTTTAGCGATGAACTTCGTTCATCGCTAAACTATAATTTATATTCCTTAACACTCTGTCAAAATAATGATTTTATGCTAGAATATTGGCAGAATAGTAGATTTTTATCGGGATATAATTAAAATGACTGAATTACAAAACATAGAAAGTATTGAAACTAATTTTAATGAATTAAAAACACTTATCAAAGAAGTAAAAACAGGCATGATGAACGGAGCTGATTGTAACAATCAATTATATGTTATTATGCAGTCACTTGACAGTATTACTTCTATTATTAACTCTATTGCTAATGAAAAAGTGAAACCCACCGATGAGTTTACTATTCTGCAAACAAATATTCTTGAGGTAAAAAAAGAACTTGCAGGAATGAACAACTGTGTTCAAGATGTTGTTAACAAGAATTTAAAACAGATTATGACAACACTTACAGAAAAGGTTAACCGATTGGAAATTCTGAATAACAACGCAGGAATTGACCAACGTGTGATAATTGATTTGGCTGATAAATCTGAAAAAAATAAATTAGAAATTAATACTAATTTAAAAGATTGTATTGAATATTTGGATAAATCAATTAAGGCAATTTCTAATGACGCTATTCAGCATATTTCTGATGATATAACACTTTTAAGCAACAGTTATGAAAAAACCTCCGATAACTTAAAACGTAGCATTATCGATATGCTATCAAGGGTTCAAGAAGCTCTGGCAGCACAATCTTCCACCGGTAATAATTCAGCACCTTCGAGCAACATTAATGAAGATGATGTCGAAATGCTAAAAAACGGGATTTATAATCTTAATGCAAAGAACGAGCAAAGGTTCACTAAATTGAACAGATTGATTGAAGAAATGGAAGTTTTCTCTAAACTGGAAAATTTTGCTAAACTGAAAGATTTACCTGCAGTTGGAGAATTAAGAAAAACTTTGCAGTCAAAATTAAATACGATTGTTGAAAAGTATTCTTACACCCTTCAATCCTCTCAAAACCAAAATGAACTGGACAGTGCAACTAAACTTTTTAGAAAAGAAGTTTATAATGCCATTATTTCAATGTTAGGTAACGTATCTGAATTTTTGATTGATGAAACTTCTTCAGGCACTACCTCTAACGGTGTCATTGCTGAAAAATTAGATGAACTTACTTCTGTAACGGAACTAAATAATTCAGGTTACAATAATATTCAGATTGAATTAAATGATTTACGTGACAGATGTGATACTATTCAAGAATATGTAAAACAATTTGGTGATGTTGCAAATGAAATAAAAGCTGACGTTTCTGATATACAAACGAGAAGTGAAACTATTAAAAACAATAATTCTGAAGTCAGTGAGATTGTTCGGGAATGTGCAAAAAGTATAATTGAAAATTCTGAACCTGACAGACATACTATAAAAGATATGCTATCTGACATCAAAAAAAATATATCTATTCTTCAATCCGGAGATGAAGAATCTGATTATACCTATAGCATGCAGGATATTGAATCTGATGTAGCAAAAATCAGACTGTATCTTAACGAACTTGCGCAGAACGGTTTGACAGTGAATTCCGAGGAATTTTCAGATGAACTCAACGGGATTGTTGTTATGGTCGATTCGATAAAACAACAACTCAATAAAATCGACGAAGCTGATGTATCAGATACATTAGCAAAGATGAAAGAAGATGTCACAAGTATTAGTACAAGAGTTAACAAACTTTTACTTACATCCGATAACTCTTATAATATGATTGAAGCGTCATTAAAAGAATTTAAAATTCTATCGGAAGAAATTGACGAACAAATAAAATCAATAGCCGATAATAACAAATTTCAGGTTCTTGAAGATTCTATGGAGTCAGTTAAGACAGCATTAAGTGAAAGCAACAATTATAATAGCGTTATTAATCAGTCTTTGATAATGCTTGCAGAATGGGTTGATAACGCAGGGGAATTGATTACAAATATCCATGAAGGACAAATAAAAAAAGACTCTTTAGATGATTTAAAACTAATGTTTACTCAAAGTTCGGATAATGTTATTTCAACCGTTAAAACAATGTTAGAAGGAACAGAAAATCTTATTCACGGAATAGAAATCCCTTCACAGATTGACTACTCTGAGTCGATAAATAATCTTAGTGAAAAGTTTGCAGAACAAACTATTTTAATTGAAAGACAAGAAGAACGTATAAATCAGCTTGATGAAAAGTTGACCACTATCCTCGGATTTATTGCTAAAAACAATTCTGATGATATTTCATCAAGAATGAATGAAATAGAATTAAAGTTGGATAAATTAAATACCGGACTTGAAAAATTGACGAACTTTATTGAGGAATAAGTAAAACACTAAGAAACTACTTAAAAATTAAATTTAATTCCTACAATATCTTTCAGTAGCCTAACTAAATGTTAATATTATATAGTAGGTGGGCTTTCAGCCCAACAATATAATATGTTGGGGTAGAAACCCCAACCTACTGCTTTCAATTTTCCACTTTCCACTTATAAATCCCCTTTACCCCTTGGATAACTCAGCGATTTGGCGGTTAAGCTCTTTTAATGCCTTGACATCATCGGATTGACGGGTTTCTTGTGCGATGTTGACTCTCACATCTCTGATTCTTTGTGCTGTCTTTTCTGCAACCTTGCCGTCTAAATATTTTCTGGCACGCTTGACTTGACTGAGTGCATACTCAGCATTTTTACCATCATGATATAAATTTGTTAAATATAAAGAACCGCCATCTACATCAGTTGCTTTAGGCATATATATTAATCCTGGCATTTCTTTTTTATCAATATGTTGAGTTATTTTCTGAAATACTTCTTTTTTTGTTAAAGACTTATCTTTTACTATTGACAGAGCTTCATCAACACTAAGACCAAGTTTTTTGAAATATGGTGTTGATTTACCATTATTT
>CACZPS010000175.1 GCA_902783125.1 uncultured bacterium | reverse complement strand
GGCACGAGTGAAGCGAGAGTCGAAACACGACTCGGCGGAAACGTTGAGTTTTCGACGGGAGTGTGAGCGGTGCCGTTTAACGCGAGGCGCAGCACAAGCCGAGCAGAAAACGTGGAGCGAAAACTAAGACAGTCTTCTAACGCCCACCATTTAAGAGGGTTTACAACCCTCTTTTTTAGTGCGTTTTAGCAAGTGGTCTTTTAGTGAGATAACTTTATTTTTTTCAGTTTTTGATTTTTCTACAACATTTCTACAACATTGAGAAAAAATCGTATTTATTTTTTCTTTTGCTACATTTATCATATCTTCATTGTTTCTTGCATAAATATTAGAAAAAATATGTTAGGCACTGCCTGACACACAAGATAAAAGGCAGGCTGTATTGTTTGATACAGCCTGTTTTGTATTATATTGGTAGATTGAAGTCTTTCTTACTTCTGCCTATGTTTATTTGTTTTCTTTGCTTTTAATCATTGCTTCACCAGCTTTTAGGGCAGGGCTATTTATAGTAATCTTAGAAGAAGTATATAAAGTAGTAAAAGTAATAACTGATGAATTATAGTAGGTTTTGGTTTTCACTCCCAGCAAGAACTGAAATATGCAATGTTTTGCTCCAATAAAAAAGAAGGAAAGTCAGGACTACCTGATACAAGATAAATCTAGTAGGTTTGGATTTTCTACCCCAACACAATTAAATAACAAGTAAAAGCAGGCAGTATCATTTGATACAACCTGTCTTTTTATATTGTTGGGCGAGTATGCCCAACCTACAGTTATTTTACGCTAAATCTTTTGCACTACATCCATAAAATTCAAACGCAGGACCTGTACATTCTTTACTAGTTATTTCTATTTTATGTCCATTTATAACATCTGATGCAGTACGTTTAGTAGTCTTTTGATCAATAGGGATAAGCTTACCTTCCGTTTCTATAACATTTCGTCTTCCATTTAATACTGTTCCTGCCGAGATTTCACTATATTTTTTGTTTTTAAAATCATAGAATTGACTTGTATCAGATCTATCTGACATCCCCGGATAAATCTGGTAAGATTCTTTTCTATTAATTGATGAAAGAGTTCCATCTTTATCATACTTTCTTGTTGTTTCAATTATAGTATTCTTATTAGCTAATCTGTCTTCCCTTGTAATAACGTCCTCAGAACTTTTAAAAGAATCCAGTCCTTTTAATTCTCCTCCACGTTCGTAAATAATCTTATCTTTTAACCATACTTTTTTACCATTTTCATCAATTTTATAAAAGGAACTTACCTTACCAGATTGTTTATAAGGGACTCCAACAGCATTACGGCACTGAATGTCTTTCACTTCAGTTTCAACAATAATATCACCTCTTTGTTTTATTTCTTTTAATATGGTTGTTAGAGGTTTTTTGACTTCATTTTTAACTTCTTCTAATGGACTTTTCTGCCCAAAAACTTTATTTTTAAGTATTGATAAATTTATATTGCATTTTTTTGCTAAAGCAAGACTGCCTATAATAGAAACAGCTAATGCAGTTGCTCCTGCCATTGATTTTGTAGAATTTTTTAAGTCTTCGTCGTTTGAGGGTTTGCTATCTGCTTGTTTGCCAGATTCGTTTCTTTTAAAACTTACTTCATTTACTCCTGCGTTTTGCACGTTGTTGATTGATAAATTTGACATTGCTTATTCCCTTTCATTATTTAGTTTTACCTTCTTATACATATAAAAACTCATGAAAAATAAAAATTGCTAATTTTATTGATATAAAATTGCGATAATTTTATAAATATAGATACAGTATATCTTTCAAACCTTTACATTTATTTACAAATCTGTAGTAATCATAAGGTATATTATATCCCTTTGTGGCAAATTAATGCAATATTATCTCGTTAATATATGAGTTAAAATTCTTTAGAATAATTAAGAGGTATTATTGTGAACGTAAAAAAACAACTTGGTGCAAAAATTAAGCGATTAAGGTCAAAATATGACCTAACACAAGAGCAACTTGCTGAAAAAATCCAAGTTGCAACGAGAACTCTTTGCGGAATAGAAAACGGGGAAAACTTTGTTAAAGCAGAAACAATTGAGCGTATGTGTAATGTCTTAAATATTACTCTTTCAGAACTTTTTGCCTGCGACCATTTAAAACCACAAGAAGATTTGATAAATGAAATAATTGACGATTTAAAACAATTCAAAAATCGTGAAAAAATAGAAACAATATATAAATTTGTAAAATCATTAAAGGTTGAATAAATTAGCCGATTATCGTTAATTTAAAACAGCAAAAATATCTTGATAATTTGTTAGTATTCTCAATACGATAAGAGAATTACCAACTATTTTATAAGCAATAAGATATTGCTTTTTATGAATAAAAATTTTTACAGAGTTATCTTTTATCCCATATTTATACTTCCCGATATTGGGAAATTCTGTTAAAGTATATAATGTATTAAATAATTCATCTACAACACTTTTAGAAATTTGAATATTATCTTTTAAAATATAATCTGATATTGAATTAATATCATTATATGCTTCTGCGGTAATAATTAATTCCATATTATTCATATTTTTTCATTATTTCCTTATATGCAGTATCCGCATCTGTGTACCTGCCTGCATTATAATCATCAATCCCTTTTTGAATATCAGCGTTAAGTCTTTCTAATTCTTCATTAGGAACGCAACTACCGGTTATGGCAATATTCAATGTAGCATTTATTGCCTCATTTAATGAATCGTATAAACCTTCGGCAATTTTGTTTCTTAAAAACATTTCATTACTTGGTGTTAGTGATATATCCATAATTAACTCCTTATTCGTATTATACAAAATATCTCTAATAAATACAAGTTAAGGGCTAACATGAATAGGTAAGGCGCTTAATTATAAATACAAAAAGGCAGGCTGTATCAAATGATTCAGCCTGTCTTTAGTTATTTGCAGATAAAAACTGCCTAAATACATCTAAATTTCCATTATTTTTACTTAATGTATGTTTTATGTTCTGTTGAAGTGGTAACTGTTTTATTCAATTTATCAATTACTGTTACATCCGGATAATAAATTGTATATTGAGTCTTGCCGTCAGGTAATTTTTGATACGCATAATCATACTCATTTTTTGTATAGTCAACTATTCTTTTGCCATCTTTGTTTGCTGAATAATTT
>CACZPS010000174.1 GCA_902783125.1 uncultured bacterium | reverse complement strand
GATTTCAAGAACATTTGTATATGCTTGTAAACCTTCGATAATTCCGCCTTTTGGGTTAACAGGGTAGATATTACCGTTAAATTTGTACTCTTGTAATCTTTTCATAATGTCAGAACCAATAGTGTGTTCTTTTGTTGATGCACCGATAACCGCAATTGATTTCGGTTTCATGATTTTGTCTAAATTTGCTACCATTTTTCAGTGTCCTTTCTTTATTGTTATATTTAATTTTTATTTAACTATATTTTACATCAAAAATAAATATATTGTGCATTACACATTATAGGTTGGAATTTAATTCAGCCCTAAGTAGTCGTAGTTGTTTATAAAGTATTTAATATGATTATATCTCAAACAAAAAACAACCAAAAACCGCTCTTGAAAATGAGTGGTTCAACTTCGGATAAGAGGTATAATTTATTTTATCTTTACCCTTCTCCGATGTGAGAAGATGTCCTAGGGACAGTTGAGAAGGGTGCGTCAGGGGTAAATTATAGCGACGTATCCCATCGTATTCATACGTCTTTCTTCTGTCGATTATTCAAGTGGTATAAACGATAATCATAGAAACAGTTACAAATGAAACTGCATCCTTAATTCATTTCTTATTTCAATAGCAATTATTCAAATTAAATATAGTGATATTTTTAGTGCCTATTATTTGAAAATTTAACTCTAATTTCCCCCAATAATTTACCCCTCTATGCTTTTTTGTAAAAAATAAGTATAATAATAAATATGAAAAAGTATTTTATATTATTCTTAATAATTGTCTACACCGGACTGAGTGTTATTGCAAAAACCTCCGACTCAACCGGAACAAATGCACCCGAATCAAGGGGTTATGTTGGAACATTACCGGATATTTTGGATAAATTTCAAACAACTAAACCGGAAAAAGGAACCCCGATATTTGAAGCAGAAGAAGGGTTTGATGATCCGGATAAGTTAAAGCCGATTCCACGTGATAATCCTGCGTTTGTAGACATTATTTTAAAAAAAGATAAAACTTCAACGTATGTGAACGATATAAACAGAATAATTCCTCAGTTAGAGGCGCTGATTGATTGTATTGAGAACGAGGAAAATGTTCAGCGATTTGTTGCGAAAGCTACAACTTTTGATTTTTCGGTCGGAGCTTTAAGAAAAAAATTTGAGGGAAAACCTGAGTGTTATTACATTTCGTATACAAAACTGATGTCCTTGGCTTTAAGAGCAAAATCAATTGCTGAACTTCGAAAGGAAGGGGCAGAATACAATAAATATTTAGCATATCAAGCGGCAGGTGCAATTTATGCTCCTGATAATATAAACAAAGAATTGCAGTATTTCCTTGAAGAATGTATTAGTACTCTTAAAATTTTAAGAGAAGTAGAGTAAAAACAATTATTTTAAAGTTTGAGTCATTGCTGTTAAATTTAGATTTATAAAAATCCTCTACATAGTTGGTTATTATAATTATTTATAACTATATAATTATTATTATGACTACAATAAAAGAACAATTAGAACAGAGAGAATTTGATATACTCAGAGCTTGCGCTGCTAAGAGTGCCTGCGCTGTCCGAAAAAGAGAAGATGATGTATCCGATATGAGGACTGAATTCCAAAGAGATAGGGACAGAATTCTTCATTCAAAATCATTCAGGAGATTAAAACACAAAACACAGGTTTTTCTTGCCCCGTTTGATGATCATTTTAGGACAAGATTGACTCACACCTTGGAAGTGTCACAAATTGCCAGAACGATTGCAAGAGCATTACAACTTAATGAAGATTTAGTTGAGGCAATTTCTCTAGGTCATGATTTGGGGCATACTCCGTTTGGTCATTGCGGAGAAAATGTTTTGAATGAACTTGTGTCAAAAGGGTTTCATCACAATATGCAAAGTGTAAGAGTCGTAGAAGTGTTAGAGGATATGAATTTGACTACTGCAACGATTGACGGGATTCTTACCCATACTTGGGGATATAAACCTAAAACAGCCGAGGCTCAAATCGTTCAATACGCTGATAAAATTGCTTATATAAATCATGATATTGAAGATTCAATAAGGGCAGGTATCATAACTGAAGATGATTTACCTTATGAATGCAAAAGTTATTTTTCAACTCAGCCATCAAAACGCCTGACAAAAATGATTAATGCTGTTGTTTATAATTCACTAAATAGTGATTCAGTCAAGATGGACGAGGATTGTTGGGAACATATAAAATTTTTACGAGAGTGGATGTTTGCAAATATTTACACAGATTCTCCCGCAAAACTTGAGGAAGGCAAAGCAAAACACATTGTAAAAACTTTGTATGAATACTATACAGATTATCTTGGCGGGTATTGTGATGACAAAGATAAGGTAGAACGGCTTGTTACTGATTATATTTCCGGCATGACAGATCAGTATGCAATTGAAAAATATAAAGAAAAATTTATTCCACGACCTCTCAATACGCAAACAAAAGATGAAAATTTTTTAAAAATATTGTATGATGTAGAGGGTTAGTATTTTAGAAACTAATGAGGAGAAAATAATGGGCGAAGAAGAAATTATCCAATATCAGACAAAAGGTACTTGTTCAAAAATGATTGGGGTTGCGATTAAAGACGGAATTATTAATAAAATACAATTTTTAGGCGGATGTCAAGGTAATCTTACAGGGATTTGCCATCTGGTTGAAGGTATGCATATAGATGATGTGATTTCAAAATTACACGGGATAGACTGTGCCGGCAGAGGTACGAGTTGTCCTGATCAGTTGGCACAATGTCTGATTGAATATAAGAATCGTTCTGCAGTTGCTGGTTAATAGAAATGCTATAAAAAAATCCTCACAAAAAGTGAGGATTTTTTTATATTAAGGATTTTATTAATCCTCGATTGGAACGGTTATTATATATTTGTTATTAACTTTCTTTTTTGATAATTTTTCAAGTTTTGCGTTAGGGCTTAGGATATATGTTTGGCTCATTTTTGTATAGGTGTCTGAGTTATGTTTGTTTGTTGAAGATTCTGCACTGATTTCAAGTTCATTGCCTTTAGTTTCTATATTAACCGAATCGGAATTTCCTTGAAAGGGAGTTAAATCAACAACAAATTTGTAAGAATCAGGGGTTTTTAAAAAATCAATTGCACTTTTGTGCTGAAACATTCCGCCAAATTTTGACATATCTTTAAAGTCCTTTGAAAGCATTTTGTCTGTTTTATCAAAATCATTTAATCCTGCTCTTTCCATTTTATGCCATTTTTTCATCATATATGTGTGACTCATAAGGTAGTCAACAGTGCAGTTTGCAACAAAATAAAATGCCAAAAATGAACCCATAAAAGTAGCAAGAATTACTCCAAAATATTTCCACATACGCTTTTTGTGGCATTCACCCATTCTGTGTTCATCTCTGTGATCGTTCATTCTGTATTCTTCCATAATAAACTCCTTTCTTATTTTATGTGTTTATTAAATGAAAATTTATATTACAAATCAATTACCCAATCAGTTAGTTAGGTAGGTAAATTATTATTTACAAAAGCATGTTTAATTTTAAAAAATTTTTATGATAGAATCATATTGTAATGTGTATATATCTTGGGGTTTAACTAGTGTAAACAAATGTAAAAATTTGTTAAATTTGATAGCAAAAACTCAAGTCCCACAATCTTTATATAAATATAACGGGAATTATATTTATATCATTAATTCAGTTAAATCAGACGTAATGGCAGTTGGAGTTAAGTAAAATTATGGTACCTAATGTTTCACAACATTCAAAATCAATACAGCAGGCTTTTTCTACTGTTAATTACGATAACGCAGAGAGAAAAGAAAAATGTGAGTTGAAGCCAAATACGTTAAATAACAAGATCATGTCCGCATATCAAAAAACGACCAGTGCATTTACGGAGTATCCTGCAAAAGGGTTAATGGGAAGTAAAAAATCCAATTTTTACGAATTTTTGGCTATGGGAACTGTTCCATATTTGGTTGGTAGTGCGATGCTAATGGCAGTATTTAACGGGGCAATTAAATCTACAATGGGTGCAAAAGCCGCACTTGGGGTTTTATTCTATGGTGTTGCTAAATCAGTGTCTAAAACACTAATTTCAACTCCTGTCAAAATAGCAACCGGAATTGACACAGAAATGGCATATCAAAGAGAACTTTCAACGGACGAAAATTCTCCTATTCAAATTCATGAAATTGAACAACACAAGGTAATGGAAAGCCACGATTTTCCTCGTTATGACATGATGTACGGCGAAAAAATGAAAGATAAAAACGGAAATCCGTTACCTCATAACTATTTATTTGATAAAATTGCTAAGAAAAACGGGTTGGGTGAAGACCTTCCGGCTTCTGACACAGAAGTTAAACCAATCATAAAAGATGTTATATCAAGATCAAACACAGCTAAGAGCATCTCCTCATACTTATGGGCAGCAGCCGGTGTTACTTTAGCTGTACAGTCATCATGGAATAATTTCTTTAGAGCAATGTCAAAATCCAACTGGCACAAGTATAATCCTGCAAACAATAATACTTTTGTCGGGCAGATAACAGGAAAAGTTGTAAATACAGCAAAAAATCTCGGAAGGATTACAAGAAGTTTTGGGAACAGTTTTGTTGATGCTGCAAAAGAATTATACAATGGTCCTGCAGCAAAAACAGGTTGGAATAAGCATGCCGGAAAAGCGGTTCTTGGTGCGGCATTATTATCATCAGTTTTTGGTGCTATAAATACAATTTATGGTGCTAAGACTGCTGTCGGACAAGCTAAGAATGTATTTGATAAGAAAGATAAGATAACGGTACAGTAGATTATGGGAAACAATTTAATTCACAATTATTTAAACAATATGAATGCTACTTCGCAATCGCAGAGTAAAAAAAGTGAACGTGCTTATTTTTCACCTGTTAGTTCAACGATAGAAGCATTTGATGAAGAATCTGATAAACTCATAAAACCGTTAGACGGAAAAGGTCACTTGGTTAATGGTGATTTAGTTCACATGCCAAAGGAATTTGTCCGTGATACTGTTTATACAACAAAAGCATTGGCTGATGGTATCAGAGGAAAAGCAAACGATCATCAGTTAGGAAAAATGAATGATTTAGGTCTTAAATTAAGTGGTATTGCTATTGCATCATATCTTATGACTAAAAAATCCACCCCAAAAACAAAAGCTATGGAATTTGTCGGGTTTGGCGCATTTTTAGCTTCTATGTCACTTTGGCCAAAAATAGCATTGGAAATTCCTGCAAGAATAATTCACGGCTTTAATTTCAGAAAACAATATATAGATGAACAAGGTCGTAAAAAATATGTTTCTCAAGATCCAAATTACATTCCGTTTGATTTATACAAAGGTGATAAAAAGAGCGAAGATCTTGATGTAATCGGTGACAGATTAGGAATCAAAAAAGATATACCAAACAGACATGAAGCAGTTAAAGAACAAATGAGAAAAATTTCTGTTCAAAATAATACTTTATGGATGATGACGGCAGGTATTGCGACTCCATTAATGACTGCACTTGCCTGCAACAAGGCTGAACCGTTCATAAGTTCTTGGGCTGAAAAATATACAAATAAAAAAGTAAACAAACAAATTGAAGATATTGATAAGTATATAAATAACCAAATGGATAACACAGCCAGAGAAAATTATGAAACAAAAGTTTTGAAAATTAATACAGTACAAGGCTCAACACAATCTGCAACTGAACTTGAAAAAACTTTAAACTCTGTTAAAGGTAGAGTTATAAATACCGATGATATTGTAAAACTTTCTGATTCATTAGCGTCAGGTCTTGATGCTGAAATGAAAGATGCCGCAAGAACTGATATTGAAAACTTAATAGGTGGTAAAAAATATATTGCTAACTCAAAAACAGCAGACAAACTAACCGAATCAATCCATTCAATGATTTCAGCAAAAGATGCAAAACTTGCTGAAAAAATAACCCCGGAGATGCTTAGAGCTTCTGCATCACAAGGAATTATTCAAGGTGCAGTCAGAGATTTATTAACATCAGTCGGGTTTGATGTTATTGATAAAAACGGTAACTACCCTAATGTTTCTAAAAACTTTAAATGTAGAGAAGTAAAAGACCTCGATTTCTTCAAGGTTACAGAAGAAACAAAAGATATGTCACCTATTGACAGATTAACTCATAATATAAAATCTATTGTTATGAAGGTTAACAACTCAAATAAATCAGAAGATTTTATCTCAGGTATGTCTGATTTAGAACAGGGTAATAGAGATTTAAAATTTGCAATTGATGCAAAACTTGAACAAGGTGCAAGAGCAATCGCTGAAAACTTCTATAATGGTGATTTAGCAATAGGTGAAGGCAGAGAAAATTATGTAAGACAGTCTATCCAAAAGTTATATAAAGAAAATGCGCCTCGTGGCCCTAAATATGATAAATTATTCGGAACAATTGCCGAAACGTTATCAAATGAAAGCAAAAACAGCAGAGGTTATGTTATAACCGACAGTGTTGCCGAAACAATAAAACAAGCGAATGCTCAAATGAGAAGGTTCAGTGCGGTTGATAATGTTTTATCGGACGTGGCTCATTTTAAAGTTGAGAAAGCTCCTGAAACAATCGTTGCAAATAACTGGGCAAAAGTATCCGGAACTCTTGTTCGTGAACTTGGTTATACAGATAAAGAAATAGCAAGAGCAGCCAAAGATAAAAATTATTCAAACCAATTGCTAACTGAAAAACTTGAAAAAATATGTTCTGATGAAGAAAGTTATAAAAAATTCATATCAAATATTGCAAAAGATATGATTGAATTGGACGAAAAAATTGATGCCCCTAACGTTAATCAAACAGGCAGAATGTTATCAAAAATAGAATCAGGAATAGTTAAAAATTGTACTGATACCGGAAATGCCTTGAATGAACTAGGATTTTCATCAATGACAGAGAAAATGCTTTCTTCTTACAACGGAAGTGTTGAAATGAACACAGGTTCAATTTTAAGTTCAAAAATTTTAAGACTTCACTCAAGAGTTGACGGTGTTCACAGTTCATATATGAGAATTTTACAAACTGCTGATTTCTTCCACAGAGCTAATGGTTATGTAACTGCGCTTAATGCAAATGGCGGTCATCTTGACGTAGCAACAGCAAAATCATTTGGGTTTGAACAAGATCCAACATTAAGCAAAGAATTAATTAAAAAAGGTAAAGAATTATTACTTGATGCTCACACTGATGAATTTTACAATAAGGCAGGCTTGCATAATAATCCGGCATTCTTTAAAAACATTATGTGGTCGGTTTACAGACCGAATATTAGTGATAATGTAATGCATTGGGGTGAGGCTTCATCAAAAACTGTAGATATTTTAAACAGTGTAAAACTTGATGAAAACTCAACACTTTCTCCAAGACGTGTTTTCGATAGCAGAGAAAGAATTCCTTTAGGTCAAAAATTACAAGAACATATGAATCAAATGTATAACAGTTTTGGTTCTATTGCCAGAAAACCTTTGAAAGCGCATAAAGAATATGCTAAAATAGATACAGGCTTTGGCGGAGCAGAAGCAAGAGCGTGTAAGAGATTTGATTTATTGGGTAAAACTGTTACAGATTTTGTACATGATACCTTGAAACAAAAAGCTAATTCAAACAAATGGGTTAAAGCATTTGCTCCTATTTTAGCAACAACCTTTGGGATAACATTGGTTTCTCAATTCTTCTTCGGGAAAAAAGATCCTGATATAAAAGCATAAATATAGGGAATTATATAAGAAATGACTGATATAACAAATATAAGAAAACCAAATTTAATAGATTTAAAACTAGGCTCAATGGGTGATAAAAAGACAGCTGAGCCACAAAAGCCTGCGATATCAGAAAAAACCGGTTCTGATATGATTAATCGTTATTTGGAAAATCAGGCTCAGATAAATAAACCATCTGTTTCAAAAACTCCTGCTATTAACGGAGTCGGTTCTGCTCCTGCCAATTACAAAAATAATCTCAGAACAATGTTTAGAAACAATGAAGCTGTTATTTTAGCAATTGTTCCGCGTATTTTTACTGCGGAAGACAAAACAGGAGATGAACTTATAAAAGCAAAAGACGGTGAAAAACCGGGGACTTTTCTAAGCGCAATAAATCGACTTGATGAAATTAAAGCGGAAGGGTTTAATACCTTCCATATATTGCCAATTCATCCGACCGGTAAAATGAATGCAATGGGGACTGCAGGTTCATTATATGCTCCTGAAAAATATATTGAAGATGATGGTCAAATCGCAATTGATCCAAGCCTTGTAGACCCTAATGACCCTCGTTCTCCACAGGAACAAATGAAAGCGTTTATTAACGAATGTCATAAGCGTGACATTAAGGTTATGCTGGATTTGCCTAGTTGCGCATCTGTTGATATGTTCTATGCTCATCCTGAATTGATGGCAATCGATAAAAACGGGAATCCTGAAACGCCTGAAGGCTGGTTAGATATCAGAATGTTTAATCCTTGGAAAGACAAGTCAAAGAGAGAATTGAACAAGGATTTATTAGATATGCACATTAAATACGTTGATTCTTGTATTGATTTAGGAATTGACGGTATCAGATCTGATGTAGCAAGAGCTAAACCGACTGAATTCTGGGATATTCTAATAAATCATGCCAGAAAACGTGACCCTGAATTTGCTATGCTTGGAGAATCATACACTTATGAAACAGCATCACCACAGGCAAATATGCCGTATGACAGACCGGAAGACTCTCTAAGAGCAGGATTCGATGCAATTTATGGTCAGCATCACATCTTCCACGAACTTAAAAACGCTAAAGAAGCATCAAACTATATAACAGATATGCTTGACATGTCGAACAGATTACCTGCGGGGAAAACTCTTATCGGTTCATTTATGACTCATGATGATGAATCTTTGATGAATCATGGCGGAGCTGATTTCTGTAATTTGGTATCGATTGTTCAATCGACTATTCCAATGTGTAATCCTTATGTATTAGATGGTTTCCAATCAGGAGATTATTATAATTACAGTTATGCAAATCAGGATTTACCTGAAAGTGAAGAAACTCCTAATGGGTTAAAGCATTTGACTGTTCACCCTTACAAGATGGATATTTTTAATCTTTCAAGAAAACCTGGAGGAAATCATCCTGAAATCGGAAAAGTTATGACCTCTGCGTTTAATGTAAGAGCAGATAAAAAATATAACGACATTATGACAAAGGGTGATTATATTGAATTATCAAAATCAAAAGATAAAGGTGATCAAGTTTGGGCTTATGCAAGACATTTGAACGGTAAAACTGTTTTAGTTGTTGCCAATATGAACAAAAACAGAAATTCATCTGCAATAATTAAAATTCCTACATTAAAATCTACACAAGAACTTAATAATCTTGTTGATAATTACGGGAAACCAAGCAGATTCCAAGTAAAACAAGATGAACTCAGAGTTGAACTTGGACCATCAAGAGCGCACGTTTTTGAAATAGATACGCCTGATATTGAAAAATATTTAGATCAAAAACAAATCCACAGACAAAATTTCACAAATAATAATAATTAATAAAAAATGACGAATCTTAAATAAACAAGTAGGACTGGCTGTGAACTGAGCCCTAAAACCGACTTTTTTTTACTTTGTCTAGTTTTTAGGGCTCAGTTAAAAATTATTGAGTTTTTTTTGTTTTATAAATTTAATAGTTTTATTATTTTAAATTATTTCGTTATAAGCAGACGGATTTGTGAGCAAATCATAATTGATTTCGTTTTCGTTATCTGCAATCGCCGCAGCTACAACTGCATCTGATGTTACATTGATTAATGTTCTCATCATATCGGTTATTCTTTCGACAGTGAATAAGAACGCAAAACCTGCAACCAGTTGTTCCGGACTCAATCCCATACCATTCAGAATCAGAGCAATTGTAATCAAGCCTGCCCCAGGGATACCTGCACTTGTCGAAGATGCCACAATAGCCAATAGCGCTATTTGGATGATTAATAATGGTGTTAACGCAATACCATACGCCTGTGCAAGGAATAATACGGCAACAACCTGTAACAAAGCAGTTCCATCCATATTCAAGGTTGCACCTAAAGGAAGAACAAAACTTGAAACCTTGTGAGAAATACCTCTCTTTTCACAACAAGCAATTGTTAAAGGCAATGTAGCAGATGAGCTTGCCGTTCCAAAAGCAACCATCATCGCTTCTGCTATTGCTGCATATAACATCAAAACAGGTACTTTTGAGAATACCTTTAAGAAAATCGGATATACTACAAATAATTGGATTGCAAACCCGATTGCCAGTACCATTAAATATTTAGAAATACTAAAGAATATATCTGCTCCAAAGGACGAAACAGAAAGCGCAGTCAAGGCAAATACTCCGGGAGCTGCAAAATACATAATCCAATCAGTAACTTTCATTGTCGCAGCAAATACTGATTCAAAGAAAGATACCAATGAACGATTGACATCTCCAACCTTTGCCAAGGCTATTGAAAAGATTACCGCAAATACAATGATTTGAACAATATCACCTTTAGCAATAGCTTCCAGCGGGTTTCTCGGAACAAAACTCAAAAATAGTTGTATAAGCTGACCTTTTTGAGCAGCAATAGTTGTTGCCACAGTATTTTGTATATCGTGTGCCGTACCTTGAGCTATATAATGTGCAGCCCCTAAACCAGGTTGGAAAATAAGTGATAATACCGCACCGATAGTTACTGCTGCTACAGTAATAATACCATAGTATAATATCATCTTTTTCCCGAATTTTCCCAATTGTTTATTATCGCCGACACTTGTTATACCTATTACGATAGCAGATATAACCAGCGGAATAACAACCATTTGAATTAATCTGATAAATAATTGGCTGATAATAGTCAACAATCCCATAATTACAGGGTTTTGGTGAGAATGCAGAAAAATACCTACAATCACACCGGCAATAAGTCCGAAAAATATGTGCCAATTTCGTTTTAAGCCAAGACCTAGGGCTATAAGCACATGCATGTGTAATTTCATTTAATAAATCCTCTCATAACTTTAACACTATCATATTGTCTATATTCTACTAAATTATTGATGATAATTCAACAGGTAAATTATCGTCTGTAAGAGCAAAATAGAAATTTCTTTGTTTTAGTAAAGTTAAATTTACTCTTTTGGGGAAAATAATGAGTTTGTTTTCAAAAAGAGTTTAAAGATTTTAAATTTGTGATTTATTTTCATGGCTTTGTTTCAATAACGTTAATTTTTTTCTTCAAAATAATGTTTTTTTACCAAATATATATTAGTAATAGTAATATATTTAAAATAAGTATTTTGACATAATTCATCTTTTATTTTAATTTATTATATTCTTCATCACTAAGAGGCTCCAACCATTCGTTAGATGTTTCAGCACCGTCAGCATAACGAGTCCCTTGTGCCCATAAAAATATTGTCAATATCGAGATTATAAGTAAATTTAGTTCCTCTATTTTTCTCGTTTGAATACACTTTTGGCGCATCCGCAAATAGGGCATTTATAATCAGCAGGTTCATCATCAAAGTTTCCTTCATATTCAAACCCGCAGACACAGCATACATAAAGAGGTTTCTCAGATTGGTTTTCATTTTCTTTTGGTGCATATTTATTGTAAATATCTTCTGTTTTAATTCCGTGATGTTTTTCCTGCAATGCAAAATATTCAATATTATCAGCGGCTTCTGACAAACCTTTGGCTCTAAGCGCATCAGCAAGTTTGTTAATATTGGTTTCTCCTTTATATTC
This sequence comes from uncultured bacterium, assembly GCA_902783125.1. GTDB lineage: Bacteria > Cyanobacteriota > Vampirovibrionia > Gastranaerophilales > Gastranaerophilaceae > UBA2883. Next base: position 3,409 of record CACZPS010000174.1, on the reverse strand, counting down.
TGCTTTGGATAAACCTTTAACTAATTTCCAGAACCCTTTTTCATCTTTTGGATATTTCCCATTCAACGTGGCATAAAAACCGGCATGGTTCACTTCTTGATTGCCTAACCCAATAAATTCTTTTGCAACTTCTTCCAATCCAAAATCTTGCGCAATTCTTGCCATAGCGTAATACATCATCCCACCCATAGCTTCGCCTGTGGCTAATTGATTAATTTGTTTTTCAAATTCTGTTCCTTTAGTTTTTCCGTAAATACTCATATCTGTTTTCCTTTGTTAAATGTTAAAATAAACCGCTTTTAAAATGGGGCACATAAGGTGCTTCCAACCTTTTTATTATATCATCACTCAATTTTATGTCTAAAGATGAAACCGCTTCTTCTATATGCCTAACATCTGTACAGCCTACAATAGGGGAAGTTATGTAAGGTTTTGACAACATCCAAGCCAAAGACACTTGTGCCATTGAGTAACCTAATTCTTTTGATATTTTTTCAAGATTATCAACAACAACTTTATCCTGCTCATCTGTTGCTCCCCATACCATTGGAGATACTTCATCAATACTGTTTCTTGCGGTTTTTGTACCCCATGGGTGTGCACATCGTCCGCCTGCCAATGGCGACCAAGGCACAACTGCAATTTTTCTGTCCTGACATAATGGCATCATTTCTCGTTCTTCTTCACGATAGATTAAATTGTATTGATTTTGCATAGATACAAATTTTGTCCAACCGTTTCGCTCTGCAATTTGGTTTAATCTTTCAAATTCCCAAGCCCACATAACTGACGCACCTATGTATCTTGCTTTACCTGATTTAACGACATCATGCAGAGCCTCCATTATTTCTTCCATAGGTGTTTCGTGGTCAAGTCTATGGATTTGATATAAATCTACATAATCAAGACCTAATCTTTTTAATGAATGGTCTATTTCTGACATAATGTTTTTACGGCTTGAACCTGCACCATTAGGTCTACCTTCTCTCATTGCAAAATGGACTTTTGTTGCAACCACAATCTCATCTCTATCAAGACCGTATTCTTTAATTAAACGTCCTGTAATTTCTTCACTTGTTCCAAGTTGATAAACATTAGCCGTATCAAAATAATTTATGCCTAAATCAATCGCTTTTTTAAATATCGGTTTAGCGTCTTCATAATCTTTCGCCCAAGGGAAAACACCGTTTTCTTTGCCGGGTTTACCAAAACTCATACATCCCAAACATATTCTTGAAACATCAACACCTGTATTGCCTAATTTTATATATTGCATATTTTTTCTCCTTTAATATAAATAATTTTCTAAAATTGCGTTAATTCTGAAAACTTTTTAGTCCATTTTTCAGGCTTAAATTCATAATCTGATATATATCAAATTGTCATCATTCCATACAATTCGGGAATTATAATATGAGTTAATAATTCGGTTGGAGTGTCAGGTTTTAATTTACTCTCAATAACTGCTTTATCTAAGATATTTTTAGCATTTTGTAATCTTATTACCATTTTTTTGTTGTCGTAATTTTTAGGAACTTTATTGGAGACTATTACTCTCTTAAACCACTTACGCATCGTGTTTATGCCTGTTTTTGCCTTTTCGTCACAACTTTAATCTTGCTAAAATACCTTATGATTCAATTATCTATAAATTTAACTTAAAGTCAATGAGCTTGGGTTCGAAAAAGTTGGAATATTGTATTTTATGATTTATGAGTAAGAAGGATATCTAAAAACTAAAAATTTAGCCTTGGTGTGTGCGTCATTCGTAATAGGTTGTCTAAAAGTAATAGTATAATGAACTCTTGGATTTTTTTTTTTCTCAAATATGCTTACTTGCGAACAAGTGCTATCTGTTCACTGTTTTCGTAAGTCGACATATATATACGTGCTATAATTTTGGTCATTTTTTTATATTTAATCTTATTGAGTTATTCCCAAACACAAATAAAAATTATATAATTATTTTATGAAAATGAAAGGGACATACACTTGCATCTTCGGCGGCGGTGCTGTCAGGGGTATAGCTTATGTGGGCGCAATAAAAGCATTAAAAGAATTAAGCATAAACGTAAAAACTCTTGTCGGTTCATCAGTCGGGTCTGTTATTGCAGCTCTATTGGCTGTTGGGTATGATGCCGATGAAATAAACAAGATATTGATGGATGTGGATTTTCATTTGTTTAAGGATATCCATTTTAGCTTAGGTGATGATTTTGCACTAAGTAAAGGAAATGTATTTACCGAGTGGATAAGGGAGTTAATAGAAAAAAAGTTTTACGGTACTGATTTTAAAAAAGGCGAAAACAAGCCTGTGAGTTTTGGTGATATCGAAAGAAATCTGATTGTATTGACAACTGACTTAAATACATTTACTCCTGTTGAGTTTTCATGTTTTGAAACACCTGATTTTGAAATAGCACAAGCTGTCAGAATTTCGTGTAGTATGCCAGGACTTATGACTCCGGTGAATATGGAAGATTATAAACTTGTTGACGGCGATTTATTGAAAGGTATTCCACTGTGGCGACATTCAAAAAATATAAATTCTCCTGACAGTCGGGTACTTGAGTTTAGGTTAGAAGGCGACACTGTTCAAAAAACCGGCAATAGTTTAGATTTCTTAAATTCAATATATAGTTGTATGACTTGCGCATCGACAGATTTTATAATTGATGTATTTGGGGAAAACGACAAGTATGATTATGTGAAGATTACAACGGGCGATATTATTATTATTGATTTTAATTTGTCGGAGGAAGTCAGGCAATCTCTTGTAGAGATGGGTTACAGGGATTCGTTGAAATATCTTACTCGTGACTGTGTCGCTAAAAAAATGAGGATATCAAATTTTTACAAACAAATGTTGGGATACATTGATAAGTTAATGAGAGAATTAAGATACAATAATCCTGAAAAAACGTTAGATGTCTTAAAAGATTTATTTTTGTTCATGTCAGATACGTACAAGTTTATAGATTCTGATATATTTGAGAGTTTGTGGACATTAAAGAATGATATTTTAACTGCGCAAAAGAAAAAATCGTGGTTAAGAGGTGAAAAATTTTCTGAAAAAACAAAATATATTGATACATTAGAAATTATAAAAAAAGTTGTTACAATAAAACTTGAGGAGTTATTAGATTATATTGAAACAGTTGGTTGATAAAATAGAATAGAGGAAAACCACGGATGAATTTTACTATATTACCCAAATAATAAAACTTAACTTTGCTAACTTTCTATTTTATTCTTAAATAATAAAAAAAGCGCTTTACATTTAAATATCTTTAGGTTAATATAAACTTATATCCAAACAACAATTTCGGAGGAATGCCAGAGTGGTTGATTGGAGCAGTCTTGAAAACTGTCGTACCTTCACGGGTACCTAGGGTTCGAATCCCTATTC
>CACZPS010000173.1 GCA_902783125.1 uncultured bacterium | reverse complement strand
GACTAAGAATTTCTGATTTCTTAATCACTTAATCACCTAGTCACTTAATCACTTTTATCAGCCGAAGGCTGATAAACTATAATTTACCTACCACAAATTGTTCTTGCGACGTGAACACCTGATGCTGAGGCTTGTAAAAGCCCTCTCGTTACTCCTGCTCCGTCACCTATTGCAAACAGATTTTTTACACCTTCTGTTACAAGTTCATCTGTGAGTTTTACTCCTGCTGAACAGAATTTAACCTCTATCCCATATAAAAGCGTATATCTTGATGCCGTTCCGGGTGCTATTTTATCAAGTGCAAACAACATTTCTATAATACTTGTCATTTGTCTGTAAGGCAATACAAGACTCAAATCTCCAGGAGTTGCACATTTTAAGGTAGGTTCTATTATACTTGATTTTATTCTCTCAGGAGTTGAACGTTTACCCTCCAACAAATCACCAAATCTCTGAACCAGAATCCCCCCGCCTAACATGTTTGCTAATCTGGCAATATGCTGACCATATTGGATAGGTTCTTTGAACGGTTCTGTAAATTTCTCACTAACAAGTAGTGCAAAGTTCGTATTTTTTGTTTTTATATTAGCATAACTGTGACCATTTACTGTTGCTATTCCGCTATAATTTTCCTGAACAACTTCGCCGTTTGGGTTCATACAAAAAGTTCGGACCTCGTCTCCAAATTTTGGAGAATGGTAAACAAGTTTTGATTCGTATAATTTACTCGTTAACGGTTCAAACACAGGAGCAGGAAGCTCTACTCTAACCCCAACATCAACGGCATTGTTAACCATACCGATTTTGTGTTCTGCAAATGCTTTTGTGAGCCAATCAGCCCCTTCTCTACCGGGTGCCACAACAGTATATTCAGCCCTTATTTCTTCTCCGTTATCGAGTAAAACCCCTTTTACCTGTTCACATTCCACAATAAGTTCTTTTGCGGAAACATTATTCATTATTGTAATTTTATCTGAAAGATAATCCTGCATACTCTTTAATACATCAAGGCTTCTTTCTGTTCCCAAGTGTCTGACAGGTGAATGTACGAGCTTTAATTCAGCCAAAGTCGCTTTGTGTTCGATTTCTTCAAAGGTTTTTAAATCAGTTCCAAAAACTTCTTCAGTTGCGCCATGTTCAAGATATAAATCATCAGCGTATCTTATAAGTTCAATAGCTTTATCTCTCGACATATAGTCAACAAGATGTCCTCCGACATCAGGTGTAAGTGTAAGTTTTCCGTCAGAAAACGCACCTGCTCCACCCCAACCGCAAAGCAATCCGCAGCGTTTACAATTTACACATTTTGCAGAACCTTCTCTAATCGGGCATTTTCTTTTTTCAATTTTTTTACCTTTTTCTATTAAAACAACCTTCCATTCAGGTTTCAGTTTTACCAATTCTAAAGCGGTGAAAATCCCCGCAGGCCCGCCGCCAATGATTGCTACGTTGTACATTTATACCCCTCTTATTAAACTATTCTTTCGTGACAGAAAATGGAAAATTGAAAATGGAAAATGGAAAATCAGTCCCAAGCCATTCACTATTCACTATTCACTATTCACCTTTTTACGATACAAGAAAAATGGCAATAAATAAATATTTTTTTAAGTAACGTTACAATATTCCATGTTTTGATTTTTTATAATATAATCATAATGAGGTAGATTTTTTATGATAAAAGAGACAAAAACACACGAGATAACTGTCGATACTGTAATCTTAACATTAAAAAATGACAGCTTACAGGTTTTATTGATAAAAAGAGAGAATGAGCCGTTCAAAGGCAAATGGGCAATCCCCGGAGGGTATGTCAGAATGTCTGAAAACCTTGACGATGCGGCAATGAGGGTTTTGAAAGAAAAAACAAATGTTGATAACATTTATCTTGAGCAGTTATATACGTTTGGTGATCCTTTAAGACACCCTGTAGCAAGAGTTATAACTTGTGCTTATTTTGCGCTTATCAGAGCTGAAGATGTTAATGTTGCAACAACAGACGATGTTCAGTGGCATAGTATTGATGATTTACCGCCATTAGCATTCGACCACAAAGAGATTATCCAGTATTCTCTTAAACGCACAAGAGAAAGATTAGAATTATGCCCTGTTGCATATCAACTTTTAAACGAAAAATTTACCTTAACCGAAATGCAGCGTGCGTATGAGTTAATCATGGGTAAGAGTTTGGATAAACGTAATTTTAGAAAGAAAGTTACTCAAACCGAAGGATTGATTGAGCTTGACGAGTTTTCAAAAATAAGTTCAAAACGTCCTGCAAGACTTTACACTTTTGAATCTATTAAACTTGATTCGAAACGTGCTCATTTTATTAAAAAGGAGAAAAAATCATAATGTTAGCCTTAATCTGGACAATACAAGTTATATCAGCAATATTATTAATCGTGTTAGTTTTAATCCACTCACCCAAAGGTGACGGCATCGCAGGTATAGGCGGCTCTGCACAATTATTTACCTCACAAAAAGGTGCGGAAAAGAACCTTAACAAGATTACAACTGTCGTAACTGTTATATTTACACTTTGTGTATTCTTGCTTGGTTTTGGAATCGTTCACTAAGCTTTTAATCGTCCTCGTACATAATAAATATTAGGGGTAAATATCTAAACGATACATTGCAATTAGTGGCTATAAAAAAGCAGTTCATTATAATGTTTAAAAGGGAATTAAAACGCAACGATGAGCTGCCTGCTTCGGTTCCAAGATAAATCCTTACAATTGTCGTGAGGTCGGAAAGGCAGCTCTAATTTTTATATACCCCGCCCTAAAATACAAAACTACTTCCGATAATATTTATTATTTAATTAAAACTGATTGTTATATTTTAACCCATTACAGTTCTAAAGCCGATTTCCATTTCTGCATTTGTTCTGCGGAGAGAATTTCATAGAATGGTTTATCCATCTTTTCATTGTTTTTGAATACATAAGATTGAACATCCCATTCAGGGCTTTCATTAGGTTTCAGACTTGCTTTTCTGAAGGTTCTTATATTATCGTCGCCCAATTTCATCGAGCGGATTAATACGGTTTCTTCATCAGCAGGACCATCATTATTTTTAATATACTTGTGCTTTCTAAATTCTGTTAACCCGTTTTTTTCTTCTCTTGAAATT
>CACZPS010000172.1 GCA_902783125.1 uncultured bacterium | reverse complement strand
GAAATTCTTAGTCACTTAGTCACGGTTCACTTAGTCACTGTAAATTATAGTTTAGCGAGCTTCGCTCGCTAAACTATAATTTACTAATTTAACAAAATATGTTAGAATAAATTTATTGATATAAACAACTAAGAAAGGCATTGAAATGCGTGAACTTATAAAAAAAGACCAGATTGTAACAATAATTCCTCACGATTTTAAGGATACCAATAAAGGTAAAGTAACGGATGTCGATTTACAAGGTTTTACCATGGATTTGAAATATATCCCCAGAGGTCTGGTTAAACAAAATGTTTGCGATTTCTATTCAATGACAGATAATGGTTATTTATATTTTGAATCATACATTAAAGATGTTGTTGGAAATACTATTTCTATTGCTAATCCCAAAAAACACAGATTTCTGCAAAGAAGAAAATATACTCGTATTAAGTTTTTGGAAAATGTAGAGCTTACACATGAAGATATTACACATCACGCGCAAACACTTGACCTTTCTGCAGGTGGAATGAAGTTAAAAACAAAAGAAAATATTAACCTTGAATATGCCTATAGAGTGTGTATTAAATTAAATGACGAAATTGAAGTTAACTGCAAATATCAACTTATACGTGTAGAGAAAAATAATGATGGGAATTATATTATTTCAGGCAGATTTACTAATCTGAGTAATGTTGATAAAATGTCACTGGTTCATTTCTGCATGAAAAAGAGTATGGAAACCGCAAATAAATAATCCATATATACAAGTATAATTCATGCCCTTTTTGTATTTTTTGTGTACTTTCATCAAAGTTACCTCTCAAACTAATCACACTTAACTTGTGATATAATATTAATATGAAGATTTTAGGGATAGATCCGGGACTTGCTATCGTTGGCTATGCAATAATAGATATTTATAATGATGAGATTATATTAGAGCATTCGGGTTCTATTCAAACAGATAAGAACCTATCCGATTCCGAACGGTTGTTAGAAATATATAATGACTTATCAACAATAGTTGAAACTTTCAAGCCTGATTGTTCCGCAATAGAAAAATTATACTTTTTTAAAAACCAAAAAACAATTATCCCTGTCGCTGAAGCAAGAGGGGTTATAATGACAGTTCTTCAAAAATACAATATACCAACAAATGAATACACACCTATTGAAGTAAAACAAGTACTCACCGGATATGGCAGAGCTACTAAAAAAGAAGTGGAACAAATGGTCAAAATCAGCCTGAATACGGACAATATTCCAAAACTTGATGATACAGTTGATGCTGTTGCTATTGCAATTTGTCATAGCAGAAATTTACCTATGTAGGAGTAACGTATTTCTTATACACCACAATTTATCTTTCATCATCAGAAAATTCTGACGATTCGCTTTCGTCGCTCGCAAGTTCAAGCATACGATACACCATATATGCACCAAGCGCTACTGCTTTTGGGTCTAAATCAGTGTTCTTTGCTGCTTCTAATATTGAAGTATTCACTTCCGGGTTTTCTTCTTTCATATAATGAATCATGTTTTTTCGCCACATTCTCACATCTTGGAACACTTCAGCGAATACCAATGACGATTGATCTTCTGTTATTAATGGTAACATATATACTCTCCTAATATAAATATTATATATGAATTTTTTTGTTTTGTATATATCTTAAATTTATAGTATTATGATTATAGTGAATAGTGAATAGTGAATAGTGAATAGTGAGTTTTAAGAATAAGATAACAAAATTGCATTATGACAAAACAGCAAAGGGTTTGTTTGTTGATATGTTGGAGTTTTTTTCTATTTTTTACGGAATAATAACCTCGTTAAGAAACAAATTATACGATATTGGTGTTCTTAAACAAATAAAAGTTAACGCAAAAGTTATATCAGTCGGAAATATAACAACCGGTGGAGTCGGAAAAACACCATTAGTTGCAAAACTTGCTCAATACTATATTAATAAAGATGAAAAAGTTGCAGTCATATCAAGAGGTTATGGCGGGAAATTATCTAATAAAAAGATTAACCTCATTTCTGACGGAGTTAATATATATTATGATGCAATAGAATCAGGTGATGAAGCATACTGGCATGCTGTTAATAACCCCCTAAGTTGTGTAGTTACCTGTAAAGACCGAGTCAAGGCTGCAAAATACGCAATTGATAATCTTGGATGTACTGTTATAATTCTGGATGACGGATTTCAGCACAGAAGAATTGCAAGAGATATTAATATTGTTTTAGTAGATTCAGAATTAGGATTCGGAAATGAAAAACTACTACCGGCAGGTCCATTGAGAGAAGGAAAAGAGGCTTTTAACCGCATAGATAAATTAGTTATTGTGAATAAGGGTGGAAATCAGGAACGGGCTAATAAATATGCGAAAATCTTGTCTAAAAAACTTGGGAAACCAACGATTGTTTGTAATACAAAACCTGACTACATATACAATATAAAATCCGGTGAACGCCTTGCATCCGGTGAAGCTATTACTGCCTTGTGTGCAATAGGTCAACCTGAACAATTTTTCAAATTCTTGGATGGGAAATATGAAATAATTAACAAAGTTATCTATCCGGACCATCATCTTTATAAGAAATCTGAAATTGATAACATTAAAGGCATAATTGTTACCACAGAAAAAGATGCCGTTAAACTATCTCAATTTGATAGAAAAGATATTTACGCAATGAAACTAAAAACAGATATTAGTATAAATTTTCTGGTAGATGAGTAACAATGAATAATATTGATAAAATTATCGAAAACCTTAAACAAGCAAATCAACAAAGAAGTGAGTTTGTGCAACTAATGGAAGATTTTCATAATCCGTACCTTGTTTTAATTGCGTGTATTCTAAGTCTAAGAACAAATGACAGAACAACTTATCCTGCGACACTCAGGATGTTGAAACTTGCAGATACACCGGAAAAGATGAAAGGGGTAAATGCTATTGACTTGGAAAAAGCTATTTATCCTGTCGGATTTTATTCTAATAAGGCTAAACAAATAATAGAATTATCAAGAATAATATCTGATGAGATGAATGGTAAAGTTCCTGATACAATCGAAGAATTGTGCAAATTTAACGGAGTAGGACGAAAAACAGCAAATCTGGTTCTGGCAAAAGGGTTTAATATTCCTGCCATTTGCGTTGACGTACATGTTCATAGAATTTGTAACAGATTAGGGATTATTAAAACAAAAAATCCGGAAGAAACAGAATTTGCATTAAGAAAAACTTTACCACAAAAATATTGGCTTGATATCAATACAATATTAGTAACACACGGACAAAATGTATGCAAACCAATCAACCCTAAATGTGACCAATGTCCTATTTCCGAATACTGTAAAAAGATTATTTAGAATAAATTTTAAATACTTCCAAATTTGACTAAATTCACTTTTCTCATTCTTATATTTTCAGGAGTAACCTCCATAAGCTCATCATCACCAATATATTCCATACAATCTTCAAGTGATAATTCTTTATGAGCTTGAAGCGTTACCATAACATCGGCGGTAGAACTTCTCATATTTGTAAGTTTTTTCGTCTTACAGATGTTAACCGCAATATCCTGAGCCTTGTTCCCTTCTCCGATAATCATACCTCTATAAACCTTTGTATGCGGCGTAATAAAGAACACCCCTCTATCCTCATATTGCGCCAAGGCATAAGGCACAGCTTCGCCTGTTTCATGAGCAAGAATTGAACCTGAACGTTGTTTCGGAATATCACCAACCATTTCTTTATATTCATCAAATGTATGATACATAATACCTTCACCACGAGTAATTCTGATAAACTCTGTTCTAAACCCGATTAGTCCTCTTGCCGGGATAGAAAATCTCATCTTTGTTCTGCCGTTATCGTTATTCATTTCAAGCATTGTTGCTTTTCTGCCTGAAAGTCTGTCAATACAAGTTCCCGCAGTTTCCTCGGGAGTATCAATAATAAGATTTTCAAACGGTTCATACTGAACTCCGTCAACGGTTTTGTAAATAACTTCAGGTTTTGATACTTGAAATTCATAACCCTCACGTCGCATTGTTTCAATTAAAATACCTAAATGTAATTCCCCGCGACCGCTAACTTTAAAACAATCCGTACTGTCAGTATCTTCAACTCTTAAACTTACATTTTTTTCTAATTCATTATAAAGTCTTTTTCTTAATTGCCTTGAAGTTACAAACTTGCCTTCTTGTCCTGCAAATGGGCTGTCGTTTACTGAAAAATTCATTTGCAAAGTAGGCTCATCGACCTTGATAAGCGGAAGCGGTTCTTCTTTTCCAACTTCACAAATAGTTTCACCTATCTGAATATCAGGGAATCCTGCAATTCCCACAATATCTCCGGCTTCTGCTTCTTGACATTCTTCACGTCCGAGGTCTTTAAATTCGTACAATTTAACAATTTTTCCTCTTTCAACAGAGCCATCCGCCTTACACAAAGACACTTGTTGCTGTGATTTCATTGTACCGTTAATAATTCTTCCTGTTACAATTCTTCCGACATATTCGTTATAGTCTAGAGTTGTTGCCTGAAATTGGAGCGGTAAACTATCATCCCCCGTCGGAGCAGAAATATTTTCCAAAATACAATCTAATAAAGGTGTAATGTCTTTTGGCTCATCTTTAACATCTTTTATTGCATAACCGTTAAGACTGCTTGCATAAATATAAGGGAAATCAATCAAATCTTCTCTGTCAGTAAGTTCCGTAAACAAATCAAAAACCTTGTCCAGAGTTGAATCAACATCAGCGGCCGGTTTATCAATTTTATTTATCACAACAATAATTCTTAAACCTAGTTCCAAAGCCTTTGATAAAACAAATCTGGTCTGAGGCATAGGACCTTCTGCCGCATCAACAATCAACAATGCCCCGTCGACCATTCCTAAAACACGTTCTACCTCACCCCCAAAATCAGCGTGACCGGGGGTATCTACAACATTAATTTTTACCCCTTTATAATCAATGGAAATATTTTTAGAAAGAATTGTAATTCCTCTTTCTTTTTCTAAATCATTACTGTCAAGAACTCTTTCTTGTACTTGTTGATTTTCTCTAAAAACCCCGCTTTGCTTGAGCATACAATCTACAAGCGTTGTTTTCCCGTGGTCAACGTGCGCAATAATCGCTATATTTCTAATATTCTCTTTATTCATATCTTAAATCCTTTATATAAAATAAAAAATGGAAAATGTGAAATTATTTTCCTATATAAATCTAGTGTCAATTCTACATAGAATATTTTACTTGCTAAACCGTCAATTTCAAGTTTATATATTACACACATTACATTCTATATAATTGCTCCATGTGAAGCGTCGGTTACAAGTTTTGAATATTTAGAAAGGTATCCGCTTTTTACAACAGGTTGTTTTGGAATAAAATCTGATTTCCTTTTATTTAATACATCTTCAGAAACAAGCAAATTAAGTTTTCTATTTGGGATATCAATTTCTATAATGTCACCATCTTTTATAAAAGCAATTGTTCCGCCATTGATAGCCTCAGGACAAATATGACCGACACAAATTCCTCTTGTCCCGCCTGAAAATCTTCCGTCAGTAATCAGAGCGACAGTTTTACCTAACCCTTTCCCCACAAGAAGTGATGTAGGAGCAAGCATTTCTCTCATCCCCGGAGAACCTTTCGGTCCTTCATAACGTATTACAATAACGTCACCTTCTTTTATCTCATCGTTTTCAAGAGCTTTCATAGAGTCTTCTTCACAATCAAAAACTCTTGCTTTGCCTTTAAAATAATAACAACTTTCATCAACCCCCGATATTTTAATAACTGCACCGTCAGGAGCAATATTCCCGTGTAAAACCCCAAGCCCTGCCTGAGTTGTCACAGGTTTGTCCACACTATGAATTAAAGTTTCATCAATCCAAACATTTTTAACTGATTCAGATACTTTTACCCCTGCTATATTCAAAGTATCTGAAAATTCTTTTATATTTCCGTGGAGAGTCTTTAACAAAGCGGGAATCCCCCCTGCGTTATGAAAATCTGTCATTGTCGGATTTGCGGAAGGGTCGAGTTTTATTGTTTGTCTTATTTTTGATGATAATTCTTCAAAATCTTCTAAGGTTAAATCAATCCCTGCAGTATTCGCTATTGCAAGCAAATGAAGTACTGAATTTGTAGAACCGCCAAGCGCATAATCAGCAATAATAGCATTTCTTAAACTATCTCTTGTTATTATATCCAGAGGTTTTATTCCTTCATGTATAAGTTCAACTGCTCTCATTCCGCTTTCAAAAGCAATACGTCTTTTTTCTGATGAAACAGCAGACGATGTTGCACACATAGGCAGACTCATACCTATAACTTCAGTAAGGCAAGCCATTGTATTTGCCGTGTACATTCCCTGACAGGAACCTGCAGTAGGACAAGAATTTAATTCTAACTCCGTTAATTCATCCTCAGTTATCTGACCTGAACGATATCTGCCAATTCCTTCAAATGTACCTTTTATCATTGTTAGCTTATTACACTTACATTCCCCGTCTAGCATCGGTCCTGCAGTTACGACAATCGATGGAATGTTTAATCTTGATGCTGCAATCAGCATAGCAGGAGTAACTTTGTCACAATTTGTTAAAAGCACAAGCCCGTCCAGTTGATGAGCATTAGCCATTGTTTCGACGCAATCGGCTATTAATTCTCTTGATGGAAGTGAATATCTCATTCCGTTATGACCCATAGCAATTCCGTCACAAACAACAGGTACCCCAAATATAAACGCTTGCCCGCCCGCTGAATGTATTCCTTTTTCAATTTGACGTTCCAAATCACGCATACCTATATGACCAGGAACTATATCAGTAAATGAACTTGCTATACCAATAAATGGTCTGTCTATAACTTTTGGGCTTACCCCTGTTGCATAAAGTAAACTCCTGTGCGGAGCTCTGGCTATACCTCTTTTGATATTATCACTTCTCATTTAACATTTACCTTTTGTCGTTTATTTACCCCATATTTAAAATACCATGAAATAAAAAAATATGTTAAATAAGGGTTCTTTAGATTTATGTCGGGTTATAAGCACAAATGACTAATTTTTTCCATATCCTAAAAGATTTAGGATAGTTACAAGTCAGGTACTGTCTGACAAAATAATGCGACAGCTTCCACAGATTATTGTCTGATAAAATTGTGCGACAGGTTTACGTACTTTTGGTGAATAAAAAATAGGATGCGAAACATCGCGCACTATAAGATAATAGTCATTGGATGACACATAGAAATCAGGACATCGGCATCTCTACCACCTACCCTGTTACTACATAATCCTTATTATCTAAAATTAGAAGTAAAGAATAAGAAAGAGCGATTATGTTATGCAAGTCCGACTGTATTTAAGACATAAATTTAATTAAATCTGAATAAGTTGTCTAAATCCGGTCTGATATCTATGTGATAAAGCCACAAAAAGAAACTCCTAACTCTTAATTCTTAACTTCTCATTTCTAACTTTTTAATTTGCTTTGCTCGCTAAACTATAATTTACTTGACATTATATAAATTTATCGTCAAAATAATTTTATAATAAGGGAGTTTGAATATGGTAAAGCAAACAATTTTGCATGATAAACACGTTGAACTTGGTGCTAAAATGGTCGATTTTGCGGGTTGGCACATGCCTGTTCAATATACATCAATAATAGAAGAACATAAAAATGTAAGAGAAAATATCGGGCTTTTTGATGTTTCACACATGGGTGAAGTCATTGTTGAAGGAAATGATGCTTTAAAATTTTTAAATAAAATAGTCCCTCAAAACATATCTAAATTGACTGACGGAAAAGCTGTATATTGTCAATTAACAAATAAATTTGGCGGGGTTATTGATGATTTAATTATATATAAAATAATTGATAATAAGTATCTTGTTATTGTAAATGCTTCTCGTATTGATGAAGATATAAATTGGTTTTCTCTTAATGCAGTAAATTTTGATGTTGAGATAAGAAATGAATCGCATAATTATTCTTTAATAGCCGTTCAAGGTCCAAAAGCTGTAAAGCTAATGGAGAAAATGGGAGCCGGTGATTTACCATCATTCTTTTCTATCAGACAGGGTAATATCTCGGGAATAAATTTGTGGATATCAAGAACAGGATATACAGGCGAAGACGGGGTTGAATTACTTGTTAAAAACAAATTTGCTTCGGAATTATGGGATAAACTACTTCAGAACGGTAAAGAATTTGGTATTATGCCTATCGGTTTAGGGGCAAGAGATACATTAAGATTAGAAGCAGCACTTCATCTTTACGGAAATGATTTAGATGAAGAAACAACACCCGTTGAAGCCGGTTTAAGCTGGTCTGTTCCAAAAGATAAAGCTGATGATTATAACGGTAAAGAAGTTATAATGGCTCAAATCGCAAATGGAGTCGAAAAGCGTTTAATCGGATTAAAAATGATTGACAGAGGTATTGCCAGACACGGTTATGAAGTGTATTATAATAATGAAGCAATCGGTTATATTACAAGTGGCGGTGTTTCTCCGATAAGAGGGGATAATATTGCGCTTGCGTATATAAAAAATATACCCGAAATTAAAATCGGAACTATTATTCAGGTTAAGATAAGAGAAAAATTGTACAACGCACAAGTGGAAAAAAGGCCGTTTGTCGAAAAAAGAAATAAAGGTTAAAAAGTTTATATAGGAGAATTAAGAATGAGCGAAGGAATGTTATGTAGTAAAACACACGAATATATTCTGGAACAAGAAGATGACAAAGGTAAATATATCATAGGATTAACTGATTACGCAGTTGAACAGTTAGGTGATATAGTATTTGTTGAATTGCCTGATGTAGGTTCGTCTTTTGGAAAAAATGAAGCCTTTGCAACAGTCGAATCGGTAAAAGCCGCATCAGAAATATATATGCCAATCAGCGGAACTATTACTGAAATCAACGAAAGCATTATAGAATCACCTGAACTTTTAAACGAGGATCCTTTAGGAAATGCTTGGCTTGTCAAAGTAGAAAGCAGTGCTGATGAGTCTGAATTTAAAGACCTTTTGGACTATTCTGATTACAAAGAAGAAGTAGTAGGATAAAAGTTAAAGTATAAATATATTTTATTAAAAGGGATTATCTGTTTTTAGATAATCTCTTTTTTTGTAAAATTGTAATGTGAAACGTACAGCGAATTATGTTAAGTTTAAAACAGAAATTTATTTATATACGATTTAATGTTATAATTTGAATATATTATTTAAGGGGAGTTTTGAGTTATGAATTTTACTGCACACAATGATGAAATCAGAAAAACTATGCTTGATGAAATCGGATTATCTAAAATAGAAGATTTGTTCAGCCATTTACCGGTTAAAATGAAAGAATTAAATCTCAGTAATCCGCTCAGTGAAATGGAAGCTCAAAAAGCTGTTAAAGCTCTATCTAAAAAAAATAATACGGACTATATTACCTTTGTAGGCGGAGGTTGTTACAATAAATTTATACCTGCTGCGATTTCACAAGTGGCAAACAGAGTTGAGTTCTTAACAGCATACACCCCTTATCAGCCTGAAATTTCGCAGGGGACTTTACAAATAATGTATGAATATCAGTCAATGATATGTATGCTTACAGGCATGGATGTCGCTAACGCTTCTGTCTATGATGGCGGTTCTGCTTGTGCTGAGGCGATTTCTATGGCCTGCAGAATTTCTAAAAAGACAAAAGTGCTTGTTTCAAACAAACTCAACCCTGACTATAAAGCAGTTATAAAAACATATACTTGGGGGTCCGGAGTAAATGTTGAGTGGTTTGATGAAGTACCGGCTGATACAACTGATTATGCTTGTGTGTTAGTTCAAAACCCTGATTATTACGGAGAAATAACTGAACTTTCAAAACCTGATACCCTTCTTATTGTCTGCACAACGCCTGATAGTTTATCTGTTATTAAGCCGCCGGTGGAAGCAGATATTGTTGTGGGAGATATCCAAACATTAGGGATACCGATGTCAATGGGCGGGCCTCACGCAGGATTTATGGCATGCAAAGAAAAATATACCCGTCAGCTACCGGGAAGGCTCGCCGGAAAAACGCTTGATGCTGATGGAAATACTGCGTATACTTTGACCTTGCAAACCAGAGAACAACATATAAGGAGAGAAAAAGCTACAAGTAATATTTGTTCTAATCAGGCTCTTATTGCGCTTTCCTCAACATTATACTTGAGTCTTTTAGGCGAAAAAGGGTTTAGACAAGCAGGGATTATGTCATTTAATAATGCGCATAGTTTATCTGAAAAACTTGGAAAAATCGGGATAAAAACAGTAACAAAAAATTTCTATAACGAATTTGTGATTAATGTTGATAATTCTGATAAATTTTTAAATAAATTAAAGGAAAACAATATTTTAGGCGGGATTAAACTTGATGATAACAGAATTTTAGTATCAGCAACAGAAATGAATACCCAAGATGAGATAGATAAATATATCGAAATTGTGGGATAAATATTATTTTTGTTTGTTATGTCTGATTGATGATATTAAAGAACCTGCAATAAATCCTACTCCCGTAAGACCTGTTACAAGTTCCGGTACTGTCATAACAGTTGATATAAACATTAATACAGCCAATGCTCCGATTGCCCAGTGCGCACCATGTTCCAAATATATAAATTCATCTAATGTACCTTTTTCTACAAACATTATTGTTAATGATCTGACGAACATTGCACCTATTGCAAGCCCTATTGTTATGATAATAATATCGTGGCTCAGCGCAAATGCCCCTAGAACCCCGTCTAATGAGAAGGAAGCGTCAATAAGTTCCAGATACAAAAAACTAATCAAACCTGTGCATGCCTTCCAGCCTTCAGGAAAACATTTCGTTTCGTCTGTTGTTACCAAATTATTGTTTGTTTTAGCTTCCAAATCTTCAAGTTTTCTTGAAATTGTATCAATCGCTAAATATACGATTATCCCAGCCAAGCCGGATATTGTTACGCTCAAATGCAATGGTGGAGGTTGTATCATCTGAACAACATCGAGAACTGCAAGAGTAACTAAGGTATCAAGAAGTTTTGATTCCGGAGCTTTTTTTAAGAATTTTTCGACAGGTTTTATCCAATCTGTTTCTTTTTTAGGATTAAGAAAATATCCCAAGAACAACATAAGTAAAAATGTTCCGCCAAAGGTTACAATGGTTGCGTGGGTTTGATGTAAATAAAATGCGTATAGTTTAGAATTATGCAAAGCAACATCAAGCACTTTTAAAATATTAAGTTTCGCAAATATTGAGACTACTAGCAACGGGAATAAAAATCTCATACCAAATACAGCAATTGCTATACCCCACGTGATGAATCTGTGACGCCATTTTTCGGACATTTTTTTGAGTTTTGTTGCGTTTACAACTGCGTTATCAAACGATAAACTTATTTCTAATATCCCGAGTACAAGTGCGATAAATACGCATATCCAACCTGAACCTGCGCTGACGTGCTCTCCCCAAAAGTATGCCAGAATAAGCCCTGCCACCGTTACTATATATGATTCTAAAAAATACTTATGCATAGTTATATTTTAACACAAATAAATTATAGTTTAGCGAGCGAAGCTCGCTAAACTATAATTTACAGTGACTAAGTGAACCGTGACTAAGTGACTAAGAATTTCT
>CACZPS010000171.1 GCA_902783125.1 uncultured bacterium | reverse complement strand
GAAATTCTTAGTCACTTAGTCACGGTTCACTTAGTCACTGTAAATTATAGTTTAGCGAGCTTTGCTCGCTAAACTATAATTTACTTAATATTAATAACATCCACTCCCGCGAACTCAGAAATTTTTTCAATATTATTTTTGGAATACTCTCTTGCAACAAGTGCCCCTACAACAGCCTCAAGTGCGCCTGCCGGCATCATATTTGATGGAATATCTTCAAAGTTATATTCATTTTTTAAGATATTTTGCAAAAATTTACAATCCGCAGGGGAACGTTGCTTAAAATTAGAATACAAATTAAGTTTTAATCTCGATAAATATAAATCAAACCGTTTTATATCTATTCCGTTATCAATCAATTTACGAATACAATCACACCCTCTGTAAGAGTACCTGTCAAGCCAATCTTCAAGATTTAAAAAACCTTTATGAGTTGTAACCATTTGATACGGTTTTGATAAAATTCTCCATTTCCCCGTCATCAATGTATTATCCCAAGGCAAAGATACACATACTTTTGATTGTTTCAATGATGCAAAATTCTCAAAAAAGAACTGAACATCACTCATCGAAAATAATTTATCCACAAGTATAAGTTTGTTATATTCATCTAATACAACAACTCCGGTTTCAATTGTTGACGATGGTGAAAGCGACATACCTATATAATATTCAGCCATGAAAAATGTTCCTCAGTATATGTTCTTCTACTATATTATATTCCAGATTTTAAAATTTTTACTCACTTTTTTATTTAATAAGTTTTTCTTGTTAATAAATTTTATTGTTAAATTAATTATTATTATATCAAATAAAAATAACATTATGTAACTAACTTCACAAACATATTATATTGTTGTAAAATAAGGGAAAATGAGATAAATGATAAGAAGGGTGTTTATGTCAAAAGATGATAAAGTTGTGAGCCTTGGCTCAAAAAGAGCAAAATCAAAAAAAGAAGAACGTGTAAAAGACAACAGTAAACTAGAAACACTAAATAACGAAGAACCTGTTTATTGCAGTTTTTGCGGACGACCAAACACACAAGTGGTTAAGATGGTTAAAGGGCCGGGGGTAAATATTTGCTCAGAATGTACAATGATTGCTGTACAATATTTAATTCTTCAAGATAGAATGCCCTCAGCAGAAGCTCAGACAATTCTTGACGCATTCTGGGGAAAATGCAAGTAATGGGGTAAATATGAAGAACGCACCATATACTTCATATCGTTAGAAGATATACGGATACTTAAGCAATAAGTATAATTAAATTAAATAATAGGATAAAATAATGAATAAAATACAAATAAGAGCAGAGATTTTAACACTTATAACAAAGTTACAAACAACAACGGCAGTTGATGATTCAATGTTTTCAGCACTGGATAATGAGCCCGACAAACAAAGTATTATGGATGTCTTGCTTAAAGAATTATCAAGAGCGAAAGAACAAAAGGCTTTTGTAATTTGTTATATATTAACAAGATTATTTGAAAAGGATTTCTTAGTTGATAGTTTGAGAGAGTTTATTCGTGACAGAAAAATCAGCGATTATGCCAAGATGATAGCCTTCAATCTTTTAAGAGATTTGGGAAGTCAGATTCAATATGATGAAGTTAACGGATATTTTACAGAGTTTGACCAGATTGTAGAAGAAGAAACAAAGGAAATGCTTAATTCGGCACTTATGAACCCTGAGGCTCAGATTGATTTTATTGATTTCCTTGCTGCCTTAAATCCTGATGATCAGCTTATTCTGGTTAAAGCACTTAATGAAGATTATACACAAGACGCTTTAGCCAATATCCTAATTCCGGTATTTATGTATAATCCAAGAACTGATTTATCGAAAGAAATTATAACTATTCTTGGAAACTCAAAATCCGAGCTGGCTTTTCACGCATTAGAAGAAGCAAAAGATTTTGTTGGAGAAGATTTAATTCCGTTGCTGAACAAAGGTTTGTCCGCTCTTAAACTCTCAGGGATAAGAGTTGATAATGCGATTGATTTTTATAAAAGTATTTTAAACTCATCAAAACCTTATAAATCATATATAAGTTATCCTGACGGGCATGGCAATCAGGCTGTCGTATTTACAAGAATTAGAGAAGACAAAACCATTCAGTTTGTGGCTATGGTCTTAAATGACATGTTCGGTATATTAGATTGCTTTGGTTTTAATGAGATTACTTCTGTAGATTTGGATAAAATTTTAGGTAAATTTTATGGACAAAAAGGCGGAGTTGAAGTTTCTCATGGTATTATAAAATATTTAATTGATAGGGCTGAAAAACTTGCTCGTTACAATAAAGATGTGCTTCCTTACGAATATGTATGCTGGAAAAATACTTTGTTAGATGTTGAACCATTAAGACCTGAATGTAATCTTGAACCTAAAGAGCTATCTCAAAATGAAGTTGATGAATTGTGCGTTCATGATTTGACCCAAAGCTGGTTTTATGATGCTAACACATCAGAAGAATTTGCGGCAATTATTGCTAAGTTAAATACCATTTATAAATCAAACAATTTCACAACAGATTTAGATAAATTTATTTCTGAAAATTATAACTCAATCTATACTCCTGAAGAAGTCGAACTATGGAACAACAGATTTTATCTAACGGCATATTTAACAGAATTAGAAGATGATAAGACACTTGCACAAAAATTCTATTCGCTGAGAAATAACTATTATTTCTTAACGAATATTCTAAGAAAAAGTATTTATGAATATTATGTTCTTCAAAGGTATCAGTTAAAGAATGCAGCCAATACAACAAATATGTTCAGACGAAACGAAATGCAAAAAACAGAATTTGAATTGATGCAATTGGACATGGTTATTTCTACAATCGAAAATAAATGGGTGAGGTAGCAATTTTGGATAAAATAATGTGTCTGGATGTAGGAACCAAACGAGTAGGTGTAGCTTTAAGTGATTACCTTCATATTCTTGCAACAGGACATAGCTGTGTTGAAAGAATTCCTGAAGATAAGGCTGTCAACCTAATAAAAGAAATAGCTCGTGAAAACAACGTTCAAACAATTGTTATCGGAGTCCCGATTAATATGGACGGCACACAAGGCGCTCAGGCAGAAGATTGTAAAAATTTTGCAAAAAACTTTTCTGAATACAAAATTGTGTTTGAAGACGAAAGATTAACCTCTGATTTAGCAGAAGAACGTTTACGAGAAAAAAAGATAGATTATCGAAAAAATAAATCTTTAGTTGATATAGAAAGCGCATGTATTATTTTAGAACAATTTCTTGCTTAATAAATATTTTTTCAACCCAAAAACTAGCAAAAAAATATATTTATGATTGTTAAATCCTATATGAAGGTTATAACGTCATACCATCCGAATATAATAACCCAATTATCCACATCAATAGACAACACGGCAAAATTGCCGTTAACTGTTATCAGAGGTAGTGAGAAAGAACGCTATGCTATTGCAGGTAAATATGCAAAAGAACTAAGAGCCGGACTTGATAAAGTATCCGAAACAAGAGAATGTAAAGTCGAGGATTTTAAAAACTTAATAAATAACATACTTGCTCCTAATAAAATTAATTTTAAGATTGAACCTTTAATATCTAATTTTAACCTTTTTCAGAAAGATACAGGCAGCATAGGAATAGATTCGGAATATTTATCTTCCGTAACTCCTATCGGAAGTGTTGTCATTGATTCAACCCACAAAATAAACAAAGGTTATACAATAAAATTACTGTTATCCCAAAATAATACCGTTATTAATGATAAATATTCAGCTTACCATGAAGCAAGACACCTTTTTGATTATATATGCAACCCAAAAACTATTGATTCTAATCTTTTTAGAGTAATCGATAACGAGAAAAAAAATAAAGCATTTTTAAATACATACAAAACTTTTATAAGTGATACAAATATATTTGGCGGCAAAAAATATATAAAACATGTTGCAGGAAAAAATTTAAAAAAATTATCTGATGAAGAAGCGATAGGATGTTTGCAGAATATAAGACATACTCTAAAAACGGAAATAAATGCATATCGTGACACTGCTGATTATATGCGTGAAAAACCCATCATGAATTGTGTACATATATATGGCGGAAACGAATTTTTATTTCTGCACAACTACCCCAAACGGCTAACTTTGGCAAATCAAATGCTGGCAGATAGATTAAAACAAGCAAGAGATAAAACTAATAAAAATTCTATCAAATACTAATTTGGAATATTTAGTGAAAAAATAAAAGTTGTCCGGCTAATGCAAATAATATACGCAGATTGCTTAGTACATCTGACTTATAATTTTATATAATAAAATCCGCAAGTATTAACTGTAAAATACGCTCACCTCAGCCATTTTCGAATCTATAATTTTTTGGACTTCTTCTTCTGTTTTTCCGCCGTCAATCATACCTTGCAAACTGCAATATACACTTTCCGCCTCACGACGTTCTTGTGCTGCCTTTTTAATACGATCTTCATCACCGGATTGTTGTGCTTCTTCTAAGTCTTCACATTTTTGTATTAAATAATCAGCAGCCCTTTTCCATTCAGGATTTAAATCTACTCCCATTGTTTATCCTCCTTTGTGTGATTTTTTGAAGATTTTGTTAATAATATCTAACGGTGCGGAATAACTAACATTTACCATGTTTGTATAAGTCGAACTTCCGCCCATTTTATTGTTGTTCTCCATATAAGTATAACCGGCTCCAAATCTTCCGATTTTTGAATTGTACGAAACATTTACTCCATAAGTATCAGAGTGCGAGAATTTATTATCCATATCATTGAAATTCACTTCTGCACTTAAATTTTTATATTGAACCGACCCGTTTATTCCGAACATATTATTCTCATCAGGTTTAAATCCATTTTGCATTGTCCTTGAATAATTTTCATTCATTGAAAGATTAGCATTAAAATTATTCCAATTCCCCATAAATGAAACATTTCCGCCCGTTGATAAAGTATATGATTTATTTTGAGTGTTATATGAATTATCAACTGACGGACTTAATCCGATATTTATATGTTCGCCGGCTTGTATTTCAAAATTTGCACTTGTTCCCAAATTATACGTATTACCTTCTTTTGCAAATCTTGCACCTGCTGATGTGTTGAATTTGCCCAATTGCAAACCTGCATTAACAGAAGTGGTTGAAGTTGTGTTTGTTTGAGTAAAGGTATTACCTTCATCATCAAACTGTTCAGATTTCGTTTTAGAAATTTCTTCTCCTACTGATAGCGATAAATTCTTGTATTTTAAATTTAGGTTATCTATAATTATTTAAATAAGTTCAGCAGCTTTTTAAAGATACTTTTACTATCGCTATTATACGTGTTGTTAGTAATATTATTTATAGGTTCACTTATAACATCCCGTTCTGATTTTCGCAGCATTTCATCTGCTTTTTCCGTTGTAATTAAATCCTGTTCATATAAATATTTTTTTGTTAACTCTACACACTCTTTTGGAATACGGTAATCATTGTGTTCGCCATTAATCTCCTGAACTACTCCGTCATTTAGCCTTAATAACACTTTTGGTTTCCCGTTTTCCATATAAACATGGATATCACCATTTTCTAGGTGAAATTCTGCGCCCGTATATTTTGTACACATTTCATTGGTGGATATAGATTGGAGTTTTTTTACATTTTCTTTAAAATTCACCGGGTCATTATCTTTTGAGGGAATAATTATCCATTTTGAGTCATTCTGCCCTATAGATGAATTTTTGGTATACATATCTATCAAATTTTTTTTGTATATTTTATTAAAACTGAATTGAAAATTTTTATCTTTTTCTAAACTTGATTTTAAGCCATCAAGAGTTTTGTTTAAAACATTTCTGTTATAAACAGGGCAAATACTATCATTATTGGGTTTTAACCCCTTGACTACCGCATCTAATATCAGTAATCTTTCGGAATCGGAGTATTCTCCGCTGCTTAAAGCATTATCCCAATCACAAATCATACTATCTCTTTTATATTTAACCTCGCCGGTTCTTCCGCCATAATCTTTCATACAAATCTTGTAACACTCATCTTCTGCCCACTTATAAAAATCCTCCAAGGAATTAAACTTTTCTATCGGGGATTTAAATTTTTCCACAACCGCAAAATCTATTCCCTTAAACATTGATTTTTTCAATGCCGTAAATGACGGAGTAAATGTATCTTTTTTCAAACCGACAGAATATCCTGCATAACAAATATTTTTGTTTGCAGTCACACCGTTATTTTTATTCACACACATTGACTGAGCATTTATTCTCATATATTTAATAACGTTTAATTTAGAAAATAGTTGCCTAAAAAAAATATTTTGTTAAAGTTTGTTAATAAAAATAAGTTGAAATTATCCAACAAAACAATAAAACTAACCCTAAAGTATTAGTTTTGTTACAAAACTTTACCCTTTTAAAATACTATTTATATCTATGCTTTACCATATTGTACAATAGTAGAGTCAGGGAACATGATGAAATTTATTGAAATTGTGGTATGTTGTTGGTATAAATATTAATATGCTATTTATAAAATAGTTCAAAAGGATTATACGATAAGAAAAGGATAAAAATTATGTCATTACCAAATGTAGCATATTTCTCAATGGAAATTGCATTAGATCAATCATTAAACACATATTCGGGCGGTTTAGGGTTCTTAGCAGGATCACACATGTTATCTGCGGGATATCTACAAATGCCGATGGTTGGTGTTACTATGTTATGGTCATACGGTTACTACGACCAAAGAATTGATCATTCAGGCAACGTTGAAGTTGCATATATCAGAAAATATTATGATTTCTTAACAGATATTGATGTAACTGTTGAAGTAGAAACTTTCGGTGAAAAGGTTAAAGTTAAAGCGTACAGAGTAGAGCCTTAATTGTTCGGTGCTTGCCCTGTTTATTTATTAACAACTGATATCGAAGGTAACAGTGAATGG
>CACZPS010000170.1 GCA_902783125.1 uncultured bacterium | reverse complement strand
GAAATTCTTAGTCACTTAGTCACGGTTCACTTAGTCACTGTAAATTATAGTTTAGCGAGCTTTGCTCGCTAAACTATAATTTACTTAGCATAACTCAAATCAGGTTTTCTGGCAGCCAATGTTTCATCAACCTTTTTTATAGGAGCATTATGTGGGGCAGAATTGACAAATTCCGGGTTTTGTTTGATTTCATCTGCTATCTTTAACATAACCTCTACAAAGTTATCTAATCTCTCTTTTGATTCACTTTCTGTTGGTTCAACCATAATTGCCTCGTGAACAATAAGCGGGAAATAAACCGTCGGCGGATGGATTTTATAATCCATTAGACGTTTTGCGATATGAAGGGTTGATGAACCTTCATGTTTTTGTTTCTCTCCGCAGATAACAAACTCATGCATACATCTTTCATCATAAGCCATATCATAAGCATTTTTTAATTTAGCCATAAGATAATTAGCGTTCAAAACGGCATCTTCCGTTGCGTGTTTTAAATCTATTCCCATCATCAGAATATATGTATAAGCTCTTACCAATACCCCGAAATTACCGTAGAACGAACGTACTTTTCCTATACTATCAGGCAGATTATAATTTCTAATATATTTACCCTCTTGTTTTTCAATAACAGGTGTCGGCAAATAATCTTTTAATTTATCGACAACCCCAACAGGCCCAGCACCAGGCCCGCCACCTCCATGAGGAGTTGAAAAGGTTTTATGCAGATTAATATGACAAACATCAAATCCCATTATTGCGGGATTTGAATACCCCATAATTGCATTCAGGTTCGCTCCGTCGTAATAGAGAAGTGAACCGTTTTTGTGCATAATTTTGGAAATCTCTAATACATTTTCTTCGAAAATTCCTACTGTATTAGGATTTGTCATCATTATCCCTGCAATATTAGGACCTTGTTCTGATATAAGATTTTTTAAATCATCTATATCAATTTGACCTTTTTCGTTTGATTTAACCTGAATAATCTCAAACCCTGCCATAGATGCTGATGCAGGGTTTGTACCATGAGCAGAATCAGGTACTATAACTTTTTTTCTGGTTTCACCTTTTTTCTCAAAATATTTTTTTATAATAAGCATGCCAGTAAATTCGCCATGCGCACCTGCTGCCGGCTGGAGAGTAACAGCGTCCATGCCGGTGAGAACTTTCAGTGTTTCCTGAAGGTTGTACATAAGCTCTAGCGCACCCTGTGAATCTTCATCAGATTGCAAAGGATGAAGATTAGAAAAACCTTCAAGATTTGCCATCAATTCGTTGACTTTAGGGTTATACTTCATTGTACAAGACCCAAGAGGATACATGCCTGTTTCAACGCAAAAATTTTTGTCACTTAATGATTTATAATGCCTTAGAACCTCAAGTTCACTTTTTTGCGGTAATCCGATTTCACTTTGTCTTAAAAATTCAGGGTTGATATCGCCCTTTAGTTTTATGTCTTTATTGGTTAATAATACACCATCTATTCCCATTAACTCTCCTCTTATTATTTTATTTATCGTGGTAGAACACCCAATTTCCTATTTACTTCAATTTCCATTTTGATTTATTATTCTACCTCTCCTTTCAGGAAAGATAGGTCACTGTTCGCTATTCACTTTATTTATATTTACCCCTATTTTTCTTGTTTGTTAAGTT
Source organism: uncultured bacterium (assembly GCA_902783125.1). Lineage (GTDB taxonomy): Bacteria > Cyanobacteriota > Vampirovibrionia > Gastranaerophilales > Gastranaerophilaceae > UBA2883. The sequence continues at coordinate 15,479 of CACZPS010000170.1, read as the reverse complement.
CTTTTCTCACTTTTTTAAGCGCATTTTGGATAATTCTGGATATACGGGATTGTGAAATATTAAATTCATCAGAAATATCTTTTAGTTTTTTATCTTGAAAAAATTTAGCCTCAACAAGTGCACGCTCTCTTTCCGGAAGATGTTTTATAGCTTCTTTTATTCTTGCTTTTAACTCCTCATATTCAGCTTGTTCCGGCGGCGTCATAGAAGTATCTCTTACTATAATAGGATTTTCAGCTTCTGCCATAGCCTCAACTGACACAATTGATTTATAAACTACTTCTCTGACTTCTGAATCATTAACAGGCTGCGAATTTTTCATTGTATACCAACGATATCTTCTTCTGATTTCGTTACGGATTTCCCATTTGATTGCCTTTGTAAGATAAGCATTGTTATATTCGGTCGCACTTCCGTTCTTCAAGACTAAGTATATTGTGTGAGTCGCAAGATTAACTATTTCGGGATATTCAATCAAACCATAAGAAGACACTTTCGTAAACTCTACTTTTGACACTGTTTCGATTAAATTAGTATATTCTTTTAAATTAATGCTCTCGTCGTTCGCAACCTTAGTCATAACAAAATAATATCAAAAAATTGTCAGTATTACAATTGTTTAATAAATTCTATAAGAGCAACGTTAAAATTTCCCTGTTCACTAAACTCTAAAAAATTTTTATAAAATTATATTTGTAACAATTTATTAATAATTTATAGTTAAATCAGCAAATAAATGTGTTCTTAACACTTTATATATATGTTGAGGTACGAAAATTAATAATTTTCTGAATGCAGATATTAAGATATATTTGCAGTAAACACAAATCAACAATATAATACTAACACAACAAAATAAAGGCAATATATCAAGATTTGACATATTGCCTTTATTTTTTTTGTTGGAGCTTGAGTATAAAAACTATCTTTCGGTTTCTTGTTGCAGTCTGTCACAAGGATTACATGTACTTGGCGCACAAGTGTTGCATTGTGGTTTTTGAGTTTGACATTGGTTTTTTGTAGGACAGCATTTTTTTGTCTTTTTACAAGGATTACATTTATCTTTTTGACATTCACAGTTAGCTGCCGCACCACAGCATCTTGAGCCCCACGTGAACGGATTTAAATTACTCCAGCAAAATGCGTTTGCTGATAAGGTTGTTGCTGACAAAGCCGCAATCAAGGTGGCTGTTAATAATGTTTTTTTCATAGTTTCTCCTTTTTTGAACTTAAAATTACATAATAAGTTATTTACTCTATAACATTCTAGTAAAGTTTAAGGATAATACTATTAGTCCGGTGGAGATATAAAGAGGAGTATATCTGTTATAACACTTATGGAGATATTGACAATGCGGATTATTTGTTGTGTGTAATCACATAGAAATTTTCACAACAGTCAACATAAAATTTCTGGTTGAGATAAATTTATTGCCACATTAAAATAGTCATCAACCGGTTAACATTATAATCTTTTCACACAACAAAACAAAACATCATAAGGATGTTTTGTTTTGTTAATAAAATTTACTATTAAATTTTTTACGCTTTTGCTTCAAAGAAACTTGGCAAAGCGATTAAAGTTACATAAAACACGAAAGCGAAGAATAATAAATTTCCCATAGGACACCTCTTAATTCTTTATATTAATTATGTTCCTTAATTATAACATTTTCTAACAAAATATCCTCTAAATGATACAAAAGTAAATAGAGCCTTTTTGACACTTAATATTAATAAATTAACAATTAAAGATATATTTTTATGATTAGCAAATAATTTTATGTTTATATTTTATACAAGTATGTATGTTAATCCTTTAAAAAATGTACAAACAAATTATATTTTTAACCAAAAAAGAATTAGTTTTAAAAGTAATTCTATGAAAGCTGATTCTTTTGAGAGAAGTTCCGATAAAATAAAAGGATTTTGGATAACTAATCCTTATGACCATGAAATTTATGAAACAGACAAAATAGTTGATATAACAAAACCTCAACATTTTAAATGGATTGAAAAAAGACCTTTTTCTTTCTATAAAAATGTATTTACGGCTGATTTTGAACCTGATAAAACAGGCATATTATTTGATAAAAAAACAAAAAATCCAATCGAAGTGTTTATAGTAAAATCTCATAGTACAAAAGATGATGATATAGATGGTTTTCATTTTTTTTCAAAAGATTTAAGAAAAGAATATGGAAAGGTAATTTTTACAAATGATTATGAATCTTGCAGTAAAAAACTGAGTTCAGATTATGAGAAAGAGGGTATAACAGGTGACAGGATTGTTGTCTTGTGGTTGGAAAACAGATATGACGGGCAAATTGGCGGAGTCGGGAAATTAGCTGATAAGTTAGCCGTCCGTTATTGTATAGAAAAAGGTATTGAGCCAAATATTGTATCTGTCGCATATAATGGTTCTGAAATAGCTCATTATAAACGAGGAAAGCGTTTTTTTGAGCCGATGAAAGACTCTGCTGCATATAAATTTTTGCTGGATAAATATGGAACAAGTAATCCTAATGAAATCTTTGAAAGTATGATTAAAGACTCAGAAAAAACGGGTGCAAAAATTGATTTATCACCATTTTGGAACTGTAGCGGATTAGCTATGTACCTTCCAAAAAATCTTGTAAAACAATATAAGTAATTTGCTTGAAATTAATTATTTAATTCAGTAAATGAAAAGTCTTTGCCTGAAGTGTCGGATAATTCTTTTAATAATTCGTGTGTCGGGGTATAAAGTCCTTCGGATATTTTATAAAAATTTGTTAAATTGAGATTACTACTTATCCCAAATTTAACATCTCTCCATGTTGAACAAGGTACTGAGGATTCTGCAGAAATTAAGTATATACTTTTTCCTAAATTTTCTCTATGCTGTTTTATTATCTTTCCCAATATAGAGATAAAATGTTTCTTATTTTTATTAACTCTTTCCTGCAATATTAAATTTTAATGATAAATTTTAGTGCTCAAAGTTTTTTTATTTTTTTGACTTTTTGAACACCCTCATATATATTATACATTTACCCCTTCACCACTACCCCTTGATTTTGCTAAAATCTGCAACAAGGTTATAGTAAGACTTAAGTAAGGTTAATAATCCGATTCTGTTATTTTTGATATTTTCGTCTTTATCCATAACAAGAACTTTATCAAAGAACGCATCCACCTTAGAATTTAAACCTACTAATTGTTTGAGGTATTCAGAGTAATCATCGGTTGTTTTAATAGATTTAACTGCAGAATAAAGATTTCTTTCTTCATCATATTGGAACAAATCTTCATCAACAACATCAAATGAAGCATCTTTTAAAATCCTGATAACACGGTTAGCGTTCTCAACAGTCATAGGGCTGTCAAATTCAGAAACAGCCTGTACACGTTTGATGTAATCAGAGAGTTTTTCCAAAGGATTACCAATCAAACAACCTTCAAGAATGTCTTTCTTGTATGTTTCGCCTAAGAAAATTGTTAATCTTTGGATGATAAATTCTTCCACATCAGCCTGACAATCAACATCAACCGGAAGAAGTTCAAGAGTTAATTTTATAAGTTCAGAAAGATTAATTTCCAAATTATTTTCGATAATAGTTTTGATAATCCCTAAGGCTGCACGACGAACCCCAAGCGGATCTGATGAGCCGGTAGGTTTTTTGCCTGAAGCAAAGACTGCGCAGATGTTATCGAGTTTATCAGCTATTCCTACAATTTGACCTTCTATTCCTTGCGCAAGTTCGCTATCAGCATTGAGCGGGAAGTAATGTTCTTTTATGCCCTGAACAACCGCATCGGTTTCGCCTGAGATTTTAGCATAATCTGAACCGATAAAGCCTTGAAGTTCTGTAAATTCAAACACAAGATTTGTTGCCAAATCTGCTTTACATAAATATGCCGTACGGATTACATCTGTATCATTTACCCCTAATACTTCTGCAATCTGTTTTGATAATTTGATAAGTCTTTGAGTTTTGTCATAGACAGAACCCATGCCTTTTTGGAAAGTCATACCTTTTAGGTTCTCAACATATTCTTCAAGTTTTTTCTTGGTATCGTTTTTAACGAAGAAAACGGCATCATCCAATCGGGCTTTGATTACTCTTAAATTTCCTGCTTTGATGTTTTCAAACTCATCGCCTATATAGTTTGCAATGGTAATAAACTTATTTGTTAATTTACCATCTTTAAAGAGTGCAAAATATCTTTGGTGGGATTCCATAACTGTAATGGTAACTTCATCAGGAATATTCAGATATTCTTCGTCAAAATTGCAAACAACCGCCACAGGCCATTCGCAAATGTTTGTAACTTCTTCTAATAAATCATCAGAGATACGGGTTGTTGCTCCGATTTCTGATGCTTTTTCATTTGCTAATTCTATTATTTTAGCTCTGCGTTCTTTTTGGTCTGCAATAACATAACCTTCTTTTAATTTAGCCCTGTATTCATCAGGGTTGTTTATTATAATATCTTTGCCGTAAGAACGGTGTCCTCTTGATATTTTTGATGATTCAATATCAAGTACTTTTATCTTTAATTCATCGTTATTATATACAGACACTAACCAGCGGATAGGTCTTGAGAATTTTTCTTCGTGGTCAGCCCAACGCATAAAGTGTGAGCCTTGAAGTTTTAAGATAAGGCTTGGAATATTGTCTATCAAAACATCTTTAGTGGATTTACCCTTTACTTCGACTTTTGCCATAACGTAATCATCTTCAACGTACAAATCCTCAGGATTAAGCCCGTTTTTCTTGGCAAAACCTTCACCGGCTTTTGAAAGATTTCCGTTTTCGTCATAGGCAATCTTTTTAATAGGGCCTTTGAAAATCTTTGTTGAATCAGGCTGAGCATCTGCTAACCCGTCAATAATAACCGCCAATCTTCTTGGAGTTGTTAATACTTCTATATTATCAAATTTTATATTATTTGCACCTAAAAACTTGTTAAAGCTATCTCTTAATTGTGCTTCAACAGATGTAATAAACTTGTATGGTAATTCTTCCACGCCGATTTCTAATAAATATTTGCTCATTTTTAACCTCATCTTTTTAACGAAATTATTATATTACAAACATGATTTGGGGTAAATCACATTTACCCCTTTACCCCTTTACCCCTTTACCCCTTTGGTTAAAATTTTTTTACAAAGTTGAGAACATTGATATATATGTTATTATTTTATTGTTAAGTATTTAATTTATGTTGGGTAGGAAGAGTATGAAAATAGATTGGAAATCAAGAAAAACTAGGAATATTGCTATAATTTTGGCTGTAATTATTGTGCCGATACTTTTTAATCAGTTGAAATCATTAACAGTCGGTATTATGACAATGATGGCAATGTCACAGCCTCAGGTAGTAGAAGTTGCAAATCCTATGGAAATGGAAATTTATCCTGAACACGAAACAACGGGCAGGGTAGAAGCTGCGTTATCGGTAGATATTATTGCCAGAGTTAGCGGTTGGCTCCAAAAAAGATATTTTGAAGAAGGCGACAGAGTAAAAAAAGGTCAAAGACTATTTCTAATTGAACCTGAAGAATATATTCTGGCAGCAAGGAGTGCAAGGGCAAGAGTGAATGAAAATACTGCCGTTTATAGAAATTCTCAGATAGATTTGAAACGTGCGGAAGCATTATTGAAAGAAGATTTGGTAAGTAGAGAATATTACGATAATAAATTGACTGATAGGAACAGAAATCGGGCAGCACTTGACGGTTCTGTAGCACAACTTTCAAAAGCAAGGTTAGAACTAAGTTATACGAATATTACATCTCCAATGGATGGCAGAATAGGTAAGTCCATTGTTTCTGTCGGGAATTTTGTAACTCCAAATTCAGGTGTTATTGCTCAAATATACAGTACTAACCCGATGAGAGTTATTTTCCCGCTTAAAAGCAGTGATTTTATTGAGTTAAAAAGATATTATCTTGAAAATAAAAACGACGGTACAACTGTATCAGTATTATTAAAATTGGCCGACGGTTCTATGTATGAGTCAGAAGGAAGAATAGAGTTTGTTGACAATAAGATTGATGAAGATACAGGAACGGTTACATTGAGGGCACTTTTTGATAACCCGAATGAACTTTTGGTTCCGGGGGATTACGTAAACATTATTATCAGAGTTAATAAAGCAATGAAGGTTATGTTAATTCCTCAATCTGCAACAAAAACAGATGTCGGTACGGGATATTATGTGTGGACGGTTAAAAAAGGTAAAGCCGTAAAGAAAGAGGTTGTTGTAAAAGAAAGTTATAACAATTGCTGGATAGTTGAAAGCGGGTTAGAGCCTGATGACGTTGTGGTTATGCAGGGTATTCAAAATGTTTATAAGTCAGGACAGAAACTGAAAACTAAACCGTTTAAGTTTGAATTAGAAAAGAAGAATGTAAAAAAATAAGGTTTGAATAATGGCAATTAAAAAAGAAGATTTATATTTTTTCATACAAAAACCACGTTTTGCGGTTGTAATATCATTAATAATTGTAATTCTGGGTTCTATTTGTTTATTTGGATTACAACAGGAAAAGTACCCGAATATCACTCCGCCGCAGGTTACAATTTCGGCATCTTATCCGGGGGCAAGTGCGTCGGTCATTGAATCTTCTATTGCATCAATGCTTGAATCACAACTTAACGGGGTTCAGGATATGATATATATGTCCTCGACGAGTTATGATAATGCGTATAGTTTGAATATCTTTTTCAAGACAGGAACTAACAATGATGTTAACTTGATGAATGTTCAAAATAAACTTCAACAGGTTCAGTCAATGCTTCCTCAAGAGGTTATACAACAGGGGATTACCGCAAAAAACCAAGTTGGCGGTATTGGTGCGATTATTCTTAATCTGTCCTCAGAAAATGAATCATGGAGTCAGTTAGACCTGACAAATTATGCGAATATTTATATTAAAGACGCAATCAAACGTATAAACGGGGTTGGGGAAGTTAATATCTTTGGTGCTGATGATTACAGTATGAGAATTTGGCTTGACCCAGCAAAGTTAGCAAGTTACAAAGTATCTGTTACAGAAGTTCAAAATGCTATAAGAAACCAAAACGTACAACTCTCAACAGGTGCATTAGGCGTTCTTCCGACAGATAAACCTGCGAGTCTGCAATTATCACTTCTGACAAAAGGAAGATTATCAACTCCTGAAGAATTTGAGAATATCATTATTCGTTCAAATTCAGACAGCTCAAAAATAAGATTAAAAGATGTTGCCAGAGTAGAATTAGGAGCAAAATCTTATTCATTATTCGGTTTGGTTGATGCAAAACCCGCGGTACTTATTCAGGTAATGCCGCTTCCGGGGGCAAATACAATTGAAATTGTTGAGGCCGTAAATAAAGAGATGCAAAAGCTCGATAAAACTTTACCTGATTCGTTACAGATTAAGACAATGATGGATAATGCAATTTTCATCACAGAATCAATGGACGAAGTTGAGTTTACCATTCTTTTAACATCTTTAATTGTAATATTGGTAATCTTTGCGTTTTTGGGAGATTACTATGCAACATTGATTCCTTGTGTTGCGATTCCTGTATCGCTTGTTGGTACATTTATTGCTTTAAAAATGCTTGGAATGTCATTGAACCTTCTGACATTGTTTGCGCTGGTACTTGCAGTTGCGGTCGTTGTTGACGATGCGATTGTTGTAATAGAAGATGTCAAGCGGCACATGGAAGAAGAAGGCATGAATGCGGTTGAGGCAACCCAAAAGACAATGCATGATGTTGGCGGTTCGCTTGTTGCGATGGCTGCAGTACTTGTTGCGGTATTTGTTCCGATGTGTTTTATGACAGGTTTGTCTGGTACTATGTATAAACAGTTTGCGGTATGTATTGCGGCATCAATCTCATTCTCTGCAGTATGTGCGCTTACTCTTTCGCCTGCTCTGTGTTCAATATTATTGAAAGAGAAAAAGAAGAAAATCAAATTACCTGACTCGGTTAAAGAAATTCTCGATGATATAAATGTTTATGTTACTAAATTCTTAAAGATTTTCAATGAAAAATTTGATTTATTGACTCAATTTTATCTTGAATATGTCAAAAAATTTGTTTTTGATAAAAAGCTAACTATTATTACTTATGTTTCAATAATTGTGCTTATGTTAGGGTTATTTAAAATAATTCCTACAGGATTTATACCTGATGAAGATCAGGGGATTCTGGTAACGTCAATAACCTTGCCTGACGGAGCATCTTTAAACAGAACAGAAGACGTTGTTATTAAATTTACAAAAATGATTGAAGATATTGATGGCGTTGATAAGGAAAGAATTATCGCTTTTGGCGGTATGGGGCCATCAAACCAAGCAACTGTTGTTATTCAGTTAAAAGAATGGGGTGAAAGAAAGGTTAACCCTATTAGCTGGGTGTTTAGACTTGTTACGGGCAGATCAACTAATATGTCGCATACGGCAATAATGGATGAAATAAATATGCGCTCAGCAAATATTACGGAAGCATCTGTGTTCACCTTCTCACCTCCTGCAATTGATGGTTTAGGTACAATGGGCGGTTTTGAATATCAATTGTTATCTACAGGAAATGAAACCATACAAGATTTATCCAAGTTTGCAAATACCTTTATAGAAAAAGCTAATGAAGATAGTTCTTTATCAAGTGTTTATACCCAGTTTCAGGCAAATGTTCCTCAATATATTCTGAATATTGATTATGATAAAGTTCTGGCTCAAAGTATAGATATTGCAGAATTACACAATACATTAGCATCAACTTTGTCATACTCTTACGTAAATGATTTTAATAAACTGGGCAGAGTATTCAGAGTGTTTATGCAGGCAGAAGGAGATTACAGAAACAAGATAGAAGATTTGGAAAAAATCAGAGTTGCGAACACAAAAGGGAATATGGTTCCAATTATGACTGTAATCAAACCTGAACAAATAACAGGAGCTGTATCTATAACAAGATTTAACCAGTTCCGTTCCGTTCAGATACAAGGTATGCAAGCTAGCGGAAAATCATCAGGGGACGCTATGAAAGCGATGGAAAAATTGTCTGATAAGTATTTAACACGTGATTATACTTACCAGTGGTCGGGAACATCACGTCAGGAAAAAGAATCATCAGGTCAAACGGGGCTTGTAATCGGACTTGCATTATTGTTTGTATATTTGTTCCTTGTTGCACTTTATGAAAGCTGGATGATTCCTGTTGCGGTACTGTTGATATCGCCTGTTGCGGTAGTCGGGGCTTTAATTTTCCAATTGATGATGGGACAATCTTTAGACTTGTATTCACAGGTTGGGTTGATTACCTTGATTGGTTTGGCTGCAAAACAGGCAATTTTGATTGTAGAGTTTGCTAAAGTTGAACACGAAAAACATGGTTTGAATATTGAAGACGCGGCAGTAAAAGCGGCAGATTTAAGATTTAGGGCTATTATGATGACGGAAGCCGCATTTATCTTGGGTATTTTACCGTTGTTGTTCGCATCAGGTGCCGGTGCTAACAGCCGTATTTCAGTAGGTTGTACGGTAATCGGCGGTATGATTACGGCAGCTACTATCGGTGCTGTTATGACTCCTGCTTTTTATGTAATTATTCAAGAGATAGTTGATAAATACTTTAATAATAAGAGAGAAGATGATGAGATTTAATAAAATAAAAATTTTAGCCGGTTTAACAGTTATGTGCGTTCTTGCACTATCTTCAAATATTGCTTATGCAATAGTTGATGTTAATAAAAACGACAAAGTAAAGACTGAACGACATATTATAAAGCTGCGAAAAGATAAGAAAAATAATCAGCAAAAAGCTCAAACAGAAGTAAAGAGTGAATATACAAATGATGTTCATCGTGTATTTTCGCTTGAGGACTGTGTGAATGTTGCGATTAAATGTAATCCGACAATACGTGCATACTTGTGTGATGAGGATGTTTATAAATCAAGAATAGGTCAAGCGTGGTCTAATTTTTTTCCATCTATCACCGCAGGAATTGATATTGAGCGCTCAGGGCAAAGATATTCTAAAGATGTTGTAATCGGCGGGAGAAGTCAATATATGACAATGGGATATTTGCCAAACATTTCAGGTGAGATGTTATTATTTGATTTTGGAAAAACAAAAGCTACTGCTGATATGGTAAGAAGAATGTATGAGGCAAAACAGGCTGATACAAAAGAAACCATAAACACTGTTATTTACGATATCAAAACTACATATTATAATGTACTTTTTGCTCAGGCACAAGTCAATGTTTATGAAGATACGGTTAAAGATTACGAACTTCAGCTTGCTCAGGCATGGGGGTTCTATAAAATCGGTAAAAAAGCAAAAATTGATGTTGTTACAGCAGAATATAACCTTGGTAAAGCACAACTAAATCTTGTAAAGGCAAAGAGCGTTTTAGAAATTGCGCTTGTTCAGTTATCAAGAATAATGGGTATTCCTGAGTATACGAATTATGAATTATCGGATCAGTTGCTCTTAAACGATTATAAAAATGATGTAGAAAGTGCTATAAAAACCGCATTTGATGTTCGTCCGGAACTTATATCTGCCAAAAAGAATGTTGATGCTGCAAAAATGAATTTGAGAGCAAAACGTCGTGATTTTACACCTGATATAGGTATTTTTGCAGGTTATGGTAATCGTCTTGGGAACAAGTATAATGTTTATTCTTCGCAGTTTGGGGCGGCACTTAGTTATTCAAACTTAAATCTTATGAGAGTCAAAAAAGAGATTGATGAAGCAAAAGCGGCTTTAAAAAAGAGTGAAGCAGAATATGAAGATGTTAAACATACTGTTTATTTGAATGTAAAGAAGAATTATATTGATTTACAAACAGCTAAGCAAGAGATTTTGATTGCAAAACTTGCTCTTGATCAGGCAAAAGAACAATATAGGCAAGTTACGGGAAGATATAAAGCGGGCGTAGGGGATGCAATTGAGCTTAAAGACGGTGAAAACACCTATCTTAACGCACGATTGGATTTCTATAACGCTATGCTGAATTATAATGTCGCAGCAGCAAGTCTTGAAAAAGAAATCGGTGTTCCTATTAAGTTTTCTGACGAATTGATACTTGACATTACAAAAGAAAGATAAGAATACAAAGTACGTATTTAATATTATGTAAAGCTCGATTTTATTAATTTTGTAAGATTCTATTAAATATTGTCGTTTTTATGATACTGTAAACCTATAAAATTATATAATTTTTTAGGGGATATACAATACTCATGCATTTGTTTAGTGATAATATTGTCAATAATAAAAGGCAAGATGCTTTTGATTTATGCAAAACTATTTCTATAATTTTAATGATATTGTGTCATGTTTTTTACACAATGCAGTATTCTGTGCCTGCAACATTAAACCCGACTTATATTGCCCATAACGCTGTCAGATTATTAGGAGCACAGAGCTTTATGTTTTGTATGGGAATGGGGATAGCATATTCAAAAAATAACTCTGTTCCATATTTCATAAAAAGAGGCTGTAAACTAATTTTATCAGGCTATATGCTGAATTTTTTATGTCTGGTGCTTCCAACTATAATTATAGGAAAATCGCTTATATTTGGTGAAGCATTTGTAACTAACAAATTTTTAATGTTGTTAGGTAGTGACATTCTGCAATTTGCAGGGTTAGTACTGATGTTTTTTGCAATAATTAAATACTTCAAATTTTCTGACAAGACAATTTTTATTATAACGCTTTGTATAACTTTATTTGGAGCGTTTTGTAATAATAAAATTTTCTTAACTCTTACCCCTGAACATTTTTACTATTCTTTTGTCGGATTATTTGTTCCTGTTAAAAATTTTTTAGAGGCTGAATATGTGTGTTTTTCATTTAGTAACTGGATAATGTATCCCGTCGCAGGATGGTTGTTTGGGAAATTATTGAAACATTGCTTTAATTTGAGCAAATTTTATCTATACTTACTTGGGATATCACTGCCATTATTTTTTATTGAATACATTATTTTCAATATGCTTGGGGTAAATCTTTGGTTGGTTCTAATGAATCCTGATATTTATCATCAGCAACCCCCATTATTTTTATTTACATATATGAATATCATTATGCTTGTTTTAAGCCTTTCGCATTTTGCATCTATTTATCTTACAAAATTGAAAATATGGGATATTATAAAACACCTGAGTTCAGAACTGCCGACTTTGTATATTGCATCGTGGATAGTAATCGGCTGGTTTTCCGCATGGCTTAAATATACAAACAGAACCCTTTCTGTTAGTTTTGGTAATGTATTATTTGTATTTGTTTTTGTCTATGCGTGTTCAGAAATATATGTGTATTTAAAAAACAAATGCAAAAAAGTTAATAAAAGTAAAATATAGATGTGAAATTTTTACCACGCTCAATATTACTCAGATTGGTTGTTTCCATATCAATTGTTTCTGCCAATTTTTCTTTAATATTCTTCACTATAACCTCTAATGACTAATCAAATTTACATAAATCAGATACACTTATATTTAAACTATTTGCTATTTTTATTAAAGTATCCAGTGATGGCTTAGAAAACGCTACTTCAATTTTGCCCATAAAATTGAGAGAAATACCTATTCTATCGGCTAAATCTTGTTGAGTAAGATCTAACTCATTACGATATTTTCTTATATTTTTTCCAAGATTTTTATAAAAATTATCGTTCAACATTACGTTCAGTCTAATTTCTGTTAAGCTTTACTCGGCTTTCAACTACAATTCATTAAGGTTTTGAATAGTCTTATAAAGATATTGAAGTTTATTTTTTGAAAGAGTATCAAGTTGGTCTATAATCAATTCTTTTAATTTTGATGATGTCGTTATATGTCCAAAATCAAAGAGGTCTTTTGCTTTCACACCAAGCGCATTGATTATTTTTTCTAACGTGTCGGCAGTCATAAAATTTTTGCCACGTTCTATATTACTCAAATTAGTTGTTTCCATATCAAGAATTTCAGCCAATTTTTCTTGAGTTATATTTTTTGACTTTCTTATTTCTTGAATACGTTTGCCTAATTTTGTTTTTAAATTCTTCATTACAACCTCCAATAGCATAATATGAGGTTTTGAATTTTATATTAATTCAGTTTAACATCATTTTTTGTTGCATAAATTAGTAAATAATGCTAATATATTTTTATAAATTAGCATTTAGTACTATTTTTAAAGTAAATAATTAGCATTAAAGATTAATAGGAGTAAATATGAAAAAGATTTTAAGTTTGTTGTGCGTTATTTGCTCTCTTATATTTATCAATTCTCCAAAGGCTGAAGCATATATGACTCATTGGGAATATTATGATTGCGGCGGTATTTATACTAATACCAAAATTCCGATTGATGTGGCAAAAGCTGAAACCGGAGAAACAGATGTTGACCTTAAAAATTTAAAGTCAGGAGAATCTGTTTCAAGAAACATTCTATATTTAGTCGAAGTCGGTGATGCCAGTATTGAAGAAGCAGCAAGAAAAGGGGGAATTAAGAAAATTAAGTACGTAGATTCTAAATGTGTAAAAGTATTTATACCTTTAGGGTTTATACCGATTTTAGTAAGAGAAACAAAAACTATTGTATATGGTGAATAAGAAAGAATGGAGAATAGCATGAAAAAATTTTTATTACTTGGTTTAATGAGTTTTGTATTAGCCTTTGCGACTCAGGGAAGTGCAAATGCAATGGGTTTATTCTATACAAATGCAACTTATCCTGTAGCCGCAACCGGTACGAATGTTCCTGATTTAAGCACCTTAAAAAAAGGTTCTGCATCGACCACAAATGTATTATTTGTCGTAGAAGTTGGTGACGCAAGTATTGATGAGGCTGCGAAAAAAGCAGGCATTAAGAAAATTGCCTATATAGATATGAATGAAAAAACTGTTTTCATCTTTTGGCGACAATTAACCGTAAATGTATATGGCGAATAGATTATTATACATATTTATCTTGTAATTTAATACTTAATACAATATTAAATTAACTGTGAGATATAGGTTAGTCTAAATATGTATATATGATAATAATACTTTATCAGTATTGGTAGAAAATAAGGTTTAAAAAGTATAAAATTCGCAGAATTTATGCTTTCTTTAATGTTCAATACAATAGAATAAATTATAAAATCAGAAAGAACGTTACTCAAAAGGTTACTGTAAAGGTTATTGTAAATTAATAAAAAATTATTAATAAAATTAGAATAAATCCGTTGGTAACACAGGAACAACTTGCTGAAATTGATTGAATAACAAGGAAAATAAAGGCAGGATTTTTATTATAAATATAAAAACGAGCGACTCGAAAAATCGCTCGTTTTTAATTTTAATCAATTTATTAGACAATTAAACTTCTTCTGCCTGAATTTCTTCAGTTTCATCTTCAACGTCAGCTTCATCAACAACATTTCTGATAGAACCTTTGTCAGAAGATAGAGATTTATCTTTGAATTTTTTAACTTGTCTGTCTAATTTATCAGCGACCAAGTCAATACTAGCATACATTGATTCGTTTTCTGAAACTTCAACGTGAATATTTTTTCCGTTCAATTTACAAGAAACTTCTGCGATATACTTTCCTGTTGCTGCAGGGTTTTTGATTACTGTCAAAATAACGTCAATAGCTGTAATTTGATCGTAATGATTTGCTACCTTGCCCAATTTTTCCTTTACATAAGACTTAATAGCGTCTGTAATTTCAATGTTCTTACCATTTACGTGAATGTGCATTTATGCCTCCATAATATATCTACCGAATTAATTATACTATATTCGGTTACTTTTTTAAAGTCTTTATTTGACTGAGTACTAATCTTCAATAATTTGAGGTAAATCAATGTCAGGTGTACCAATAACTCTAACCAACTCAAGCACAGAGGCTTTCATCTGGCATTTTTGGTATGTTCCGCTAAAGAAATCGTTATAAAAACAACCTTCACAATTACATCCTCTTTTGTAACATTCAATAGCCGTTGTAGTCCACCTTCGAACCGCAACTGCTCTCCCCATATCACGACTTCTAAACAATTTATCCTCCGAAATTATATAATACAATTATTCTTTAATTTAATACAACTATCCCTAAAACGGTTCTAAACCGCTCCCATCAGGTTTATGAGTTAGCCTCATATTTTCATTATATTGATAAAGCCACTGATTACAAGTGGTTTGTAAACGATTATTACAAGTGTTTAAAATACACGCAAATGCTTATGGTAATTGATACTCACCTATTCTAAAAAGCTGAATTTAAGATTATCACATGGTTTGCATGGTTTTAAAACATGGAAAACCATGCTTGGTGCATGTTTTCATGATTTTTAAAAGTGTTAACTTTTGTAAAAAAGTTAGCATGTTGCCTGTTTTTATGCCTATTTTGCAAATCAAGGTTAAATAAATTATAGTTTAGCGAGCGAAGCTCGCTAAACTATAATTTACAGTGACTAAGTGAACCGTGACTAAGTGACTAAGAATTTCT
>CACZPS010000169.1 GCA_902783125.1 uncultured bacterium | reverse complement strand
TTAATTGTTTTCTCGACGCTTGCGGAAATGAGTTTTTGACTCCGTCAACACTCCTGCTCCGCTTTGGAGTCCTTGTTCGAATCGCAGTGGTAAATAATTAATATTATTAATTACCCAAGTTCTGAACTCGTTAATTCTAGGGTAAATTTAATTACAGAGAGGGTTTTAACCCTCTTTTTTAATTTATTTATTTATTTATTTATTGTTTTTTGCCCTCTTTGTACCAGTATTGTACCACTTATAGACACAAAAAAAGACTATGCAAAAATTTTTACATAGTCAATTTATATAAGATTTATTTATATTTCCCCTCGTACCCATTTCTAAAAAAGCGGCACATCTATACATTTTTTAGAGCCTTCCAATTTTATAACTACTTTATCTGAAAAACCCCTTGTATTGTAATAATCATACTGCCTAATATTATAACCTAACTACTGTGTCCCGTATGAATTATTAAAAAAGTTGAACAAATACTGGCAAATTATTTTTTTACGTGACTTTATTCATTAAGGAGTTGTAAATGCAAATAAATATCAACCAACAAAACCTAACGGAATATAAAAATACAAGTTTTAAAGCAATACCATTAGCGAAATATGGATATTTAAATGAAAAGGCTAAAGATGTTGTCATTTATCAGTTAGAAAAAAACGATATTAGGTATATGAAACATCTTGTTAATAATATGGATAAATTTCAGAAGAAATATGATATTGATAATGAATCTGCAAAACAGGTTATTAACGAAGCTTTAAACGCCGGTATTGAAATTCTAAAAGGGGAAAAGCATCCTGAGGATAAAGCGCGTATTTTAATGGCGTTTTACAACAATGAGCCTTGTTCAATACTAATAGGTAATGCTTTAAAAGTGGATAAAAGAGGGGGATTACATTATTCCAGCCGAAAAAATCATTCTAAATATGAAACAGAACTCGATTGGCTTGCCACTTGGAATAAAAAAATTCCGAGAGAAGGTCAGGCAACTGTATATGAGTATTTCCATACGCTTTTAAAAGACGGGTTTAAACAATGCTTTGTGCGCTCTGAGATTCCTGAAAAATCTTCTGCTGTGAATTTTTATACAAAAATGGGATTTGATAAACTTTCTGATAAACCACGTGTAATATTACGCAAAAATGATAATCAGTATTTAATTGGGTCTTATGACGACCCCGCTGACAATATAATCCCAATGAAAGCAACTGTTAAAGATATTATGAAAATAATTAAAGAAAAAGCTGATACCATTTTGCGTAAAGAATTTAAATTTTCATCATCTTGTGAGTTACCGGAAGAAAAATTTGAGTAACTTATTAAGTTATTCTAAACCTTTTATAAATTTATCAAAATATATTTTGAAGAAATGATTTGTTAACCACCAAATGCAAGCAAAAATAGTCGTAAGAAATAATTTGTTATACATTAATAATCCAAAAAACACAGTTAAAGAGCCCGTTTTATACAATTTATACCAAATACTGTTTTCAAGTTTATCTTGTTCTTCACTATGTTCTATTAAATCTTTTGTATCAATATAATTTGCAAATTTTGCAACTGTTTGCAAACAAATTAGTCCTATAAAATTAAGTACAATCAAAAATATAAGAAGCGGTCTAAGCCCTCCGACCAGCGCATTAATAAAATCCGTGTCAATTCCCGCTGTTTTCAATAACAGTGGAATTATCAACATTGATGTTATAAATAAACTTGAAATTATTGATTTAATCATTAGTATTTGTTCCTTATGTGTATTTTATTATAAAATATTTGCAAATAAAATGACATTTTATATTTTTATTAGTACATTCTTTAATTTTTTTAGCTTTTTATCGGAGGTTCCTAATCCGGTCAAAAGCATTGTAGATTTTTCATTCGTTATTTCATCTTCAATATTATATTTATCAAATAACAACTCGGACAATTCATATCCGGAATAGTCATCTTTTTTTATAAGAATTTTAGTTATGTCATCTCCTCCAAAATCAACATTATTGCAATTTTGTCGTAATTCTTTAATATTATTTATAAGTTCTTCTATTTTATTCCTGCCTTTTTGAGAATTTAAATAATTTATGTTAGCTTCAATCGTTGCTAATAGCGGATAAGATGGTGATGTTGTAGTTATTTTCTCAACAAAAGAATGAATGTCATAATCTAAATTCGAGTGAAGTAATGCTGTCGGATTCAGTCCGCCTGCTGTTTTATGTAAAGACTGAACTGTTAAATCAGCGACATTTACTGCGCTTTGAGGCAGATTATCAGAAAACGGATATAATGCGCCATGTGCCTCATCAACTATTAAATATACTCCATATTTTTCACAGAGTTTTTTCAGTGCGTAAATATCGGATACTATCCCGTAATAGCTCGGTGAAGTAACGATAAGCGCTTTTATTTTATGAGTTTTAAAATACGGCTCAATTATTTTAACAGTTGTTTTATCGTTTACTCCCCATTTATCAATGTATGGCAATTCATAAAAAATAGGATTTGCGCCTGCTAATTCTACTGCATTTTTATGGCAACGGTGAGAGTCCTTCCATATCAGAATATTATCATTTCGTTTTGCAACCGATAAAATTCCGGCTATTATTCCACCGGAGGAACCGTTTGTTAAAAAAAACGTCTGATTTGTCCCGTATATTTTGCTTGCTCTGTTTTGCGCCTGCATCAGTACGATTTCCGGATTATGCGCATCAGTTTCTGAAATATCGCACGTATAAAAATGCCTAAATTTATTCACAATAAAAAAATTTTGTGAATGTGAAGGTGTTGTAAATAATAGTTTACGATTCTTTTTTCTAAATAGATTTATAAATGTCATAATACTTAAATATTTAATCGTTATATTTTTGTTATTATCCTAAGAATTTAAACAGACTCACCGCTAGAATTCCGCATACCATTGAAAATATTGCAAAACCCACAACAATTTGTTTTTCGTTAAATCCGCAAAGCTCAAAATGGTGATGAATAGGTGACATCTTAAAAATTCTTTTTCCGGTCGTTTTAAAACTTGCAACTTGAAGAATTACGGATAATGTTTCAATAATAAAAATTCCTGCTAATATTATTAGGTAAACTTCAAATTTTCCCATAACGGCAAGAATCCCCAACAACCCGCCAATTGCAAGAGAGCCTGTATCACCCATAAATACCTGCGCTTTTGGTTTGTTGTATTTTAAGAATCCTAATAGTGCGCCGGTTAGAGCCGAGGCAATAATTGCCAGATAGGTTTGACCCGATAAGTGGGCGATAATTGCACATGCCAGAAACGCAAACACTCCTGTAGATGCAGCTAAACCATCCAGACCATCTGTTAAATTATAAGCGTTTGACGCTCCGGTTATGGCAAAAATAGCTATAACAGGATAAAACCACATTAGATCAACGGAATATTTCCCAAAAGTCAGGTACGTTCCGTGTTCGTTTGTAACTATTACATATAAAACAGGTAATACCGCAATAAGTACCTGTCTTAAAAATTTACCCCTTGCACTCAAACCTTTGTTTTCATGACCTTTTATCTTAAGAAAATCATCTTGAAATCCTGCAAGAGCGTAAAATAAGAAGGTTATTAAAACAATGCATGCGTTTGTATCAAACTCTTGCGCCATGAATAATGTGATAACACACGCTATCATTGTTGCAATAATAATGAACACTCCGCCTGTCGTCGGTGTGCCTTCCTTTTGTTTATGGCTTTCAGGTGCCAAATCTCTAATATATTGCCCGATTGTTTTTTTCTTCAGAAAATCAATGTAGGGTATCCCGAATAGCAAGCATAGTATTAAGCCCAATAAAAAGGCGACTGTCATCATTATCATTTTATTTTTCCTTCCTTAAATTATTTAAGATTTCTTCAAATTTCATAGATCGAGATGCTTTTAAGAAAATAGTTTTATCATGTTCTATATTAGCACGAATGTAATCCGATACTTCGTCGTTGTTTTTGAAGTTTTTTGTAAAACAAACATTTATTTCATCAGAGATATTTTTTGATAATTTTCCAACCGTTAATATTTGCATGGTTGGATTTTCGGCACCAAGTTTTTTATTGATAAATTTGCCTATATCTTTATGGTAATGTTCTTCATTTACACCCAATTCCCCCATATCACCAAGCACGATTACAATATCGTTATAGAGTTCCAAAACTGTATTGATGGTGGCTTTCATAGAATCAGGATTTGCGTTATAACTGTCATTAATAATATTATATCCGCCGATTTTTTCTGTTTCCCAACGTTTTTCAATCGGCTTATACTCTGATAATCCTTTTTTTATATCACTGTATTCTATCCCAAGATATTTACCTGTGTTTATTGCTGAAAGTGAATTTTCAACATTATAATCACCTTCAATATTTAGTTCGTATTCTTCATTTTTATATTCAAATACAGAATGTCCGATTTCTTTTTTTATGAATTTTACATCATCTAGTGAGTAATACAATTTTTCTCCGGAATACTCAACTGTCGATTTTATTAAATCATCATTGTGCGCAATAAGTATTCCGTCAGGGTTTTGAAATTTTGTTATTTCGCATTTAGCTTTTGCAATATTTTCTCTTGAACCGAGCCTGCCGATATGTGCCGTTCCCACGTTTGATATTATTGAAATATCAGGTTCAGCGTACTTTGATATAAGCTCAATTTCTCCTAATCCTCTCATGCCGGCTTCAATAATAAGTACTTCCGTTTCCGGTGTTATAGAAAAGATTGTTTGGCAGAGTCCTATTTCATTGTTATGATTGAGTGGTGTTTTAACCGTTTTAAACTTTTGCGAAACAACCGAGTATACGAGTTCTTTAGTGGTTGTTTTCCCTGAACTTCCTGTAATCATAATGACTTTCGGGTTAAGTTTTTTACGATAATAATTGGCAAGTTTCAGATACGCTTCTTTTGTATCCCTGACTTTTAGCCCAAGAGTGTTTGATTTTATTTCAACAGGTGTGTTTATATTAACCCCTAAATATCCGATTGCACCTGATTCTATAGCTTTATCGGTAAAGTTTTCTCCGTCAAAGTTTTCGCCCTTTAACGGGATATAAAAATCACCTTTTTTTAAGGTTCTTGTGTCAGTTGAGAAATTGCTTATTTCTATATTTTTATAACTGTCAGGGATTTGATTTATATCAATACCCAAAACTTTTCCAAGCTCTCTTACTGTAATCATAGAAAAATTCTAGCACAAAGATATAGCATATAAAATAATTTTATCTTCTGTAATGAATAAGTGAATAGTGAATAGTGAAGGGTGAATAGAACTTTCCACTTTCAACTCTCCACTTTCCACTTTGAAAAGTGCCCTATTGTCTTTTTATTAAAGAAAACATTGTTTTAAGAGATTGCATAAAATAAAAACCGGATTAAATCCGGTTCGTTGATATCTTGTTTTTAATGTTTGGCTATTTTGACCTATACCTTAGCCTCTTTGCTGTACACACCACAATTCCCACGAGGAATACGTAACTTATTTATTATCCTTAAAATAAGATTTTGCCTCTCTATCCTCTGATAAAGAGGCAATAGCAGATTAGTTAAACTTCCAAGAATAATCTTTGACCGACAATATTTGGTTTATTGTTATAATAGCCTGCGAAATATCCGCCTGCTACCGGTCTGTTTTTTGCGTATCCTGAATATTGTCTTGGATTCACAAACGGATTCCCAAAAGGGTTACCACCTATCGAAGATGTTCCGATAGAAGCTGTTGCTGCAACTGATGCTGCGTTGTTTGTGCTCGGTACGAGCGCTTTTGTTAGTAAACTCACGATTCCTGCCATAATATCAAACCTTTTTTATCAAACCTTTCAATTTCTTATTTAATGATTATTTATAGTAAGTCAAAAAATATAACGACATATATTTACAAAACTTTACAAATAAGATTTAATATCAACTATATAGAGGACAAATTATCTGCTGTTAGGGTTGATACCGCCGGGGATACATATTCCGAACTGGCAGTTTGTGTTATATCTGGAGGGGTTATTGGATGAGTCAGGGAACTGTCGTTGTTGATGTTGCATACTGTCATGATTTTTTGGGTCAAAATTATTATTCCTGCTATTAAGACCATTTGAGTTTGGTGTCGCAAGATTATTTTGCTGTTGAACGGGTTGGTTTTGAAAGCCCTGATCAAGACTATTATTAAACGCATTTGCAATACCTATGAATAATAAAGTAAAAAATAAAATTAGTATAAAATTTTTCATAAAAACTCCTTTTTTGGCAGTTTATCCGGATTTTTAAATAAAACATCGGACGGATGGGTAAATTATAGTTTATCGGCTTTCAGCCGATAAAAGTGATTAAGTGACTAGGTGATTAAGTGATTAAGAAATTCTTAGTCACTTAGTCACGGTTCACTTAGTCACTGTAAAT
>CACZPS010000168.1 GCA_902783125.1 uncultured bacterium | reverse complement strand
ACTAAGAATTTCTGATTTCTTAATCACTTAATCACCTAGTCACTTAATCACTTTTATCAGCCTTCGGCTGATAAACTATAATTTACACCAAGCCTTCTTTCAACGCTTTTACAGCCGCCTGAGTTCTGTCATCAACCACAAGTTTTTGGATAATATTACAAACATGCGCCTTAGCGGTATGTTCACTTATAGTAAGTGTTTTTGCTATCTCATTATTAGTCTGACCGTCGACCACAAGTTTTAATACTTCATATTCTCTTTGAGTAAGATTAGCGTGTGTCTGCCTGAACCCTGCCCTTGAAAGTTGTCTTGCAGGAATAACAGCACTGTTTTTATCTTTTACAAACGGTACAATCTGAGGATCTAACCACATTGCACCTTTTTTAACAGTCTTTATTATCATCATAAGAAATTCGGTATTAATGTCTTTTAGAATATACGCATTTGCCCCTGCGCTAAGTGAACCGCTAACTTCACTTTCTGATATATGCGATGTGAGCATGATAACTTTTGTATCAAAACTGTTTTGCTCTAATATCCTTTTTGTTGCCTCAATTCCTGTGATATCAGGCAATCCTATATCCATAAGCACAATATCAGGTTTTAATAACCTTGATTTTTCAACCGCATCTTTGCCGTTTTCCGCTTCTGCTATAATTTCCATTTCGGGATATTCATCAAATAATGACCTAAGTCCTATTCGCATTAATTTCTGGTCTTCTACTAATATAATTTTAATAGTCATAACTTTCTCCTCTTAATTATTTTTATTTTATGCCACTGAAATTTTATTCATATCCTCAAATCACGTAACAGGATTTGGTATTATTTTAAATTTATGACTAATAAAACTTATCTCATTTTTTATTTGGCTGATAATATTTCCTCAAATAATACTTCTTATTATAATTAAATTTGCGGTTATATTGTAAAGAAATGTTAATAAACCCGAATTCAAATAGCAATTTTTTATAGGATATATACTTTATATATACACAGGATAAAAACAAGGGGTATATTACGAATATAAAAAAAGGAGAAATCAGCTATGGCAAAAGTTTTAATTTCCATGCCGGAAAAGTTTTTGGACGAAATTGATGGGGTAGCAGACAATGAAAACCGTTCTCGCTCTGAATTGATTAGAGAAGCATTGAGGACGTATATTCATCGAAACAGAGTACGTAACAGTGCATACGCACAAAGAAATGCCAAATTATTAGACGCGCTGCTGGACTAAGGGATTTTAGCGGTATAAACTATACTGCAAAAAACATAAAAAAATTAGGATGTTTCAAAAGTCATATTGAACAATATTATAATCGAAAAATATAGTGATGAGCCTTTGTAAATCATGTTTTGAATATTACAATGAGCGAACACATACAATTCAAGTTGTTTTGGACTTTTAGGGCATCCTTTTTTTGAATGTATCAGTTTACTTTTTATGTAAGAGTAATAAATAGTTACTAAGTAATTTTTATCAAGGATAGATATGTATTAATTCAATAATATTTATCATTCGCGAATATTTCGTTTTGATGCAAGTTTTAATTTTTCATAGAGAGAAATTTCTTCTTTAGAGAGGTGTTTTGGGATGTCTATTTTTACTGTGATAATCAAATCACCTTTTTTACCGTCTTTTTCGGCTCCTTGCTCAGAAATTCTATATTTTTGTCCATTATAAGTGTTTGGCATTATTTTCATTTGAAGTTTACTGCCATTAATATCAATATTTATAAATCCTCCAAGTACAGCTTCATAAGGTTCAATGGTGACGGTTCTCATAACATTCAGTCCATCGTATTGCAGGTCTGCGTTATTTTCGATTTTGATAATAAGGTAGAGATTCCCTCGTTTTCCGCCGTTATAACCCTTATTTCCTTGACCTTCAAGACGGATTTTACTTCCTTGCTTTACTTTAGGTGGTATTTTTACAGTCAGTTTTTTATATTTTGATTTTTCGCCTTTCCCACCGCATTCAGGGCAAATCGCTCCGTTTATAAACTTACGTCCTCTGCATTTTTCACAGGTTTCCATGTGAAGAATATTAACAACACGTTCCGTACCGTTTATTGCTTCTTCAATAGACAGTGTGACTTCGGTTGTTATATCCTTGCCGTCAACTTTTGGAGGGGTGTATTTCTTTTGCCCTTTGGGTTTGCCTTTGTTAATTATACTTTGAACAAATGATGTAAAGATATTAGTTTCGTGACTTGATTTCGCCTGTTCTCTCATTTTAGAGAAAGTGTTTTCTCTCTTTTGTTCAGGTTCTTTGTTTTTATCTTCAGAGGTTTTTTCTTTGTTTCTTTCCGAGGTTTTTTTATTTTTGGATTCTTCGGTGCTGCGCCCCTCAGAATGACGGGTATGCTTTATTTCAGCATCGTTCGCCCCTGCCTTATTATTTACCTCCCCCTCTGCAAATTCATAGAGTCTGTTTATTGAATCGTACTGCTCACGTTTTTGAGGACTTGAAAGGGTTTCGTAGGCTTCTGTAACTTCTTTAAATCTTTCTATATTTTCAGCGGTATTGCCGACAATATCGGGATGACATTTATGCACAAGTTTACGATATGCTTTTTTTATATCGTCTGTTGTTGCGTTTTTGTCTATTCCTAATATTTTATAATAATTTTTTTGTTTCATTTTACAAACCCCTCACCCTGCCCTCTCCCCTTACTAAGGGGCGAGGGGTGTAAGAAATCAATAATCGCCTACTTGATCATCTTCATCATCTTGAAGTGATGACAGGTCTGATGAATACATCCCGTCAAAGTTATCAGGTAACATATCATTGTCCGGCCAAACTGTACCGTCATCAAATCTGCAGGCGTTCAGGTTAAAACTTGTGGATAAATCTGAGTTTGACAGATCTGATTCTTGAAAAATCGAACCTGCCATGTCTGCTTCATTAAAGTTGCAATAATCGAGTGTAGCATAGCTAAAATCAGTACCATTCAGAACTGAATTGGAAAAATCACATTCCGTAATAGTGCTTCTTGTGAAATCTGATGAGGTTAAATCACATTCTATAAATTGAACATTAAACAGATGTGAATCAGAAAATGTTGATGATGTAAAATCAATATTTTTAAAGGTTACATCTCTTATTTCTGAGTTAGATAAATCTATCTCACTCATATCTATTCCGTTATCAGCATTTTCGCAGATATATTCGTTAAATGCTTCGCTGTCGTTTTGTACCAATTCAATTAATTCGTCTTTTGATTTCATATTTTAGCCCACCATATTTGTTTGTATTGCAAGTAACACCGCCTGAGTTCTACTTTTTACTTTGAGTTTCTTAAAAATTGTATTTAAATGTGTTTTGACTGTCACATCTCTGACAAAGAGTTCTTCTGCTATCTCCTGATTAGATTTTCCTTCCGCAACGAGTTTAAGCACTTCTCTTTCACGCTCTGTCAACGGCTCTATATTATCTTTTGGGGTAATTTTATTATTTACCCCTACCCCTACTCCTGCTCCTCTTTGCCATTTTGAGCGTCTGAGGAGTGCCTCAATCCGTGCCAAGAGGTTTGGTAGAATAAATGGCTTGACAATATAATCATCGGCCCCGTATTTCAGTCCCGTTACTATCTTGTGTTCTTCATTCACTGCCGTAACCATAATAACAGGCATGTGCTTTGTATCTTCATTGTTTCTTATTGCCCTCAAAGTATCCCAACCGTCCATTTGCGGCATCATAACATCAAGCAGAATCAAATCTATGGATTGATAATCTTTTTCTAATACTTTCAGCGCATCAACCCCGTTGGTTACAACCTGAACTGTATAACCATATAAAGGAAGTGCCTCACTCAGATACTTCGGATTATCGTCAACTATTAGTATTTTAGAAAATTCTTCCATTATGTCCTTTTACTTCACTATACCAAATGCTCATTCAGTGCTTTTACTGCCGCCTGCAATCTGTCATCCACTTCAAGTTTTTGAAGAATACTTGCAACGTGAACTTTTGTTGTATTAACGCTTACAACGAGCTTCCTTGCTATCTCTATATTACTTGAACCTTCTGAGATAAGTTTTAGGATTTGTCGTTCCCTTGTTGTTAAATTATACTTATTCTCAGTATCAATACAATCGTTTATTTGGGTGGTTGTAACTGCACCAAGTACGATGTTAGCGATACTCGGATCAAACCAAGATGCACCTTCTCTAACTGAATCAACCACTTCAATTAATCTTGGCAGCTTTATATCTTTTGAGCAATATGCCTGCGCTCCTGCTTTCAGACTGTTTAAAACATCTTTTTTATCATTATGTGATGTCAACACAACAAATTTTGTTTCCGGTTTAATATCTTTTATTTGTTTAATAGCAGTGATTCCGTCAGTTTCAGGCAAGCCTAAATCCATAATAATAATATCAATTTTATTATTTTTAACTATTTCGTACGCTTTTTCAGCAGAATCAGCCTCATATATTGCAGAAATACATTCCACATCACCAAAGGTCGTTTTTAATCCAAAACGAGTGAGTTCATGATCTTCTACAATTAAAATAGTGTTTTTGGTTTGTTCTGCTATCATTTTGCTCGATTTAGCTCCTCTGTCTTTTTTAGCAGCAGACTTTGATAATAATAATACCTAAAATCATTTCCGTCAATATAATAAGCGTTTTCCAAGTATTTTTTTGCCTGAGCAAGGTTCCCGTTTTCTATCATAATTCTTGATAAATCTATCCAACCATCTTTAAAGTTAGGATTTATCGCTACAGACTTTTTAAGATAGTTAAGCTCTATTGCAGGATTATTCAATGCTATGTGATAGTATGCCTCATAAGCTGCGCTATCTTTCTCAACCAATTTTTTATAGATTGAATCGGAGGTTTTTGTGTTATTTAATTTAGAATAAGTATTTGCAAGTTTTAATTTTGCTTCCGTCACCGAGGAGCGTGATTTCGCCGCTTTTTTATAATATTTAAGAGCTTGTTTGTATTTGTTATTTTCATAAGCAATATCACCTAACGAAAGTAATGTGTTTATATTTGATAAATTATAGTTATATGCCTTTGTTGCCACAATGTTTGCTCTTTCAAAATCTCCGTTTTTGATATAAATACGGCTCATTAGTGAATATAACAACGCATTACGAGAATTATTTTTACTTATGGCACTTTGTAAGACCCTGAGAGCCTTGTTGTTATCATCTCTCAGATAATAATAATACCCGAGATGATAATCTTTAAGCCAAGGTTGTTTTTCTGTTTTATACATTATATATTCTTCGTTTGAAGCTATTTTACGTTTTATCGGATAGTATGAAATATCATATTTCTTCGTATCTTTTACAATTTTAAGTGACTTTTTGTTTCTTTTTGTTTCAGCAACAACCTTTGACTGAAGAATTTTATAATTAAGATTTATCGGATTAATCGTTAAAGCTGCTTGGATATATTTTTTTGCTGAATCTATATCGTTTAATTTCATATACCCGAGTGCCATAATATAATTGGCATAATCGTTTGTTCCAAAGTTAGTTATACCTGATTGAATATCTTTGATTGCTTCAGAACTTCGGTCATTATATTCAATATTTGATAGCGCTTCAGAAAGTGAAATAATTTCCTTAGTGCTCATTTTATATTTAGGGAAAAACAGCTGTTTTGTGTTTTCTGAATCTATTTTTGCTATTTCAGAATCAGATATTTTACTAAAAGCAAGTTCCGCTAAATCGAAGAATCCAAAACCTGTGGCTTTGTCAGCAAGCAGCATCAGATAATAATCATTACCTTCGCTGTCAATTATCATTCCTGACATATCTTCATAGGCTGATGATATGTTAATATTGTTGAATTTGTTAGATAATGCGTCAAGATTATTTTTGAACTCTTTTGCGCTGTATTGCACTTTCCCGTATTGAGTATGATTATTCGCAGGATTAGTCACTTCAAATTCTTCAGCAAAGACGTCTTTACTAATCCCAAATATTAAACATAATGTAAATAGTAGTATTATTTTTTTATTCATCTTCTTTTGGTCCAATGTAGTATTTGTTAAATACAGATACGAGTTCAGGGTTATTTTCACTATCAATCGCATCTTTCAATAGTCCAAGGTTATTTTTATTCAATAAGTCCTTATCTTTATCCGTGAGTACAAGATGGTTTTCGGTTAAAAATACTTCTACAATTTTATCTAACGGAATAGCTAAGAATTTTTCAACAATCTTCCCGTCAAAGTGTGTCCCCGAATCTCCGATAAGAATAGATATAACCTTTTGAATAGGCATTTTATCACGATAATGACGTTTTGATGTAATAGCATCAAAAACATCTGCGACTGCCAAAATTCTCCCGCCAAACGGGATTTCTTCACCTTTTAAGTGCCTGTAATACCCTGTACCGTTCACTTTTTCGTGATGCGAACAGGCAATTTCGGTTATCATTTTAAAATCGTCAGACATGTGGATTTTCTCTAAAATATTATGAGTAATTTCCACGTGTTCCTGAATATGTTTATATTCCTCATCAGTGAGTTTTCCCTCTTTTTGAAGCACAGAATCTCTTATCCCGATTTTCCCAATATCATGTAATGCTGCTGCTTTTTGAATAATTTCAAGCTCTTTGTCACTCATTCCATACTCTTGAGCAATCAATGTAGCGTACATTCTTACCCTTGTTGAATGACCTGCTGTGATTTTATCACGAGCATCGATAGATGCCGCAAGTGTGTTAATAAAACTATCAAATACTATTTTTTGTTCTTCCAGAAGCTCTTGCTGTATTCTGAACAATTTTGCATTTTCTAAAGATATTCCGGCACTTGAACCTATTGATATAAGGATATCTTCGTCCTCTTGGGTAAAATATCCGCTCAATTTGTTAAGGATTTGGAATACCCCGATTATTTCCTGCTCAATATTTCTTATTGGCATACACAGAATCGTTTTAGTTACATATCCGGTTTTTGAATCGATTTCTTTGTTAAATCTGTCATCTGAATATGCGTCTTTGATATTTATAATCTCACCTGTTCTGAATACCGAACCTGCAATCCCTTGGGAAGCATTGAATCTAAGCTCCTGACTGCCAAGCCCGAGTGCAACTTTAGACCAAAGTTCGTCAGTATCTTTATCGTACAAAAACACTGTACATCTGTCTGCCTGAACAGCATTACGAGCTTCTTCCGCTATTGTCTGCATAAGTTTGTCTATATCTTTTTCCGCAGCAACAGCCTGCCCGATTTTTACTAATGCTAAAAGCGGATCATTCTTTACTGACGATATATAAAGTCCGCCATTCTTCAGTTGTTTAACTGTATCTTCTAATTCTGTTAAAAATCCCTCATTATCTTTGCTAAGCGACTGAGCTTTTTTGTAATGTAACATATATAAATCGTTATTCTTTTCACAGAAATTTATATAACCCATTAAAAAATTATAAAAAATTTCATCATTAATGTTTTTATTTTGCCCAAGTAATAGTTTCACATCTTGAAAATATTTTAATGCGGTAGCAAATTCGCCTTTTAAATATAATAAAAGCCCGTTAAAACAGTTCAGAACGACAAGGCTCTTTTCCCTCAAATTTATATCAGAAATGGCCTTTTTATATTCTTCTTCCGAAACAGTCAACGATTTCAGAATATCAATAATATAGTTAGTACTTACCTGATTAATCATTTTTCCCCTAAGCATGAGTCTAATCTTTTACCATAATACTTCATTTATAAGAATAAGGCAAGGATTTTGGGGTAAATGGAAAATGAAATCCATTTATTACTCTACCTCTTAATTTTAAAGGGGGATAGATTGTGCTTGAAATCTTTGATTTCATAAAAATATGCGTGGAGTATGTGGCTAATGGGGGAGCATATATTAATATCATATTACGAAATTATGTAAAGTTATGCATGATTAGAAATGTGATTTTTTAATTCATTAAGTGTTAAAAATACCCTTAAACCCAATAATAGCTTGAAAATTTACCTTAACAGAACTTAACATTAGCTTGTTAAAATTGAGAAAAAGTTATATAATTTAAAAGTGGTCTTTAGGTAGAATATGAGGTGTTAATTATGAAGGTTAATGCTGTAAATTACACTGGCGGCAGAGTCCAGTCCGGTGCCTTGGGTCAAATGAGTAAAACAAAGAAACTTGCCCCGATAGGTTATGAAAATCATATTAAAATGGTTGATGTTATCCCTATATCAAGTCTAATAGGTGCAAGCCTGATGAGTGTTTATTTTATCAAAAAAGGGAATCTTGATATAGCGATGAGAGCGGTACATATATAGATAAGGAAAGGAGTTTGAACATTATTAAAAGAGGGGATGATTTTAATAAAAAATTACCCCTCTTTTTAGTATTAGTTTTAAATATTTAATTGAAGTTATCCGATATTTGACATTATTTGGTTTTTAAAATTGTTTAAATCTTCAATGGTGTCTATTCCGATAGGTTTATTGTCAACGATATCTACTTTTATTTTCATCCCCATTTGCAGGACTCTTAGCTGTTCTAAACTTTCAGTGAGTTCAAGCGGGGTTTGACCTGAGTGGGTCATTTTAAAAAGTGCTTCACGCTTGTAGCCATATATTCCAATATGTCCATAAAATTTTGCGTGACCTTCATTTCTTTCATACGGAATCTTGGAGCGTGAAAAATACAATGCGTTATGGTTATTGTCAAAAACACATTTCACAAGATTTGGGTTATCAACTTCTTTTTTGTTTTTTATTTCCGTCACAAGAGTTGACACATCAGCGTCGTCAAATTTGACTAATTTTATGACCTTATCAATATTTTCAGGATCAATCATTGGTTCATCACCTTGGAGATTAACAATGTATCCGATTTCAGGGTGACGTTCTGCGACTTCCGATATTCTATCACTGCCACTATTATGACTTTCTAATGTCATTTCAGCTTCTGCTCCAAACATTAGTGAGGTTTCATATATCTGTTGGTTATCCGTTGCAATAATTACTCTATCTGCTAAGTTAGCTTGAACAGCTTTTTCAAAAACCCATTGAATTATTGGTTTTCCACCAACTTCTATTAAAGGTTTTCCTTTTAATCTGCTTGAGCCATATCGCGCGGGGATTATTACAGCAGTTTGTTTATCGTCCATTTTATTTACTCCTCAATCTCTTTATTCATATATATATTATACTCCGATTTTTTTGTTAGGGTAATAATGAAATTGAATTTGGAAATATAAAATTTTATAATAAATCAGCTATTGCCATAGGAATATAATTCAATAAATCAGATGCCAGAACCGAGTATTCAGTCAGCATATCTGATGCTATTTCTCCTGCTTTGCCATGCAAATAAACTGCCAATTTAACTGCTTCAAACGGAGTGAATTTTTTGTTTTTGCGTTTGTCACCACTCACCGATTGCGCAACAAATCCAGAAATCATGCCTGTCAAAACATCGCCCGTTCCTGCTTTTGCAAGTGCACTGTTACCTGTTTCATTGATATAAATATCTTCCTCTGGGGAACAAACAATTGTGCTGTGCTGTTTTAAAACAGTTATACAATTATATTTTTGAGATAATTCCTGAGCATATTGAACCGGTTTATCCAAAATCTCATCAACTTCAATATTTAATAATCTTGATGCCTCTTTAGGATGTGGGGTTATTATTAAATTCTGTGGTAAATTTACCCCGTCTTTCATTTTTGATAAAAGATTCAATCCGTCAGCATCAATAATTACGGGTTTATCGAGCTTAGCAAGTGTTTCCAATGTTGATTTAAACATAATAGATGCACTTAAATCAGTTGATAATCCGCAGCCTATTGAGATAACATCAAAATCTTCTATCCGTTTTTTTAAATTTTCAATCGGTATAAAAACGATATCCGATGTTCGTAAAGAAATAGTATTTAAAACCTTGGGGGAACTTGATAATGCAACATAACCGCAGCCTGCTTTAAGTGCCGCAATAGAAGAAAGATAGGCTGCTCCTGTGTAATATTCGGAGCCTGCAATATTAAAAACTTTGCCAAAAGTCGATTTGTTTGAAAACTGTTCGCGTTTTGGTAATTTAAATTTATTTACCATACTTTATCCTTTATTTATTTAATTTATCCCAATCTGTCTTATTACTTCGTAAACGGTAATAGCAACAGAATTAGACAAATTTAAACTTCTTTGTCCCTCTTTCATAGGCAGAGTAACTGCCGTATCACGAGTAACATATTCTTGTGGTAATCCTCTTGATTCAGGTCCAAAGACTACAAAATCACCATCTTTGTATTTCACATCAGTATATAATTTTTTACTTTTTGTTGTCAAATAATAAAATGTTGAGTCAGGGTTTTGAGCTTGTAATTCCTCTATTGAGTTAACACGGATTATCTTTACACTATCCCAATAATCAAGCCCCGCTCGTTTTGTGTATTTATCAGTTAAAGCAAACCCAAGTTTACCAATCAGATACAAATCTGCTCCGCAGCATGCACAAAGCCTCGCAATATTCCCCGTATTCTGAGGAATTTCAGGTTCATATAAAGCTACATTTATTTTAGCCATTATCTGAACTATCTCCTAATACGGATTTTGCTTCAATAATTACCGGCAAACCTCTAACAACGCAAAGTACAATAGCAACAATTGCCAGCCAATATCCGATTTCTGATAACTTCCACGCAACAGATACTTCAAGCATTGGTAATTGACCTGCAATAATTACAATAAATGCCAGAACCTTAGCTACGGCATAAGTTATTCTCATAAATTTTGAACCTGTTATCCATTTGCAGATAGGGTTTCTTTGCATGCCAAACGGAGTTAATCCTTTTTCCATAGCAGCACTTCTTATTGCATCTGTTACAAATCCTCTTGTTAAGGCAATAAATGCAAACCAGACAGATAACCAACCCATTACTGCAAATAAAATCCAGTATGTGTTTTCAACAATTCTGTCGCTCATAATATCAAGTAACGCTCCTAGCTTAGATTCTTCGTGGAACTTTCTTGCCACATAACCGTCAAGTCCGTCAAGTGAAAATGCAAGAATCGTCAATACTAATGCCCAAACATAAGCACTACTGCTATTCGTTTTGTACATTATTAACCATACTGCGATGAACATTAAAAATACTCTGAATATTGTTATAAAATTAGCCATTCTTTTCTCCCTTCATTTAATATCTCCATTATATAGATAATAAAAATATTATGCAAAAAATAAATGATAATTTACATCATAAAATATGAATAGTTATTATAAATTACAATGACATACCGAGAAAAATGATATCAATCTCACAATAACATATAAACTTAGAATGTCTGTAAAAACATTGTCGACGAGTGTGTTTGAGCGACAGCGTCCTTGGATTATTCGGCGTGTAGCAAAAACATAGTTTTGATTTATAATTTTTCAACTCTCCTTATAGTCGTGCCTCTGCTTGACTTGTTCAGAATGGTACTATTTTATCTCAATTTAGTGTAACATTGTATATAGTTACCAAAGTTTTTAATTGAGCAAACGATTATTATCGAGAGAAAATTCGTCTATAATCCAGCTGTAGTCGTAGGTATTATTAGTATTGTCTTTGGCATTTTGTATAATCATATTTATCCATTCATAAAATAGTTTCGGATTTTTTTTCTGGCATTGTTTTGGAGTCATGTTGTTTAAATATGGGATTTTATTTTTTAGTGTTTCTCTTAGATGTTTGTCAAAAAATATGCATAAAATTTCATTTTCTTCTTGTGGGGTCAAATCTCTGTTCGCTTCTGAACCATTGTTTGTTGTTTCAAAAACGGCAAATCCGATTGCACCTTGGAGTTTTGTTTGCAGTAAGAAATTTATATCTTTTGCAAGTTCCTGTGATGTTGTAACGCAAACCAGCATATCATTTATAATAATAATCCCTGCAGAATGTGTATTTTCAGGAAGTGTGTATTGCCAACGAAAAATTTAATTATACATTGGATGGTGTATAAAAAGTCAAAATTTAATCTTAATCCGTAGGTCAGGCAGTGCCTGACAAATAAATCAAATAGGATATATTTAGGTTGACTAAAGTCTACCCTACTTTGGGGGTTCGTTTGAACTCCACGACTTACTCATTTAAAAAAGCAGATAACAAAAATGTCATCTGCTTTTTTATGGGGCGGGTAGTGGGATTGTTTTCAACAACTGCGCCCTCGCGTTAAACGGCACCGTTTCAAAATTAAAATCAAAAGCGTGGTTTTGATTT
>CACZPS010000167.1 GCA_902783125.1 uncultured bacterium | reverse complement strand
TAAATTTGGCATTTTTGTCCCTTTTATTAAGGTGACTAGGATAGTAAATAATGAAAACTATTCACTATTCACTATTCACTATTCACTAATTATAAATTATTATTGTACTTTTCAAGCTCTTTTCTGAGAAGTTCAGCATCTTCATCTTCAAGATTAGAACCTGCATTTAGTCTTTGTACAAGTTCAGGTAAGTTTGCTTCTAAGTGTTCAAACCAGCCTTTTTTGTACGCAGTGATATTCTTATTATCAACCTCATCTAAGAACCCTTCGTTTGCTGCAAAAAGAATTGATACCTGTTGAGCAACGCTTAATGGTTGATATTGAGGTTGCTTAAGTACTTCTGTCAGTTTTTGACCTCTTAGAAGTTGTTTTTTAGTCGCATCATCAAGGTCAGATGCAAACTGAGCAAACGCTTCTAATTCACGATATTGAGCAAGGTCTAACCTCAATTTACCCCCGACTTTTTTGATAGCTTTTGTCTGAGCAGCACCGCCTACACGAGATACAGAGATACCTGCGTTTATTGCAGGTCTGATACCTGAGTTGAAGTAAGATGATTCTAAGAAGATTTGACCGTCTGTAATAGAAATTACGTTAGTCGGAATGTAAGCTGAAACATCACCTGCTTGGGTTTCAATGATAGGTAATGCCGTAATACTTCCGCCGCCTAATTTGTCAGACAGTTTAACCGCACGTTCCAACAATCTTGAATGTAGATAGAAAACGTCCCCAGGGTATGCTTCACGTCCCGGTGGTCTGCGAAGCAGCAAACTCATTGCACGATAAGCCTGAGCTTGTTTTGTCAAATCATCATAGATAATCAAAACGTGTTTGCCTTGTTCCATAAATTCTTCTGCCATAGCAACACCCGCAAATGGTGCAATATATTGAACAGGAGCAGGTTCGTTAGCCGTTGCCGAAACGATGATTGTATAATCCATAGCACCATGGTCTTCTAAAGTTTTTGCAAGGTGTGCAACGGTTGATGCTTTTTGACCGATTGCAACATAAACACAGATAACATCTCCGCCTTTTTGGTTGATGATTGTATCTATTGCAATAGCGGTTTTCCCTGTTTGTCTGTCGCCGATAATAAGTTCACGCTGACCACGACCGATAGGTGTCAGCGCATCAATAGCTGTCAAACCTGTTTGTAAAGGCTGATGTACTGATTTTCTGGCAACAATCCCCGGAGCTACACGTTCAACCGGTCTTGTTTTTGTATAAATAATATCGCCTTTGCCATCTAACGGACGACCTGTTGGGCTGACTATACGACCGATTAGACCATCACCCACCGGAACAGATGCAATTCTGCCTGTTGTTCTGACTATCATACCTTCTTTTATTTGGGTATATTCACCAAGTATTACAACCCCGACGTTATCTTCTTCAAGGTTCAGTGTAATACCGAGCGTTCCTTTTCCGTCATCAAATTCTACAAGCTCGTTTGACATTACATTACGCAGCCCGTATACACGAGCAATACCGTCACCAATCTCTAACACACTTCCTACATTGGAAATTTCTGTTTTGGATTCGTAATTTTGTATGCTGTTTTTTATTATTGAGCTAATTTCATCAGGACTAATTACTGCCATTTTTATCTCCTTTTTATATTGTTATTCTTATTTAATAAACCCTACTTTACTTGGTTTTGTTCTGTCCATTAATAAATCCAAAGCTTTATATATTTCTTGTTTGTCTGCTTCATTTTCCTTACAATAGTTGATTAGGTATTTTTCAACATCTTGTAATCGCTTAGAAATATCTTTTGTTTCTAATGTAAATCGTTTAAATTGAACGAAGGTTCGCATTATTTGAATATTAATTGCAATAGCTTTTTCTGATTGTAAAACAGATGATAACATTGCTACTCCTTGTTCTGTAAAGACATAAGGCATATATCTTCTTCCGCCATGTTTTTTGTTTGAGGTTCCAATTTGGAACCTCAAGTTTTGATATTCCTCTTTTGTAAGTTGAAACATAAAATCTTTCGGAAATCTTTGAATATTTCTTTTTACTGCCTTGTTTAAAATTTTCGTTTCAATCCCATATAATTTAGCAAGGTCACTATCGAGCATTACTCTATAACCTCTAATTTCGTATATTAAATTTTGGATTGGTGTTAATTCTTTATTCATTTATATCATTATTTCTTTTTTAATTTCTTGTAGTTTGTGTTGAAGTGAGCAATCAATGATATTATCGTTAGTTTCAAAAATCAATCCGCCAATAATATCACTATTTACCCCCCATTCGAGTTCTATTTTTTTGTTTAAAGTTTTTTCAAGTTTTACTTTGACCATAGCTTTTTCATTGTCGTTTAATTCAATTGCCGAGGTCACTTTTATATCAAGTAATCCTTTTTCTTTGTTTATTTCTGAACGGTATTCTTTGACTATTGAATTGAAAATATTAAATCTGTCTTTATCAATGAGTAGTTTTAAAAAGTTTAATATTGTCTGATTAATTGTTTTTGAAAAGATATTTGTAATAAGATTTTTCTTTTCATCATCAGAAACAACAGGCGAGAACATTATTTTTTGTAAATCTTCAGAATTGTTTACAGAGGTTTGGATATCAGATATTTGAGAAAAAATATCTTCCTTTGTCAAATCTTCCTCTGCAAGCTCCATAAGTGCCTGTGAGTATCTTTGTGCAATTATTTTATTTTCGTTTTCTTTTGCTTTTGTCATATTTATCCTTGTTTTTTATTTTTGTCAGGCACTGCCTGACCTACAATTTTCTTATTGCCCTAATGCTTTAATGCCTTGCCTTTATATATTTACTTCTCTCAAAGCCTCAATGCTCTCGTTGATGTATTTGATATGAAGGTTTCTGTCTTCTTTTAGTAATTTTTCTATATGGTTTTTTGCTTTATCAAGCACAATTTGAGCGGTTTCG
Source organism: uncultured bacterium (assembly GCA_902783125.1). Lineage (GTDB taxonomy): Bacteria > Cyanobacteriota > Vampirovibrionia > Gastranaerophilales > Gastranaerophilaceae > UBA2883. Next base: position 3,280 of record CACZPS010000167.1, on the reverse strand, counting down.
TTTGTAAGATTTAGTCTTAATTTTTCAATATTAGTATCAATCGCTTTCTGTGTTGATTTAGTAAAGGTTTCTGATTGTTTCTCGGCATCGTCTATTAGTTTTTCACCGACAATTATTGCATTTTTATCAGCTTTTTCAATTATATCAAGCACCTCTTTTTCTACATTTACCCCTTGTTCTTGAATTTCATAGAGTGCTTTTATAGCGTTTTCTTTTTCTGCTTTTGCTGAAATAATTTTATCTTCAATACTCTTTCTGCCATTCTCAAGCATATCTGCAATTTTACATTTTTTGATTATCCAGCCTAAAAACACCAGCATCAACACAAAGTTGAACAGGTTAGAGGTTAATATTTTGTTCCAGATTTCTAATAATATATTTATCATTTAACCAATAGTGAATAGTGAATAGTGAATAGTGAATAGAAAAATCTTAATCACTTAATCACTTAGTCACTTAGTCACCTTCTCCTATCTTTATTTCGTATCCCAACACCTTAGACGCAACAGCACTTGCAAGTTCGTTGATTTGAGATTTCAAAATAACTTTTGCTTCTCTTTCATCGCCTTCAAGTTTAGCGTTTGCAATAGCTAAATCCTTTTTAGCAAGATTTTTTGCCGTATCCAGTATAATTTCTTTTTTCTCTTTGTACTCGGAAACTTTTTTATTGAAATTATCCCTAGCGATTGATTTAGATTTTTCTATTGCCAATGCCTGTTGCTGTCTAAGATTTTCCGTTTTTTCTTCCGTAATTTTTGTTGCGTTGTTTTCTGCTTCAATAAGTTCTGCCCGTTCTTTTTGTATTCGGGAAATCGTTTTATATAAAACAGAGTTCATTATCATCATAAAGATAATAAAACTGAACATAGCAACAAAAAAAGTTGCATTAAATTCTAACACTTTTATCTGTCATCCTTTCGTTAGATTTTATTTTCTTACGAATGGAAAATGGAAAATGGATAATGGAAAATTATTTTATGGTGCTTGGCACCATTTTTTATATTATCGGCAAAGCCGATTAAGAAATTTTCAATTTCCAATTTTCAATTTTCCATTTATATTTATGAAAAGATTAATAATAGTGCAATAAATAACGCATAAATAGAAGTTGCTTCTGCAAGCCCTGCACCGATAATGAAGTTTTTAAATGCTTCGGCTTTGATTTCAGGTTGTCTTGCGATAGCATCTAAAACACCTTTAGTTGCAATCCCCAAACCAAGACCGCCGCCTAATACACCTAATGCTGCTATACCTGCACCTAATCTTGATGCGTCAAAAATTTGTTCTGCTGCCATTTTTGTTTCCTTTCTTGTTAAATGGAAAATGGATAATAGAAAATGGAAAATTATTTTGTAGCCTTCGGCTACTAATAAATATTCTTAACGCCTTACCGCCATAATATCTTAATATCTTTTACTAATTTTCAATTTTCAATTCTCAATTTTCAATTTTTATAAAGCCTTTGTATATTTACCCCTCCTCTTGCACTGCCATCGTGATATAGGTTGATGATAACAATGCAAAGACGAGTGCTTGTATCAGAGCTACAAACAGCTCAAACAACATAAACGGTAACGGTAAGAAACATGCCACCATCCCGACAAATGTTGCTATCATAATTTCACCTGCCAAAATATTGGCAAAAAGCCGCAAGGCAAGTGAAAAAGGACGTACAAATAATTCCAGAGTGTCAATAATCGTGATAATCAATTCACCCATTGACCAGCCTTTGAAAAAATATTTGCCCCCGTTTACTTTAACACCATAATACATACAATAGATTGCAACAACAATTGCCATTGCTGCTGTCATATTTATATCATTATTTGGTGATGCAAGTTCACCATGTGCTAAGTGTACGATTTTAAACGGAATCTGACCGACAAGGTTTGCTGTCAGAATAAACATAAATAATGTAAGTATTAATGGGTTGTGTTTTTTTGATTCTTTTTCGCCCATACTACCGGCTGTTATAGACGAAAAATAGTTTATTATTGATTCACCTATAAACTGAAGTTTTGTAGGGATAACGGATGCGTTTTTCACAATCATAATAGCACCGATTAAAAGTATTCCCATCGCAAGCCACATAGTCAAAATTGTGTCAAAATTAACACTAATTGCATGACCTCCAATAATTTTTGTTAATACCCAATGTGTACTTTCACTCATAGTAATTATCTCTTTTCTTATTACAGTTATTTTAGCACACGATTTTTTATGGGGCAATAAGTTACTATATATTTACACTAAGCATATCATCTATACATTTAACAGCTTTTTTAGCTATTTGTTCATCAACGGTTATTTCGTGTTGTTCTTTATCCAGTGCGTTATATATATCTTCTAAAGTATTCCATTTCATATTAGGGCAAATAATATTTTCTTTTATTAAGATAAATTCTTTTTCTGGATAATCACGTTTAAGCCTGTCAACAACCCCTTTTTCTGTAGCAATAACAAACTGTTTTTCATTACTTTCTATTGCGTATTTCATAATCCCCGTTGTACTTCCGACAAAATCAGCAAGTTTTGTAACCTCCTGATGACATTCAGGATGGGCAAGGATTTTTGCATTTGGATATTTTTCTCTTGCTTCCAGAATATCTTTAGGCTTAATCATTAAATGTGTCGGACAGAACCCCGGATATGTAATAATTTTCACATTCCCTAATTGTGATTCAACCCATTTCCCAAGGTATGTATCAGGCAGGAATAATATTTCTTCTGCGCCCATACTTTTTACGATTTTAATTGCGTTAGAACTTGTGCAACACATATCACACTCTGATTTCACCTCGGCAGTAGAATTTACATAACAAACAACGGGAATATTCGGATGCTTTGATTTAAACTCTCTTACTTGTTCTAAATCAATCATGTCAGCCATGCGGCAGCCTGATTCCAATCTCGGTAAAAGTACTTTTTTATCAGGTGAAAGAAGTTTTGCAGTTTGCGCCATAAAATACACTCCTGCAAATACAATAATATCCGCATTAGTTTCTTTGGCTCTCCGGCTCAGGTAGAGTGAATCTCCGACAAAATCAGCAACTTCATCTATCTCAACATTTTGGTAACAGTGAGCAAGAATAATTGCATTTTTTTCTTTTTTTAGTTTGTTTATTTTATCTATTATTTCATACATTACTAGTGTTTCTTCCTTTTTTAGAATTATATAACAAATAAATTGTTGGGTAAATTATAGTTTATCAGCCGAAGGCTGATAAAAGTGATTAAGTGACTAGGTGATTAAGTGATTAAGAAATCAGAAATTCTTAGT
>CACZPS010000166.1 GCA_902783125.1 uncultured bacterium | reverse complement strand
TTTCAATTTTCCATTCAAGAAAAGGAGAATATAAAAATGGCACATAAGAAAGGTATGGGTTCCACCCGTAACGGTCGTGATTCCGAAGCTAAGCGTTTAGGCGTTAAAAAGTACGGTGGAGAAATGGTTAAAGCCGGTAATATATTAGTTAGACAAAGAGGTACAAAAGTTCATCCTGGAAACAATGTTGGTATTGGTTCAGATGATACTTTATATGCTCTTATTGATGGACAAGTTAAGTTTGAAGCTCACAGACGTGACAGAAAACAAGTCAGTGTTTATGCGGTATAACTAAATAAATTATAATTTTAAAGAGCGGTCATTGACCGCTCTTTTTTGTTATACTTTGATATTTCTACTATGCATTGAAGGTTTTGAAAGAGTTTTCGATGTTCTTACTCATAACCTTTTTAACAGCTTCTAATTCTGTTTGGATTGCTGAGTGTTGAGTATCAAGTGTAGACAATCTCAATTCAAGGCTCTTATCTTGTGCTTGTAAAATCTTGATATTTGCATTGATTTCGCTTTGTCTTTGGTCATATACATATTGATTATATTCATATTGATTATATGCATCATCATACGCTTCGTTATCAGTTTCTGTTGTAGCAGTCATTGTATAAGTGATGCCTTCTTCACTTGTTATTGTTGAGATTCTGCCTTGTGCATCAAATTCAATTGTTGCATTAGACATAGTATTCTCTTGAATTTTGTTTATTGTTGCAACAGCTGAAGTTGTAATAGCTCGTGTTTGGTTATTTAAGTTGCCTTCAACATCATCTCTTTTAACAAATCTTACCCCTGAGGTTGCTTCATATTGATAATAATCATTTATATCAAGTCCTGCACTTTGAAATGCATCTGCATACTGTGGATCAACTACTGTAAAGTTCTTTTGATTTGATGCATTATAAGAGAAAATGCTTTCTTCCGGTTCGTAACTTCTTGGATCATTTGGATTATAATCTTCAATTGAATAAATCATATTGTCTGAAGAATTATGACTTGAATATGCGGTTTCGTTTGGTAATTTTGCATAAGATAACGCATACTTCGTTTCATTAAAGTCTATTGTTGGATCTTCTTCTCTCAAATATTTACATTTCTTTAATTGTTCTTTTGCAAATTGAGCCTTATCCTTATCTGTACTTTGGCTATCAGCTACTAACTTGTCATAACCGTCTTGTGTAATAATATAGCCATCAGGACCAAGAATGAATTTTGTTGCATACTTATCAGTATCTGACGTAGGTTTAGTATATAAATCAGATGCAATGTACAGTTGGGTTGATGGTCTAAGAATAGATGCTTCATCATTACTGTTAACTCTGTTCATCGCTGCAACATAGTAGTTTTTATTCTCATCAAATTCTTCATATTTTTTTGTAGAACTATCATAAGCATTGTCAATATAACCTCGTGTTGTTTTTGCACTTGCAGAGGTTTTATATGCTTCATTTTCCGCAACACCAATTGTAGATAATTTAGTAGTATACGATACTAAATATGTTGTTCTTGGATCATATTTAAAGTTGATTGGTAATGCTTCTTTTACAGTAGCTTCATTTCCACCGATATTAAATGTGTAAACAATTTTTGTATAATCGTTTGTTGAAGGAGGAACAGGAACACTCATTTCTAACAAACTGTTATAGTAGTTTGAAGATTCGTTAGACAAAGTCGTCCTTTGTTGGTTAATCTGTTGTCCTTCGTATTCTAAGTTAGATTGTCTTGCTGTTAAACTGAGCAATCTTGCTTGTGAAGCTGATAAACCCATAATGTTTCTCCTTATAATTTTCCTATACCTATATTTACGGCAGGGGTTAAGCTAAACTTTAATTTTTTATTTTAGTTTGTTACATTTCGTAACATTTAATTTCAAAGTTTAAGTATAAAAATACCCATAAGGCAGTAGGGACAATAAGGCAATAGGGCAATAATTAAGGCAAAAAACACAAAATTTTTATATATTAAAAATAAATTACTATCTCTAATGCTTTAATGCCTTATGTCCCTGATGCCTTAATTTTTGCCATGCTAAACGCAAAATGTTAAACTATATATAATTAGGAGGAAGAAAATGGGTAAGATAGCAGATATTGGAGTCTTTGGAGGCTCAGGATTTTATAAGTTTTTAGATAATATTGAAGAAGTTAGAATAGATACACCTTACGGAGAGCCTAGTGATGCCCTTTTTGTCGGTAAAATCGGGGATAAAAAGGTTGCGTTTATGCCTCGTCACAAACGTGATCATTCAATTCCGCCACACAAAATCAATTACAGAGCAAACGTTTGGACCATGAAAGAAGCCGGTTGCAAATGTGTTATATCACCTTGTGCTGCCGGGAGTCTTCAAAAACACGTTGAACCGGGGAGCTTTGTTATAGCTGATCAATTCGTTGACTGGACTGATGGCAGAATTACAACATTTATTGACGGACCAAATGTTATTCACCCATCTGCAGCTGATCCGTATTGTCCGGAATTAAGAAATTTAGCTATCAAAACCGGCAAAGATTTAGGAATTACCATTCACGAAACAGGGACTGTAGTTGTTGTTAACGGGCCAAGATTCTCAACAAAGGCAGAATCTAAGTTTTTTACATCTCAAGGCTGGGAAGTTATTAACATGACTGCTTATCCGGAGGCATATTTAGTAAAAGAACTTGATATGTGTCCTCTTAATATATCACTTATTACTGATTATGATGCAGGGCTGGTAGGCGATGTTCCGCCGGTTTCTCACGGTGAAGTTATTAAGGTGTTTAATCACAACTTAGATAACCTTAAAAAGCTATTGTTTACTATGATTGAAAATCTTGATATTGATAATATGAAATGTGATTGTAATAAAACTTCTCAAGTTTCAGGAGTATAGGAGAAATAATGAACTTATTTTTAGCAAAAATTAATCATTTTATAGATACATTCATTACTTTTTACAGTATATTAATTGTTCTAAGAATATTTTTATCATGGTTACCGGATATTGATTGGGATAAACAGCCTATTAAATTTATAAGACTTGCTTGTGATCCATATTTGGATTTTTTTAGGAGCTTTGTCCCGCCTGTTGGAGGGCTGGATTTTTCACCAATAGTTGCATTATTGTTTTTAAACATTTTACAATTACTGGCAGGGGTAGTAATAAGCGGATTAGTTTAGATTTCATTCATTTAGATGATAAAACTAATCATATTATCGTGTAGACTGATAATACTTGGAGGGGAATAGTGTATCAAAGAAATGCGGTAAGAAAAGAATTATATACTAAATATGGATTTGACAGTTATTATGGGTATTCACGTTCTAATGCCGTAATTGCACCAATAAAACCGCTAAAAGAGCGCAGGGGTAAATCTACAGTTCAACCACCTAAGCCAAGACGCAAGAAGAAAAATTCACTTCTTGGACAGATTATGATGCTAAGTTGCTTGCTTGGTATTGGATATATTTTTGTTCCGACATCATATCATATATTGTGTCAGAATTTTATCAGTAGTAATGTTGCCCATGTAAGTGCTAATAATAACATAGTTAATTCTGGTTATATAGCTCAAAGTGGCTTAAATTTAAATGAATTAGTTAATCCAACCTTGAGTTATATGTCAAATTACACTTTTATGAATGACAGGATTCAATATCCGGCAAAAGAAGGCAAAAAAGCAAAAATGTCGCCTTTAAAATATGGTGAAAGGCTTAATGATTTAGAGTATCAATTAAAAACGCTTAATAATAAATACCCCAATATTAAACCGTCCGTATTTGTTTGGTCAATTGATAACCATAGTTATGCAAGCATAGATTCTAACAAGGTTTATCCGGCAGCAAGTATTATTAAATTACCGGTTTTAATACAGATGTATAAAGCAATAGAAGCCGATCAATTTAAACTTAATGATTATATGTATTTGACTGAATATTATCGTTCATCCGGTTCAGGGAATATGCAATATGCACAGACAGGTAACAGTTATAAAATATCAGAACTTGCAAGGGTTATGATTCAGGATTCTGATAATACAGCAACAAATATGTTAATGTCAAAATTAGGCTCGATGAATGATGTTAATGCAGCTTTAAAAAATTGGGGGATTAAGCATACTCATGTTCAAACTTGGCTGCCGGATATAACGGGAACTAACTATACAACTGCGGAAGACATGGCTCAAATGCTTTATAACATCAGTGATGATAATAACTCATTCCTTAATATTAATTCTCAAAGCGATATCATTAATATAATGGGAAAAGTTAAAAATGTTAACCTAATAAAAGCCGGTTTACCCGATGGGGTCGATTTTATTCATAAAACAGGTGATATTGGAACAATGCTTGGCGATGCTGGAATTGTTTACCTTCCGTCCGGAGAAAGATATATTGTTGTAATTATGGCACTAAGACCGCATAATCACCCTAACGGGAAAATGTATATTCAAGAAGCATCAAGATTGATTTATAATTATATGGCGAGGTAAATTATAGTTTATCAGCCGAAGGCTGATAAAAGTGATTAAGTGACTAGGTGATTAAGTGATTAAGAAATCAGAAATTCTTAGT
>CACZPS010000165.1 GCA_902783125.1 uncultured bacterium | reverse complement strand
ACTAAGAATTTCTGATTTCTTAATCACTTAATCACCTAGTCACTTAATCACTTTTATCAGCCTTCGGCTGATAAACTATAATTTATCCTCCAAACAGATGAGATATAAGTATTCGTGTTGATATCCACAATAATTTAAGTTAGTATATTTTTGGAGATTTATAATTATGAAACTTATCATTTACCTTATTTATTTGTACTTGACAGTTTATACTGTTTATTTTACCTCGCTTGCAATTGCGGGTTTAAACAAAAAACGCAAACAGCGCGATAATTATGATAAAAAATATCATAATCTTTGTGTTGTTGTATATTCACATAATAATAAAGATACCATTGAAAACTTGATTAAACAGTTAAAAAACCAGACGTATCCGCACGAACATTATACAGTGCAATTGATTTTGGATAACTGCTCTGATAACTCTGAAATACTTTTTCAAAGTGACCTTGGCGTTAATGTTATGAACGTGAAGAATGTTGAAACAATAGGCAGAGATCAGGCATTTTCTATAATCACAGAAAAATATTCAAACATAAAAGATTTAGATGCGTACGTTTTTCTTGATGCTAAGTATTACGTGAACAATGATTTTTTAGAAAAAGTTAACGATTCACTTCAAAAAGATGATGTAATAACCGGTGCATCAACTCTTATTTGTAACAGGAACTTATCGTTATTAGACAACATAAAATATTCTTACAATCTATATAAAAACAATTTTTTATCAAAATCACGTGATTTACTTGGACTAAGTAATTTGGTTAATTCAGATATTTTAGCCATGAAAAAACACGTCATTGAGGAAATCGGGTCTTTGAATTTTAAAAATACTAACGAGGAACTTAATTATACACTTGCTCTTTCGGGAATAAATGTTAAAACGGGTTTTAATCCTGATTTGAAAATATATATCAATGTTGAAAATTATGATTTTAAAATCCCGTCTTTATCAAAACGTTTTGAGCTATTTTTTGAAAATATTTTAAAAATTAAACCAAATAACTTTAACTTCACAGAACTTGTGTGGTCACTTATTTATCCTAATTGTTTAACTTTAGCAATAGGTTATTATCTGGTATTTAAGTTCGCTTTTGAAGTAAAATGTCTTTTAAATTATTACGTTGTAGGATTTGGAATAGCTTTAATTCTTATATCATTCTGTATAAGTCTTTTACATTCAAAAATTCATTCTAAGGAACACATATATCTGTTCTTATATCCTATTTATTCGTTATTCAAAGTGATATATAACTTCCCGCCGCTTAGATTTATCAGGAATTGCATATTCAAAAGCGGAGAAGATACTCATATCGAAAAACTTGATATTCCTGCCTTCGTTTCTGATGGTAAAAGATATTATCCGTGTAAATTAGAAATTGTATCTGAATCTAAATTCACTAAAATAATCTTTATAAACCATAATAAAAAATATAAAACAAAAAACTATCTAAGAGCAATTGATGCTATCACCGAAATCTCCCAAAAACTGGAAAGTTACGGATATTCTTTAAGGTTATGTCAATGCTGTAAATATTTTGAACCAAATATTGACGGAACAGTAAACCAGATAAAAGGTTTTTGTAAATTCCCATTCTCAAACAGAACCCCCGGAGATATTCTTCCGACGGTTGTTTGGAATGCTTGTGACGCATTTGAAAAGGTTAATATTGTTAACCTTATGGATGCCATTTCTTCTAAAAAAGAACATTAATGTGAATTTTATTTAAAAATATGAACTTCCACAAAAATCATATAATCAGTGTTTGTTATTTGTTATTCAATTTTTGACATTCATTTTTTAACTGTTTAAGAATAAGTTTTGTATCGCCTTTATTTAGTAAAATTGATTGAACAGCCGTATTCACAAGCAGATTTATATCTTTTTGGTTATTTTGTTGCCTTAAAACCGGGTTTATGTGTCCGATTTGTTTTGCGCTGTATTTCCTTGCTCTTGCCATAATATCTTTATCAGAGTTGTAAAACTCATCTTTGAGCGCAGATTTGTTTGTAGAAATGACATTTGTCATTTTTGCAAGTTCAAGCTGATTTTCTTTGTTGGTTAAAAACAGACAAAAATCTAGCGCCTCTTTTTTGTGTTTTGCCCTATTTGGAATAATAAAACACATCAGTGAAAAATCATTCTGTCCGAGCTTTCCGACTATTTGCGGAGCGACTTCGGTATTTTTATAAACATTTGGTGCGTTATCTTTTATCATAGACAAGAAATTTGCCCCGCCTTGATAAAAAACGACATTTTCTGACATAAATTTTTCTAAAGCCTCCTGATGAGTCTGGGTAATGCTTTCTGCAGGGATTAACTTATGTTGATAAAGTTTTTTGTACATATCAAATACACGTACGCTCTCATCAGAATCTATATTATTTATTCCAATTCCATATTTGTTAAGAATTTTTAGCATAGTGTCGTTTTCCGTAATAGTAGGGAAGTACCCAAACGCACCGGTTTTGGTTTTAATTATTTTAGATATCTTTGCCAGCTCATCAAAAGTTTGTGGTAAAATTTTTAACCCCGATTTTTTAAATAGAGCTTTGTTATATATAGTAACGGCAGATGTTGCATACCACGGTACTGCAAAAAGTTTTCCGTTATATTTTAGTGATTTAACAATATCTTGATTAAATTCGGATAGAGTTTCTTCCTTTATCGGCTCTAATGCACCTTTTTGCGCAAGTATTGCCGAAAAATCAGGGTTAAGATTAACCAAATCAGGCGGATTGTTGCTTAAAATAGATGCCAGTGTCCTTTTTTCGCCCTCAGAAAACGGTACATCTATCCATTTAATTTTTATATCAGGGTTATTTGTTTCGTATTCTTTTATTACTCCGTTTATGTAATCGGAGAAATTAGACATTTGGAGTGTCCAGACAACAACTTCCACTTTTTTGTCAGGGTTATTTGTTTTGTTAAAACTCTTGAGTCCAAATGCGAACAACATAATTAAAAGTGCTAAAATTATCACTCCGGATATTTTTTTTAGGTATGTTCTTATATTTGCCCCCAATATTTACCCCCTTATATGTTTACCTTAATTTCTGTAATTAGTGTTTTAATTATAGCACATATTTTACTATTCGCAGGATTATTTTAGTTTGTTGTATTCTTCGTCTGACACTTCTTCAAGCCATTCATTAGAACTGTTTTCACTCGGTACTTCGATTGCAACATGAGAAAACCAGCTATTTTTGCTTGCGCCGTGCCAATGTTTAACTTCAGGCGGGATTACAACAACGTCACCTTTTTTGAGTTCCTGAGCAGGTTTACCCCATTCCTGATAGTATCCTCTGCCTCCTGTAACAAGCAAAATTTGTCCGCCTTTACCGTTTGTTCCGTGGTGGATATGCCAGTTGTTTCTGCATTTTGGCTCAAATGTCACATTTGCGGTTACGATTTGGTCTTTTGTTAAAAGATTAAGATAAGACTGACCTTTGAAATATTTTGCATAAGCGTTGTTTTTATCTCCTTGCGCAAAGACTTCTGTCTTAGGTCTTGAAGTCAATATAAGAATCTCACTTATTTGTTTGTCTGTAAGCCCTGTGTTTTTGCCTATTTCGATATGTGCTTTTAGTTGAGGTTCAACCCCCTCAATTGAAGCTAATGCACCTATTGTAGCTATTTCTCTTTCTTTGTGAGTGAGTATTCCTCTTGAGAAAATATCGCCAAAAAGGTGTTCTTTCAAATAATCATCAATAGCCGGAGCAAATTCAAAAAGCTCACCTTTTACCGGACTCCCACACAGTTCTGTCTGTGTTTTTTCACCAATGCTATTCTTATCGGCATCTTTTGAGAGTGATTTTCCGGCATCGCCTTCTGTATAATTTCTGCTTTTTGTTACTTTTAAAAGCGTTGAAAGCCCGTTAAGACTCCTTGGAAACCCACAATATGCGTACATCTGAACAAGAATTTCTTTTACTTCATTCACTGTCATACCGTCATCAAGCCCTTTTTTTATAGCATATTCCAACTTAGCCAAATCACCCGTTGCCGTGTATGATGAAATCATAACTATATTTTGCTGTTTTGTGTTCAAATTCTCTCCTGCCATTGTGTTTCCTCCCATAAATAAAATGTTTATTCCCAATAATGTTAAAACTAATGTCTTTAATAATTTCATATAAATATTCCTTATTTTTCAAATTTATCTTTATCCAAATATCTTATCACTCTTGCGGGGTTTCCAACTACAACTGCATTATCGGGAACATCTTTTGTGACAACTGCGCCGGCTCCGACTACCGCATTTTCGCCGATTGTTATCCCAGGAAGTATTGTTACATTTACCCCAATCCATACATTTTTCTTTATATGAACGGGTTTACAGGTGATTACATATCTGTCATACATATCGTGGTTGTTTGTTGCAATAGTACAATTTAATGAAATCATTGTGTTATCTTCTATTGTCAAGCCACCTGCTGACATACATTGAAAATTATTCAGAATGGTAACGTTTTTCCCTATTTTAACCTTATCAGCCAGAATAGTAAATATTGGCGGATGAAGAACAGTATTTTCACCTAAAGTATGATTAAAGAGTTCGTCTATAAGCTCTTTACACTCAGGAGTTGTCGGGTTTGTGTGATTAATCCTGAAACATAAATCCGAGCTTCTTACGGCTTCAGCTATCCTTTCAGGCTCTTGGTTCCTAACATCAATTCTAACTTCTTCCATAAATTCTTCCCACTTTCTGTCAGACAGTGCCTGACTTATTTTTTTATATTATTCCGGTGCGTTAAAAACGCCCCAACTCATAACTAATTATAAGTCGTTGGAGTAGAAACCCCAAGTTACTATCTAAAATTATAATAACATTATTTTCTATTTACAAGTGAGGCTTATCCACAAGTGAGGCTTGTAATATAGTAATTTTGGCTTTTGTATAACGTTGCATATAAATATCTAATCTTCGGTTGTTGAATTTTTTAATAATGTTTCTATATCCTGACTCATCAAAGAGCGTAAATCACCTTTAAGTTTAAAATACTCTGCAAATTTAGGAGTCGTTGCAACATTAAAAGAACGTCCGTTTTTATCTCTGGTTTTTGATACAAGCCCTTTTTCCACAAGTTCTGCTATATGTTCATAAGCATTTGAACGGTATTCTTTTAAAACCGATTGTCTGATAGGACCTTTCAGGGCAATTACGGTAAGAGTTTTAAGAACAGGTTTTGACAATTCAACAGGGCAAAGTTTTTCAACAATATCCATGTGTTCGTCTTTCACCTGTAAGATATAACCGTTCTCATCATCAATTTCTAAAGCGCCATCTCGGGTTGAGTAATCCATAATCAAATCAAGCATAGCTTCTTCAACCGCATCAATATCTTCGGTTTCCAAAATCTGTGCAATATCTTCTATCTGCAATACTCTTGCAGTCGTGAACAATACAGCCTCTATTCTTGATTTTAAACTTGCCACTATTTATTTAACTCCTCTATTTCCGTACTATGAAGTGTCACAACATTATCCACAACATTTTCGACATCATCAGTCAAAACATCTTTTACCATCATTTCATTCATAATATCTTCTTCTGATTTTTCCGGTTTAATATTTTTTACAACATACAAATCACCGTAAAAGTCTTCTTGTTTCAATGTATAATTGCCCTCTGTAACCAAGAATAACAATGAAATATATGCGGTAATTCTATCTAAACCAAGTAAAGTTAATTCGTTCAGCTCTATCTTATCTTCTCTGTTCAAAATCTCTGTTAAATTATTTCTGAGAATTGATGCCCCAAGTTTGTAATCTTCTTCGTGAGCAAGATTAACCATATCAGCAGGTGATAATTTTGATAAATCTCTTGTCCTTCTGGCATGTTGTGCACGTTTTTTTGCGTTTTCTATCTCAACTTTTTTATCTAACTTAGCATAAAACTCTAACTGTCTGACCAAATCTCTCAATGTTACAACTCTATTACGATTAAGTCTGACACTTGTACGTCTTTGTAAAACTTCGTCAAAAGAGGTAACGTTATTTGTCGGAATATAGTCATCATACATATCATCTAAACCGTCTAAATAATCATCATTTACCCCATCATTTACCCCTTCGTCTTGTGGTAAAAATTGCATTGGATCAATCCCGTCAAGGATATCTGATTTCATCTTTAATAAAATTGCAGCGTAAAGTATAACTCTGCTTGTATATCTGAGGTTTTGAGCCTTTGATTGAAATATATGAGCCGAGAACATATCTGCCACTTGAACAATATCAATCGCCCAAGGGTCGATTTTACCTTGCCTTGCCATCGCTACAAGCACATCTATCCCGTCATATTCGCCTCGTTCGTTTTTTGTTATTCCTTCAAAATCTAAATAATTTAATGACACTTTTCCTATCCCTATTACTAATCTACTTTAAATCCGACTTCTGTCGGTTTTGTTCGGTCCATAAGCAAATTTATTACTTCGTATAACTGCCTTACATCAGCTTGATTGTCTTTGCAATGTTGTATAAAGTAATGTTCCAGTTCTCCTAAACGTTGAGCAATTT
>CACZPS010000164.1 GCA_902783125.1 uncultured bacterium | reverse complement strand
GGATTCAGTTCTTTAGACGAAGCAAGAGAATTATGTTTGTCAAAAGGAATTGATGTTGATGCTATTGTAAAAGGCATTCAACCAATCGCTTTCGATAACGCATCTTGGGCATACACTTTAGGTTGCGCTATCGCTATTAAAAAAGGTATTACAAACGCAGCAGATGCTGCAGAAGCAATCGGTCTTGGTTTACAGGCATTTGCAGTTCCGGGTTCAGTTGGCGACAGCCGTAAGGTTGGTTTAGGTCATGGTAACCTCGGTGCTATGCTTTTGAGAGAAGAAACTAAATGTTTCTGTTTCTTGGCAGGACACGAATCTTTCGCTGCTGCTGAAGGTGCTATCGGTATCGCAAGAAATGCTAACAAGGTTAGAAAAGAACCTTTGAGAGTTATTCTGAACGGTCTTGGTAAGGATGCTGCTTATGTAATCGCTCGTATCAACGGTTTTACTGCTGTTGAAACAGAATACGATTACAAAACAGGCGAATTGAAGATTGTTAAAGAAACTCCGTTCTCTGATGGTGAAAGAGCAAAAGTGAGATGCTATGGTGCCGATGATGTATCAGAAGGTGTTGCAATCATGATTAAAGAAGGTGTTGACGTTTCTATCACAGGTAACTCAACTAACCCAACACGTTTCCAACACCCTGTTGCAGGTACTTACAAAAAATGGTGTTTTGAAAACGGAAGAAAATACTTCTCTGTTGCATCAGGTGGTGGTACAGGTCGTACACTTCACCCTGATAACGTTGCTGCAGGGCCTGCTTCTTACGGTATGACTGATACTATGGGTCGTATGCATGGTGACGCTCAATTCGCTGGTTCTTCATCAGTTCCTGCTCACGTTGAGATGATGGGCGTTATCGGGATGGGTAACAACCCTATGGTTGGTGCAACCGTTGCCGTTGCTGTTGCCGTTGAAAACGCTATGAAGGGGTAATTGGATAAAAGGGTAAATGTTATAATATTCTGTTACACCAAACAATTATTAACTAAGAAGGTGCCAAAAAGTCAATTTAATGTATGGAATAGATGATACTTATACGTGTCATTTTAGAAGTATAACTTGAGTATTCGTTTCCATATTAACATTGACAATAGGGCATCTTCTTTTTTAATTCTTTTATTCAACTGTTAATATGTGTTTAATTCTACTAATATAAAAGATATTTGATATGACTATATGTGGTTAAAAAATACATCCCCGCACCATCTTAACATTTTTGCATATATTATAAATTGTAGTATAATCAATGGTATGAAGTGCTTTATGAAAAAACTTATGATTAGCTCTGCTGCCGTATTATTGACGATGACATCATGTTTTGCAAATGATATGACAGATGACTATTTTGATATTGCACAGAATTATTACAAAGAAGGTGACTATAAAAAGGCACTTGAATATGTTAACCAAATTTTAGAGTTAGAAAACGATAATATAAAAGCTATCGGATTCAAGATTAAACTAACTCCTCCGACCTGTTCAAAAGCATTACCTGATATTGATAAACCAATGATTTTTGATGTTCCTTATGTGTTTACGGGGAACAGCACATCGGATATGTATTATCAAAAAGGTTTGGAATTTTACAAAATGAAAGACTACACTTCTGCTCAAAATTGCTTAAAATCAGCTATCGACACAGATTCGACTAATTACAGGGCATACAATACACTCGGGCTTGTTTATTGGGCAGAAAATAAATTAGCGGAAGCACAAGATGCGTTTACTAAATCAAATTCTATAAATAAAACTTTTACTGTTCCTTTGGATAATTTGGCTCAAATCTACAAGCAGCAAGGTGATAACGAAAAATTCTTCAACACTGTCATAACTGCACAGAAACTAAATCCGGCAGATATTTGTGCTTATATCTTGCTTGGAGATTATTATAAAAATGCAGGTGATTATGAAAATTCTTTAAAAAACTATCGTGAAGCACTCAAGATTGACCCTCATTACTATATCGTATATTTTAAAATAGCAAAAGTAAAATCTGATAGTCTGGATTTTACCGGTTCAAATGCAACATTAAAATATTATAACGGAATTAATCCAAAAGATGATTACACATTTTATTTAATGGCAAAAAATTATGTCTATATGAATAATTTTAGTAAAGCAAAAGAAAGTATTTATCGGGCAATTGTTTTAAATAATTGCAGGGAATATCGTGAAGAATTAGGAAAAATAAATTATCAAAATGAAGAAATACAAGAAGCATTAGATGCCTTTAACAGTTCTCTTTCAGCTAATACTTCTGCAGAAATATATAACTACATGGGCATGTGTTATTATACCCAGCACGATTTTAACAAGGCTATTTTAAATATCAATAAGGCTATTTCCAAACCTGACTCAAGAGTGTTATACTATTATAACCTTGCACAGGTATATTATACTCTTAAAGATAATGTTAATTATTTAAGATATATGAACTTGGTCAAAGATTTTCAGCCGGCAAAGTGGCAGGATTATATCGATTTAAGTGGTATATTGCTTGATTCTGACAGCAAAAATTCAGCCATTCTGGTTTTAAATCAAGGGATTGAAAAATATCCTAAGGTAAAAGAATTGTATCTTGAAAAATTGAAAATATACGATTTAACCGATGACATGCAAGGTGCAGGTCAGACAAAACTTGAAATGGAAAATGTATTCAAGGGCGGGATTAATGGAGCAGAAAAACGTTAAAGGCTCTGAAAATTGTCATAATATAAAATAAAGAGGTAAATAACGGTGAGAAAATATTTTACGCCTAAGCTGACAAGTTTAGTTGTTTTTATTTGTTTAATAATATTGGGGTTCGGGTTTAATCAAACCCAGATATGTTCTGCAAAGGCTTCAAATTTACGATTCGCGCAGATTAGTGATGTGCATTTTTCTAATTATGAAAAAGATACTTCCTATAAAATATTAGGAAGTATCAGCGATGTTTTTACTGATGCTATAGGTCAGGTTAATAACACTCCAAACATTGATTTTGTTATGTTCACAGGAGATCAGATAAATCAGCCCCGTCAAGACCAGCTTTTATGTTTTATAAAGTATGCAAATTTGTTAAATCGACCTTGGTTTGCAGTTTTAGGCAATCATGATATTGCATATAAAGGTACACTTACAAAATCGTTATACTTTGATATATTAAACGGTCATAGTAACAATTTTTGCTCAAAATGTCCTTATTATTCTTTTACCCCTAAAAAAGGCTATAAAGTAATCGGTTTAGACACAATTATAGATTATAGAAAAACCTCTCAGGGTGAAGTTTCGCAGGAACAGCTTGAATGGCTGAAAAAAGAGCTGGATTCATCAAGGGGTGATGTTGTTATAATCTTCACTCATGTGCCTGTTAATGAGCCTTATCCGAGCGAAAACCACAGACTCATTAACAGTTATGAACTAAAATTATTATTAAAAAAATATGATAATCCAATTATTATCTGCTCAGGTCACTACCACGCAGTAAAAGTTTTTCAGGAACACAATATACTTTATATCTGTACCCCGTCACTTGCGTCTTATCCAAATGCCTTTAGGATTATAAATATTTGTCCCCATCGTAGTAAAGTCCTTGTTGATGTTTACTTAAAAGAAACTACCTTAAAAGCATTACAATCAAGAGCAAAAGCAAAATGTATGGGTGCTAATATGCTCTATGGCAAAGAAGAAGATAGAACAAACACCTTTGAACTTCCTAAAAAACGTGATAGAAGTGAAATATCTGACTAGTCTAGTCCAAGATCAAGTGTCGGGGCTTTAGCGACAATAGCGCTTGATGAAATTATATCAACTCCTGTTGACGCTATTTCTTTTAAGGTATCCATATTTACTCTGCCGCTTGCTTCTACAATTGCTTGATGATTAATTATTGTAACGGCTTCCTTCATTGTATCTATGGACATATTATCCAGCATAATTATATCAGCTCCGCAGGTTATAGCTTCTTTAACTTGTTCTAACGTGTCACATTCAACCTCGATTTTATGGGCGTGAGAGATTGATTTTCGTAGCTTTTCTACTGCTTTTGTAATAGAACCGGCAAATTTTACGTGGTTATCTTTTATCATTGCGCAATCAGAAAGATTAAATCTGTGAACATAACCACAGCCTGTTTTTACTGCATATTTTTCAAAAATTCTAAAGTTTGGCGTGTTTTTTCTTGTATCAACCATTCTGACATTATATCCAGAAATAGCCTCTTGATATTTTCTCGAAGTTGTTGCTATCCCGCTCATTCTCTGGATATAATTAAGAGCGGTTCTTTCACCTGTTAATATTGCTCTTGCAGGACCCGACAACTCTGCAAGTTTATCACCTTTTTTTATAGTATCTCCGTCTTTGACATAAAATTTTATTTCCACATCATCTGATAATAATTTAAAAACAGTTTCAAACACTTCTTTTCCGCAAAAAATACCGTCTTCGCGCGTATTTAAGATACAATTTAATTTATCATTTTCCCCCGTAAGATTATCGGTTGTAATATCTTCAAAACTGATATCTTCTTTTAGGGCATTTTTTACATGTTCTTCTATATAAAATCTATTTAACAAAACTTGGTTCTCCTTCACATTTTATGACGCAATTATGCAGTCCTTTATTATTTATATTTTTAAAATCTGTACGATAATGTGCCCCTCTTGATTCTTGTCTTTTTAATGCTGATTTGATTATTAATTGTGATACACAAAGCATATTTCTTAGTTCGTATTCGTCTTTGTTTAAACATTTAGTATCACGTCTGAACTCTGATTTCAATTTATATATTTCATCAAGTCCTTTTAATAATTTGTCTTCATCTCTTAGAATTCCTGCATAGTTCCACATTATATCCTTTAATCTTGATTTTAAACTACTTATATCAAAACTTTCATCACTTAAAGGTTTTGTGTATTTTTCGATTGTTGACATTATATTTTCATCGATTTTGCTTGGAGGAATAAGACTGGTGAAAGACAGATAATTCGCAAGTTCATACGCACAAACAACGCATTCCAAGAGTGAGTTGCTTGCGAGCCTGTTTGCTCCGTGTAATCCTGTAGAAGAACATTCCCCAATCGCAAAAAGCCCTCTTACAGAAGTTCTACCATCTACTCCTGCTTTTATTCCGCCCATATAATAATGTGCTGCAGGCGCAACAGGAATATAATCCTTTGTTATATCGATATTATATTTGTTACACACTTTCATTATTGTAGGGAAACGTTTTTGAGCTTTTTCAGAAGGAATAATGGTTGCATCTAAATAAACCCTATCCGAACCCGTCTTATCCATTCTGTCATATATTGCTCTTGTAACTATATCACGAGGAGCAAGTTCTTTTAATTCGTGGTATTCAGACATAAATTCTTTATTATAACAATCTAAAAGAACAGCACCTTCCCCACGTACGGATTCAGAGATTAAAAACCTATTTTCAGCTCCGTCAATCACAAGAGCCGTCGGGTGAAACTGAACGAACTCTAAATCTTGTAGAATAGCCCCTGCCTGATAAGCCAACTCTATTCCATCACCGGTTGCGACTTTTGGATTGGTTGTGTATTTATATAATTGCCCGATTCCGCCTGTCGCTAGAACAATTGCTGATGAATATATTGTTTCATATTCTTTTGTATCATCATTATAGATAATTGCGCCTTTGCATTCACTGTCTGAATCCATCAGAAGTTCAACCACAATCGTATCTTCCAGTATATCAATATTCGGATTTGATTTTACAAGTTTACACAAAGTTTTTTCAATGACACTTCCTGTTGCATCTCCGCCTGCATGTAATATTCTTCTTACGCTATGTGCTCCTTCAAGAGTATATAAAAGATTTCCGTTCTCATCTCTGTCAAAATCAACACCATAATCGATTAGTTCGTTGATTACTTCATCAGAGTTTTCTGATATAAATCTTGTTATTTCTTCTTCACTCAATCCGGCACCGGCTTTTAGGGTATCTTTAACGTGCAAATCGACAGAGTCAGACTCATTTATTTCCATTACCCCGACAATTCCGCCTTGTGCGTATTTGGAATTGCTTTCTCCAAAGTTTGATTTTGTCACAACAAGTATTCCGTCAGGCATGTTTATTTGATGTGCCAGTTTTAACGCACAAAATAACCCTGAAATACCGCTCCCGACTATTACTGCTGAATACTTTGAATATTTCATAAATTCAATCCCTTATGATATTTATTATATAACAAAAACAGTTCATAACAGCTTATCAAGACATCTGAATTATCCCCAAAGATTAACCTTTGAAAAATCAACATTACCAATTGCTTCGTATAACTCAGTCTTTAGCCCGTAATAAATAATCCCTTCATCTGATTTGTTCCAAGCCTTAAACAAAATGAACCAATTATCTTTGTTAATATAATCATTAAGCCCTAATTTTTTTGCAACCGCATTTCCAATATTATTTATCAACTCTGTATACCAAACAGCACCACCCTCACCGAACTGATCAGCAAGTTCGTACGCACTTGTCGGTATAGCAACGTGTCTGAAGCGCTTTAATAATTTCAATTCATCTTTTGAAAAACAAGTGCTATCTTTTAAAATATTTTCCCATTCATTTACAGTTAAATCTCGCCCAAAGCTATCTTTAATTTCAACCCACTCATTATCGTCATTATGACAACCGCAATCACAATCTTCATCGTGGTGATGATGGCAATGCTCATCGTGCTGACTCTCCTTATCCTTGCATTTGCACAGATTTTTTTCTAATTCGTTAATATACTCTATAACTACATCAGCTTTTTCTACTGACTCTAATATCTTTAAGACTTCTTCTCTTTTTTCTGACATTTTATCTCCTTATGAACAAAAAAGAACTCTTATATAGAGTTCTTTTTAAAAATTTTATAAATTACTATTACTCATTAATTGCATCCACACAATCAGCACATAAAGTCGGATGTTCACTATTTTCACCTAAGTTTCTGAACTTCCAACAGCGCTCGCATTTTTCACCCTCGGCTTTAGTAACCCAGACTGTCAAACCTTCTTCTGAGTGTTCATTTAACACACCCTCAGGTTTAGACTCAGTAAGATAAGCCTGAGATGTGATGAATATATCAGCCAAATCGTTCTCGGCAAGTTTTAATGCTTTATCATTCTCCGATTTTATATGAACAGCGACTTCAAGCGAACTTCCGACCTTTTTATCAGCTCTCAATGGCTCAATTGCTCTTGTTACAACTTCTCTTGCTTTTAAAATTTTAGAGAAATCTTCTTCTAAAGCAGGATTATTCCAAGTAGAATCTGTTTTTGCCCAATTTGTAAGTAACACACTTACAATGCCGTTTTTGTGCATATCAGGCATGTTTTGCCAGATATCTTCTGCCTGATGAGGCATTACAGGAGCAAGTATCCTTACCAAAGTATGTAAAATTTCATATAAAACTGTCTGACAAGCTCTGCGAGAAAGTGATTTTTTACCTGCCGTATAGAGTCTGTCTTTAACAATATCCAGATAGAATGAGCTTAAATCAACGGCTGCAAAGTTTTGCAAACTTTGGAAATATTTATAAAACTCGTAATTTTCAAACGCTTCTGTCACTTCTTCAACAAGTTTGTTCAACTTGTGAAGTGCAAATTTGTCAATAAGTTTTAAATCCGAATAACATACATAATCCGTTTTTGGGTCAAAATCAAAAATATTACCCATCAAGAATCTTGCTGTATTTCTTGTTTTCTTAAATATTTCTGCAAGTTGACCTATAATATTATTCCCAATTTTAATATCGTTTCTGTAATCAACAGACGCTGCCCATAATCTCAAGATATCTGCACCATAGTTTTTAATAATATCATCCGGTCTTATGTAGTTACCGAGAGATTTTGACATTTTTCTGCCATCTTCCCCAAATACAAAACCGTGGGTTAAAACACTCTTATAAGGGGCTTTATCCTGCGTTGCAATTGATGTAAGAAGCGAAGATTGGAACCAGCCTCTGTGCTGATCGGAACCTTCTAAGTACAAATCAACAGGTGTATGCCCCAATTCATTAGCTCTTTTTTCAACAACAGCCTTCCAAGAAACCCCTGAATCAAACCAAACATCCATAATATCTTTTTCTTTTTTGAAATGAGTCTTACCGCATTTTGGACATTTAAACCCTTGTGGTAACAATTCTTCTGCAGAATATTTAACCCACGCATCAGAGCTTTCTTTTTCAAACATTCTTGCAACATTTTCTATCGTTTCATCTGTGCAAATAACCTCACCGCAATCTTCGCAATAGAAAATAGGAATAGGTACGCCCCACGCACGCTGACGGGAAATACACCAATCAGAACGACCTTCTACCATGTTTCCGATTCTGTTTTCTCCGCTTGCAGGAACCCACTTAACACCATGTATAGCTTCCAAAGCATTATCTCTGAATTTATCTACTTTTACAAACCATTGAGGAGTTGCTCTATATATAACAGGGTGTTTACATCTCCAACAGTGAGGATAGCTGTGATTAATATCTTGACGCTTGATTAAAGAACCGTTAGCCTGCAACATTTCAATAACCATTTCGTTACCTTTGTAATAAGGTACCCCAACGAGTTCATCAATCCCGACAACATCTGTCCATACCCCTGAAGCATCAAGCGGAGAAAATACATCAATATTATATTTACAACCCACTTCATAGTCCTCAAGCCCGTGACCGGGAGCTGTGTGAACAGAACCCGTACCTGCATCTAAGGTAACGTGTTCTCCAAGAATTATAGGTGATTTTCTGTTTACAAGAGGATGTTGTGTTTCCATTAGTTCCAAATCCTGCCCCTTGCAAGTTGCAACAACTTTGATATCATTTTCATCCCATTCTACATCATTCAGGAAGGATTCTAACAAATCCTGTGCCACAACATAATAATCGTTTTTATATTCAAAGAAGGTATAATTATACCTCGGGTGCATAGAAATCGCCATATTAGAAGGAATTGTCCAAGGTGTTGTTGTCCAGATAATTGCATATACATTTTTACCTTGTGGATTAAAGATTTTACTTATATCTTCTTCATCAAACTTAAATCTTACATAAATAGAAGCTGACGAAATATCCGCATACTCAACTTCTGCCTCTGCCAGAGCAGTTTCGCAAGATGCACACCAATAAACAGGTTTTAAACCTTTTTCTATATAACCTTTTTTATACATCTCACCAAACACTCTTACTTGTTCAGCTTCATATTCAGGGTTGATTGTAAGATAAGGATTTTCCCAATTTCCCAAAACTCCCAATCTCTTAAATTCATTTTCCTGACCTTTAAGGTTCTTATGTGCAAACTCTCTGCATTTTGCTCTTAATTCGGTTTCGGTTATTGTGTGACGACCGCCTTTGATTTTCTTAACAACAGCATTTTCAATAGGCAGACCATGCCCGTCATACCCCGGAACATAAGGTGCATAATAACCTTTTTGTGATTTATATTTGATAAGAATATCTTTTAAAATCTTATTTAATGCAGTTCCGACGTGAATTTTTTCAGAACTCAAATACGGCGGGCCATCGTGAAGAATAAATGAATTATTTTTATCACGTTGTTCGATTATTTTGTTATAAATATCGTTTTCTTCCCAAAACTTTTGGATTTCAAGCTCCCTAACAGTTGCATTTGCTCTCATCGCTAACGTTGTTTGCGGAAGATTTAATGTTTTTTTATACTCTACTTTTTCGTCTGTTGTCATTTTATTATCCTTATATTATATGTATTAATTTTCTGTATCATCAGTGTATGGTTTACTTTCAAGTTTTTCAGCACTTGATGCGATATATTCATTCATTTTGTTATAATCAAATTCATTTTCCCAACGGGCAATTACAACGGTTGCAACACAGTTCCCGATAAGATTAACGGTTGTTCTGCCCATATCCAACAGTTGATCTATCCCTAACAAAATTGCAACGCCGATAATCGGGATATGAAAACTTGTTAATGTACCTGCAAGTACGATAAGCGCTACTCTCGGAACACCTGCAATACCCTTACTGGTAACCATTAATGCAAACATTATTATTAATTGTTGTTCTATTGCTAAATGAACCCCTGCAATTTGAGCACAGAATATAATAGCAATAGCAAGATATAAAGTACTCCCGTCAAGATTAAATGTGTACCCCGTCGGCATAACAAACCCAACAATTGATTTAGGAACTCCAAATTTTTCCATAATATCCATAGCTTTCGGAAGTGCAGCCTCAGAACTTGCAGTTGTAAAGGCTAAAAGTGCAGGTTCTTCTATTGCCTGAATTAGCGCCTTCAAAGATATCCCTACAATTCTACACGCTACAAAAAGTACTAATAAAACAAATATAAATAACGCAAAATATAAAGAAAAGATTATTTTGGCATAGTTTTTAAGTACACTGATTCCGTTTGACCCGACAGTATATGATATAGCTCCAAAAATACCAATAGGAGCAAAAACCATTACAAATTCCGTAAATTTAAACATTATTTTACATACTGAATTAAGCAAATCCATAACAGGCTTTGCCTTTTTACCTATAGTGCAAATTGCAAGTGCAAAAAAGATTGAAAATACAACAATTTGCAGCAGATTTCCTTCTGCCATTGCCTGTACAATACTTGTCGGGAACATATTTGTAAAAAATTCACTGAATGAATTATGGCATAATGATCCAGACATCTTAGATAATTCATCAAGATGCGGAAGAAGTGCAGGGTGCTTTGCACCGACTCCCGGATTTATAAAATTGGCAACGCCAAGCCCTATAATCAGGGCAATTGTTGTCACTACTTCAAAATAGACAATGGTTTTAATTCCGACTCTACCAATTTTTTTGACATCACCATGACCGGCGATACCAACAACAAGAGTTGCAAACAAAAGAGGGGCTATAATCATTTTTACCATACGTAAAAATATTGTTGCCAAAGGGTGCATTTTTACCGCAAACTCAGGTGCTATCGCCCCAACGATTATTCCGGCAACCAATGCTATTACTATCCACAATGTTAAAATCGAATTTTTCAAAAAATGCGTCCCTCTTTTATACAATTTTAACCCAAAAATACTGGGGTTCAAGCAATTTTTACTAAATTTATTATATTATTTAGATTCTGTGTATACAGTTGCATAAAATTACTTAAGTACAATTTTGTGGAAATGTTTTTTACCTTTTTTTATTTTTAATCCCTGCTTAGCCTCATCAGGAGTAAAGATTTTGTTAAGTTCAGTAATTTGGACATCATTAACACTGACCCCGCCTTGCTGAACCAAACGTTTAGCTTCTCCTCTGCTTTGAGCAAAATTACATCTAATAAGCAGATTCAGAATATCACCATTTTCAAACTCAGACTCACTAATTTCAGTTGTCGGCATATTGTCACTATCTCCTGACCCGCCAAACAATGCTCTGGCTGATGTTTGAGCTTTATCAGCTTCATCTTTTCCATGAACAAGTTCTGTAAGATGATATGCTAACAATTCTTTCTTTTCATTGATTCTGTTATCTTCCCATTTTTCGATTTCTTCGATTTCTTCAATAGGAATAAAGGTCAGTAATCTAAAACACTTCATAACATCAGCATCATCAACATTTCTCCAATATTGATAGAACTCAAACGGAGAAGTTTTATTCGGATCTAACCAAACCGCACCTTTTGCGGTTTTACCCATCTTCTTACCTTCTGAATTCATCAACAAAGTGATAGTCATAGCGTAAGCATCTTCACCTGTTTTCTTTCTGATGAGTTCAGTTCCTGCTAACATGTTACTCCACTGGTCGTCGCCGCCAAACTGCATATTACAGCCGTAGTGCTGATGAAGATGATAAAAATCAAATGCCTGCATTATCATATAGTTAAATTCCAAAAAACTTAAACCTTTTTCCATTCTTTGTTTATAACATTCAGCTCTGAGCATATTATTTACTGAAAAACACGCTCCGACTTCTCTCAACAGCTCAACATAATTAAGTTTCAAAAGCCAGTCAGCATTATTAACCATAATTGCGTCATCATTGCCAAACTTGATAAATCTTTCCATTTGTTTTTTAAAACAGTCGCAATTATGTTGAATAACCTCAGGAGTCATCATTGAGCGCATATCAGTTCTGCCTGACGGATCACCAACATAACCTGTTCCGCCCCCTATTAAAACAACAGGTTTATTCCCCGCCATTTGTAATCTTTTCATAAGACATAGCGCCATAAAATGACCAACATGTAAAGAATCAGCCGTCGGATCAAATCCTATATAAAACTTTGCCCCGCCATTGTTAACCAAATCTCTTATCTCATCGTTATCAGTAACTTGTGCAATTAATCCTCTTGCTTGTAATTCTTCAAATATTTTCATCAATATCTCCTAATTTTTCTGTCTTATTGGTTTTATGATAACACGAAAGAATGGGGAGGTAAATTATAGTTTAGCGAGCGAAGCTCGCTAAACTATAATTTACATTTCCAATAAATCCGTTATATAATCAAATTATGGAAAACGAACAAACATCATGCAGTTACTTTATCAGAAACATTGCACATCTTATGGCAAATATGCAAGACAGATGCCTTACACATTATGGACTTTCTAACCAACAGGCAAGGATAATTATGTATCTTGCAAAACATAATATAAGAGGGCAAAAAAATATAAAAAGAAAAGATTTAGAACAATATCTTAACCTTAGAGGTTCATCTGTAACCAGCCTAATGAACGGATTGGAAAAAAACGGGTTTTTAGAACGTAAACAATCCGAAAAAGATGCCAGACGAAACGAATTGACTCTGACTGAAAAATCAAAAGAACTTGTAAAACAAATGGACTTAATCTTTGAAGCAACTGACAACCAACTCCAAGAAGGAATGAGCGAAGAAGAAAAGATGACTTTCAGACTGCTTTTAGGTATCGCTCATAATAATATCAATGTATAAATACTACAATTCCAACATAGATCTGTTTTCAACTAACGTATTTATTTCATCTTTCACTTTTCCGCCGACAGAATCACAATATGTTTTTTCGGAAACAGTGCCTAATACTTTTATTTTATGACAGCCTGTAGATGTTAATAACGATTTATCCATATTGTTGTAATTAGGTCCGACCATTATTTGTGCGTCACTTCTGCCCATTTCATTACAGACTTGTTTTGCAAACTCAAATAATTTTTCTGCAACGAGCGGATTTGTTGAAATAATCTGAGCCGTCCTCGTTTTTTGTTGTACAGGCTGTAAATACATTATCAATATGGTAATCACTGTCATGGTATAGCATATAACTGCAATACACATCAATAACGTCACGACTTATATATCTTTGTCCGTTTTTATCCTCAAGTTTACATTTCCCTGCAATCTCAGATATATTAGGTTTTTGTTTTGCGGTTAATTTATCTGCAAGGTACATTACAGAATCAAGTTCTTTAACAGATATAGATGACTTTTTTCTGCTATTTCCGACTTTTACGGTACTAAGGATATCTGCAATATTGTTGGCTTGCACTCCTAAATCACTTAATCTGTGAAGATAAGGAATGACATCTTTTCTTACGGTAATATTACCATCATTATCTTTTTCTTTTAGACTATCAACTATATTATCAAAAGAATTCTTTTTCCAATAATCAGAGTCTAAATCTTTGCATAGTTCTGCTACTTCTGTTGCGGTACTAAAAATATCATCATTAAAGGTTTTTTCCTTTCCCTTTTCAACAGTCGATTTTTTGATTATTGTATCTGCATCTATACCCGTTCTTTCAGGAATTTGCAGTTCTTCTAATTTTTGTTCTGCCTGTTCAACTTTTTTTTCGTAAATTTCCGCAGGCGTAGGGGTAGGGGTAAATGTTTTGTTGTCAGGCATTGCCTGACCTGCTGTTTCATTTTGTTGGGTTTCACCCAACCTGCTATTTTGAATATTGTTGTCAGGCATTGCCTGACCTACTGCTAAAAAAATAAAAGTGCGATTTTACAACCGCACGCATTCAATCAACAACTAAATTTATAAGAAATTCTTTTTTAATACCCAATAAGCGAGATGTATCCATACATCAATATACATAATAAATAAACACTAATCCTCGTTGCTAGGTATATATCCTACATTTATAATTATCCACTTTTACGTGATTTGTGCAAGAGTGATATATACTTTTGTAACAAAAGTTTACAAAACAGTATGTTACGGTTTACAAAATCATAAAAATACTGCATAATATCAGTGGAAGAAATTAGAGCAAAAGTGATGTTAAACAGCGGATATATCCGCAATAGTTGTTGATTATGATATGTAAAACGACGGTGACATTATGTCACCGTCGTTTTAAAGTTCAGTATATATTCTATCCTAAATCAGATGTACAATTTGGACATTTTTTAGCATTCAAAGGAATTGCAGAACAACAGAAAGGACATTCTTTAGTTGTTGCAATTTCTTCAGCTTTTTCTTCTGCGCATATTTTATCTTTCAAGGTATTTATCGCTTTTATTACAAAAAATACTGCACAAGCAACAACTATGAAACTAATGACCGTATTTAAAAATAGTCCGTAATTTATTGTAACAGCACCGGCAGCCTGAGCATCTGCTAAAGAGTTATAGTTCTCTCCAAATGGGTAAATTGGAAAATAAAGATTAGAAAAATCTACCTTCCCCAACAAAACCCCAATAGGAGGCATTATAACGTCTTTTACCAAAGAATCTACAATCTTCCCGAAAGATGCCCCAATAATGATACCTACTGCCATATCAAGCACGTTACCGCGCAAAATAAATTCTTTTAATTCTTTTGTTAAATTTTTGAACATAATATTCTCCCTTCTTTTTCATTCTATCAAATATATATGGGATTAGTAAATAGTTAAATTATAGTTTAGCGAAGGACAAAGTCCTTCGCTAAACTATAATTTACAGTGACTAAGTGAACCGTGACTAAGTGACTAAGAATT
>CACZPS010000163.1 GCA_902783125.1 uncultured bacterium | reverse complement strand
TTAAAAAAGGCAATTTTAGAATAAAAAAAATCTTTATATAAGTACGGGAATTAAAATTTAATAGTTGAATCGAGGAGAACAGAGTCGATTATCGAAAAGATAAGGACTAAACAAAAAATTCTTTTTATACTCTCTCTTAATATCCTCGTGTTTATTTAATGTTTGCTACCTATCGTGGCAAACTTTTTCTTTTATATAGTAGGATTTAAGATGAATAAACAAAATGACTCACAGATTTTATGAATCTATTTTAGCACATTTTTAGCACAAATTTAATAAAAAATCTGATAAAGTTAACACGACAATATGATTATTTAACTTTATTCATTAACCCCAACCAATAACGTTTCTAAATATGTTTTAATCGCTTTATCGAGTTTTGATTTTTTTCTGTATTTTCAAGTTCTTTCTGGGCAAAATCGACTATATTAGCTTTTGTAAAGTTAATAAATTCCGTAACTATTTTTTTGAATGAATACTTGTTCATAAATTCCCCTTTCTTAAAATAAAAATATGTGTTATCAACTTGACAAAATGGGGAATATAGTAAATAATAATAGAGTAGGACGGATACATAAGAAATTGTAAGAGTCCTTATGTACCCGCTTTCACTCCTACGATTAGAACAATTTAAGTGCTACTACAAATAGCGTTGCTACGAGTAGTAGCATTATCATTTTGTCAATCATAGTACTCTCCTTTCCGACCTAAAGTCCTTCACTACTCGTGTGTGTCGGCGGTAAAGTATGAGCATACCTACATAATTATACTACTATAATTCTTACCCTTTGTCTAATTCTTGCCGGTAATCTTGATTCCCTATTCCTTACAAATCAAAATACACCGTAGCGTTAGTAGAGCTCCACGTTGTAGAATAACCTGCGATCGATTCTATCGCTGCTTGGTTAGCTAAGGCAAAATGTATTTATACCATTTCTAATAATTGCTCTATTTCTTCTTTTGTTGCTTTATAATTTTTTCAAAATATTTAACCCTGTCTATTGTTTGCTTCTTTACCTTTGACACTCCTTCTTTAACTTTTTTAGTCACAACACAATCTTCACCCAAAGGTTTCACTCCGTCTTTGTTTACCCCTTTAAGCAAATTTGTTGATTGATTAGTTTTTTCTTTTACAACATTTTCAGCTTTAGAAAAAACTTCTGATAAAATATTTAAACTTAATTTCACCAATATTATTCCCGTTTATATAAACTAAACTTATATAATAAAAGTGTTTTTACAGATTATTGTTGTCTTTAAAAGAATATTTCTTAATAAAAATTAACAAGTAATAAAATACGAGCAAATTAGATAAAGATTCTGTTTTATATAAACTATAAGGAAAAGTGTGATGCCAATAATAAAAGATTTGTACAAAGTATTTTGTGAAGGTTCAAAAGCGTGGGCGTATGCAAAGCTCTGCCAAAAGACAGGCATGGCTCCGCCTGATATTGATATTTGGTTAGATACTTATAAAAATTTTTCACATGTTTTGGATAAACAAGCAAATATGTACTTAAAAAAACTTGTTCACAGGTTTAAACCCCAAAAACAACTGAATTCACCGCAACAATCAAAATTAACAACTGTAGATTTTAAATTGATAGCCAAAGAATTGAAGCAAGTCAACTCCCAAGACATTAAAAATCAAATATTAAATCCGCATCCGATAAAAAACAATCTACGAATTTAATTTTTTAAACAGGTATATTTGCAAATGAAAAGAAATAGATAAGTAATTATCAAAAATAAACTCTACACTTTAGTTTTGTATCCGCAATTACGGTTAGAACATTCTATGACCTCACCGCTTTTTAGGGTTCGCTTTACTAACAGTTCCCCGCAGTCAGGGCATTTTTCACCGGTTGGCTCATTCCATAACACAAAATCGCAATCAGGGTATTTGTTGCATCCAAAGAAGATTACTCCCCGCTTAGATTTTCTCTCGACAATCTCACCTTTTCCGCATTTCGGACAGGTTACTCCGGTTGATTTTACGATACTTTTTCTGTCTTTACAGCTTGCACATTCTGTATATCTGCCGTAAGGCCCTATTTTGATATACAAATCTCCACCGCATTTTTCGCATTTTTCATCGGATAATTCAGGTTCGTCTTGATTATTTATAACAGCCCCTGATTTATCAAGTGAAAGAATTGTCTTACACTCAGGATAACCTGAACAACCTAAGAATTGGCTTCCGAAACGATTTGTCCTGACAATCATTTTTCTGCCGCAGTTCGGACAGGTAACGTCGCTTTCTATCCTGATTTTCTGAGCGTTTGACATTACATCATTAACCGTATCAATAAACGGCTCATAAAACTCTTGTAAAACCTCGTTCCATACTGCTTTTTTGTCTGCAATAAGGTCAAGCTTTTCCTCCATACCTGCTGTAAAAGCGTAATCCATAATATCAGAAAATTGTGTCACAAGCTGCTTACTGACAGTTTTACCTAAAAATGTCGGAACAAGTGCTTTGTCTTGTTTTTCAACATATTGTCTTTGTTGGATTTTGGTAATAATACTCGCATAGGTAGACGGTCTGCCGATTCCGTATTCTTCTAATGCTTTAACTAAAGACGCTTCTGAGTATCTTGGAGGAGGTTGAGTAAAGTGTTGTTTTGGAATAATTTCTTCTAACGTTAATTCATCACCTTCTGATAAATCAGGAATTTTTATTTCTGCATTTTCATCACTATCTTTATATAATTTTAAAAACCCGTCAAATAGAACTTTACTCGTTCCTGTTCTGAGTTCATAATCACCTGCTGAGATATCAACGGTTTTATTAGCAATTTTAGCAGGCGCCATTTGCGAGGACATAAACTTATTCCAGATTAGTCTGTATAATTTATATTGTTCGTCTGTTAAATATTTTTTAAGGCTTTCAGGTGTTCTTTCAGGGTATGACGGCCTAATCGCTTCGTGAGCATCTTGAACATTCTTTTTACCTTTTGCATAATTATTTGGAGTTGAAGGATAGTATTTTTCACCAAAATTCCCGACAATAAAATCCTTTGCCATAGTCTGAGCGTCATCAGAAATGCGGACACTATCCGTTCTCATATAAGTAATAAGCCCAACAGAACCTTCATCAAGTTCTATCCCTTCATAAAGTTTTTGAGCAATTTGCATTGTTTTGGAAACCCCATAACCGAGTTTAGAGCTTGCCTCACGTTGCAAGGTTGAGGTTATAAACGGGGCAGTCGGTTTCCTTGTCGTTTCACGTTTTGATACATTTGATACAACATAATTTTGGTTTTCTAAATCTTCTTTTATTTTAAGAGCTTCTTCTTCATTATTTATCTCTATTTTAGAGCCGACGAATTTTGTGAGTTCAGCCTCAAAAGATTTTCCGCCCTTATTAAGTTGAGCAGTTACAGACCAATATTCAACAGGGGTGAAAGCATCTATTTCTTCTTCTCGTTCGCAAATCATACGTAATGCAACAGACTGAACACGACCTGCCGAAAGATGATAATTCCCTAACTGTTTCCATAAAACAGGTGACAATCTGTAACCCACAAGTTTATCCAAGATTTGTCGTGTTTGTTGTGCTTGAACTTTATCCATATCAATTTGGCGAGAATGTTCAACAGCGTATTTCACCGCTTTCGGTGTGATTTCGTTAAATTCTATTCTGTAAATCTTATCATCAGGCACTTTTAAAACTTCTTTAACGTGCCATGCAATCGCTTCTCCTTCACGGTCAGGGTCTGATGCAAGATAGATTTTATCGGATTTTTTTGCTAATTCATTGAGTTTCGATACAACTTTGCGTTTTTCAGGCAGAATAACAAAAGACGGTTTAAATCCGTTATTAACGTCAAATCCAAGCTCGTTTTTTGACGATAAATCTCTGACGTGTCCTAAACTTGCTTCAATAGTATAGTTACTACCTAAAATCTTTTTTATGGTTTTAGATTTTGCTGGTGACTCGACTATTACAAGTGCTTTTTCTTTTTTTGCAGTTGCCATCTCACTCCTTAAATAAATAGGATTTACGAACCTTTTCACCCTACTTATTATATTGTAAATGGAACATAAGAAAAGTAAAATATTAAATTAAAATTTAACTGTTTAAAAAACATTAATTATATCAATATTCATTTCGATAAGATTATTTACATAAAATCTTCATCGAATCCTTCAATAATTAAATTATCATCATCCTGTTCTTCATTTATATCAAGAAGTTTGGGATTTTCTTCTTTTTTATTATCTTTTTTATTATCTTCTTTATTTTTACGTTTTGCAAACACACCCATACCGCCGCCGGCATCGGCATTCGACGAATATGATTTAAAAGGGTCATTACCGCCTATTCCAAATGTCATTTTATTCTCCTTTTTATTCATTATAAATTATTTTTTTATAATTTACCAGTAGTAAAGAAAATATAATACATAGAAAATAAAACTATACTTTTTTAATTTCAGGACTATTTTCTGCAAGATTATCAATCAATTTCTTTGCATTACGTTGATTGTTCATAGCAGCATTACCGCCGATACAACCTCCCTCACAGCACATTACCTCAATAATATTAGAACCGTCTTCGGTTTTTCCGCATGCTGCACATTTTTTTAGTTGTTTAATCGTATCTTTGTTTAAACCGTTAATAATACATGGCTGAATAATTGACTCATCTTTTAACGATGCCTTGACAGACTCAGCAACCCCGCCAGAATATCCAAATCTTCGTGCCTGTTTAGACGCTTCTTTTATATATTTACCCCCCTCACATTCAAGGATTTGAATTTTTTTGGCAACAAATAATGCCCCGAGTTCCTCATAGTTCATAACATAATCAACATTTTCGTTATCAAAACCCTCTGCTCTTTTTGCAACACAAGGGCTGACAAAAACCGTCACCGCATCAGGAAATTCTTTTTTTACAATCTCTGCCGTATAATATAAAGGTGTTCCCGTATCTGATACAAACGGCTTTATTTCAGGCAGATGTTTTTTTATAAACTGATTGTAACCCGCACAACAAGAAGTTGTCATAAAGTTTTGACCTTCTTCCATACGTTCAACGAACTCTTTAGCCTCGGTATTAGCCGTAATATCAGCCCCCTGAGCAACTTCATATACATCATCAAACCCTGATTTTATCATCGCTGTTTTGAGCTGATAAATATCTCCAGGGAACTGTCCTGCAATAGAAGGTGCAATCATTGCTATAACTTTCTTATCTGATTTCATAGCTTTTAATATGTCAATAATCTGACTTTTTTCGTGAACCGCACCGAATGGACATGCAGAAATACATCTTCCGCAATTTATACATTCGCTCTCGTCAATACTTGCAAATCCCGTTTCGTCTTTCTTGATAGCACCAACGGGACACGCTTCTTCACAAGGAACTGTAATCTTAACGATAGCGTTATAAGGACAAGCATTCACACACATTTTGCATTTTTTACATTTCGAATCATCAATAACAGATCTGCCGTCAACAATAGATATTGCGCCAAATTTACACGATGACTGACATGGTCTTGCGACACAGCCCTGACAAAGATTTGTAACATAGATTCTGTTTGTAGCACAACCTTTGCAGGCAGCTTGTAAAACCGTCAGATTTTTACCGTCTAATCCTTTTCTATCCATAGCTCGCTTTGCGTAAGTTTTCAGAGAAACAGTTTCATCGTCTTCTTCTATAGAAAACCCCAGCCCTGCGATAGTTCTGTCTTTGATAATTGCCCGTTCCTTATAAATGCAGCATCTATACGGCACTTCCATGCCTTTTGGGCGCATATCAAACGGTATTAACCTCGTTTGTTCCTCAAAATCATCTGAGAAAAATGCCTTTATAATTCGTACTAATATTTCTTTTTTTAAGTGTATTGCTTGTCCTACGTTACTCATTTTTTATATTATTTTCTCCTAATTCTCTAATTTTTTATCAATAGCCTCTAAAACCTTTTCAACAGTTGCTTCTGACACAACATCTTCATCAACTTTTACATAAGGCGCTTTTGAATACTCCCACTGAATAGAACATAAACCCAAACAGTTACTTGCCGCAACTTCAACCTTGTCGCCGTATTTTTCAGGAATAATACTGTTTAATTCCTGAAGATTACTTCCACCCATAACAAAACATGTTGTACCTGTACATACTTGAACTTTGATTTTTTCCATAATGTAAACTCCTATATAAATTGCACTGAAACTTTTTTCAGATATTTTTCTTCCAACACTTTAGCTATTTGCTTTATAACATTCTTTCTAATCTCAATTTCAATAGGTAAATTAGGATCATAATGCGCTTTATTCATTTGCGCTCCTACTAAGAAATTGATACAGTCACTGTCTAACAAGAAGTCCATAAGAATCCCTGCCGCATCATTTTGAGAACTTCCATCTTCTAAATATTCTAAAGTCTTTGTCAGTGTAAGAATACCCTCTGTTACCAAATCAACCCCTTCCATTCTGGAAATAGCGGGAAGTTTTCCTGAATTAGTTGACAAATCAGTATAAACAGGGATATTCAACACTCTCGATATAATATTTGCGGTAGTTCCGCCCGATATAGCTTTTTTACCCTTAAACTCCATAAAAGTTTTTGCATAATAACTGTCTTTTTCCTGATGATAAGGTGGCCCTGTAAAGATTAAAGATTCTCTTGGATTTCGACAGTATAACGATAAAATTGAGGTATCATCTTTAAGGTTATGATTTGGAGCTATAAGCTGAATTTGTTTAACCAAATAATTACTCAAATCCATTGATGATATCTCAGGTTCTTGTTCTAATTTATTAAGAATAATTTTTATAAGCCCTGAACGTTCTAAACCCAGAGGATATTCTTTAGACCCCATCGCAACCTGAGTTGCGCCGTCTGAACAAAAGATTATTCTATCTCCAAGCTCAAGATTTATATTATAAACTTTCATCTTTCTGTTTTTAAAAGTTTTAGATTGAATTGATTGATATTCAGGTTTTAAAACTTCACCATTTCTAATCCAGATAAAATCAGGATTTCCTTCTTCAACAATTTTTGCTTTACCGTTTTCGTAACAGTCAATTGCAGAAAAAGTTGAATAACTAATTCCTCTGACTTTGCAAACAGGAAGTGCGTTCATAATGATTTCGCATGATTTTTCTATATCAGAATTGTTTTCCATAAACTTCAAAAGCATTGTGGAAGTCATACAAGCCAAGATATTTGCTTTTATCCCGCTTCCAAGCCCGTCGGATAAAACCGCAACAACCCTGTTCATATTAGGAAATCTGCCTGAAAGGTAAAAATCCCCGTATGCGTTTTGGTTATATTTCTTTTTTTGTGCGCAGTCAATATCAATAAACATTGTTATTTTTTATCCTCACTTGAATTTGGGTCAAACCCTTCTGCAATAGAATTTAACAAGAGTTCTGTTTCAACCATATGTTCACCTAATAAACTTGCAATTTCTTGAACGGTAGTAATATTTTTTGTAATAACTTCTCTTGCTTTTTGAGCAATTTTGCTTCTGTCTAATTCTGATTTTGTAACATCAGAGATAACCGCACCGACAAGCTCATTATCTTCAATTGTGAAAATACTGATATCATAGAGTTTGCTATCAACGGCGTAATGTTCCTGATGAATATCTTTACCGGTATCAAGCGCAGATTTGAATAACTCACTATACGGAACAATACGTTCAATAGAAGCCCCTGCAAGCCCGTCTTGACGTGATGAAAAGATTTCATACATTTCTTCAGACAAAAACATGTGTTCAAACGAATCGTTTGCTTCAACAATTTCTAAGTTTGCATCAACAATAACGACGGCAGACGGCATACATCTAAGCATAGCTGCCGCTTTTCTGACCGCAATCTTTCTCATATACGAAACGCATTGTGAAGGTTCCGCATCACCTGAGATAAGAGCATTTACAAACTCACGACAACTTGCATAACCGCAGCCTGAACAATTCAATTCATCTTCTTCTGAGTGTTTGCTAATCTTTTTCAGAGCTTTTACCACCTGTTCTATCGGATATTCAACTGTTTCAACAGGCTCAGGCTTAAATTCCTCAGGAACAACCTTTCTCGGTTCTTTAGGAACATTATCACGATATTGAGTGTTTGCATAAATATCAGATGTTATTAGGATTCTTGACTTGTCACTTGATAGACAAGGACCATTTATACAACCACCCGTACAAGCAAGAGCTTCAACAAAAATCTTATTTTCTATCTTGTCAGGATTAATATTAGTAAGCGCCTTATCAAACGCATCAATAGAACTAACCTCAATAAAAGTTACATCATTTTTATCAATCCCGACTTGTTTAATTGTTTCATTCATTCCGCCTTCTATCGGGTATAAAGCGCCTTCATAAGCGTTTTCCGGAACAAAATGACAATCTTCATTCACTTCAATATTTTCTAAATCAATAAATTCTTCTTTAATCCAGTAATTAAGTTCATCAAAAGTCAAAGCCGCAAACATCAAATCAGGATGAGAATCAGCCTCATTTTTCTTAGCTACACATGGACCTATAAATACAATTTTTATATCGTCATCAAGCATATCTTTCAAAAGCCCGCAATGAGTGAGTGCTGGTGATGCAACAGGTGTGATATTTTTAGCAAATTCAGATTTGTAAAGTCTGATATAATCATCAATAACAGGACAGGCTGACGAAATAAACAAGCCTTTATCAGCCTTATTTAACATTCCGGCTGTTTCAATAGAAACCTCCTGAGCGCCGAGCGCCGTTTCCGACACACCCGTAAAACCCAGTTTCTTCAATACCGCAACCATTTTTTCTTTTGAAATATTATAAACCCCCGCCCAGCTTGGAGCAAGAGAAACATAAACCTTTTGCCCTGCCAATAAAAGAGTTTTAACTTTATCAATATCATTCCTTACACGCTTCGCACCCGCAGGGCAGATTGTCACACAATGCCCGCAAGCAATACATTTGTCATCAATAACAGAAGCACTTCCGTTTTGAATTCTTATTGCCTTAACATGACATTCTCTAATACATTTATAACAGTCGTTACAT
The DNA here is from genome assembly GCA_902783125.1 of uncultured bacterium. Taxonomy (GTDB): domain Bacteria; phylum Cyanobacteriota; class Vampirovibrionia; order Gastranaerophilales; family Gastranaerophilaceae; genus UBA2883. The sequence goes on along the minus strand of CACZPS010000163.1, from coordinate 2,396 downwards.
TCATTCTTTAAAGTATAAACAGGATACTGTTTCTTTTCCATACTCTACACCCTTTTTTTCATTATTTATCTAAATTTATTATTTTTTGATAAGATTGTAAAATTTCACGAATTTCATCTTGTGTAACATTCACATATTCTTTACCGTTTATGTTAATTCTTGGCCCGTCAGAACACTTATTTTCACACAATGCCCCGACAATTTTAACATCAGCCTCCAAATCATTCTCTTTTATATATTCTTTTATGTATTCAAGGTTATCAAGATTACCTTTGGCAAAACAAGCACTACCCATACATACTTTTATTTCAATTGTCATTTTTATTTTCTTTAACCTCATCTTTATTTGTAAACTGTAAAAAACTTCCTATTAAATTCTCATTCCAAACCTTAACATCTTTTGGCACATCTAAAACACACGGAGTAAAATTCCAAATATACTTAATTCCCGCTCCTGCTATATATTGCGCAATACCTTTTGCAGAATTTTTAGGAACAGTTAATATTGCAATATCAACATTCAACCTTTTTGCAAGATTCCCGATTTTTGTTATATCAAAAATCTCTTTTCCATTAATGTTTGAACCGATTTTTTGGGGGTCATTATCAAACATTGCAAGAATATTTAATCCATAATCTTTAAAACTATCATACTTTGCCAGTGCAGAACCAAGATTTCCCGCCCCGATTATAAATGCATCTTTAGTTTTTTCAAACCCTAATTTCACTTCAATTGCTCGTTTGAGTTTTTTTGCATCATAGCCGACACGACATTTACCGGAATTATCAAGATATTTGATATCTTTTCTGACTTGAGAATTATCAATATTCAATAACTCGGCAATCTTCATGCTTGAGATATAATCTTCATCTTCCCGCAAATCTTCTAATATGTAATGGTATAACGTTAATCTGTTAACAACCTTGTCAGGAATGTTCATGCTAACGTATCCTTTCTTATCTTAGTCACATCAAAGAAAAACAGTCGGGGCTAAAAAGCCCCTACCGTTTTGGGCTTAATAATTAAATTTTTGCCCCTTTAGACAATACCGTGATATGCATCAAGGAATATTTGTTTAATTTCCGTCATTAACGGATATCTAGGGTTAGCACCTGTACATTGGTCGTCAAACGCTCTTTCAACCAATACATCAAGGTTAGCCATAAATTCGTCTTCCTTAACTCCAAATTCCTGAATAGATTTTGGCAAGTTGATTTCTGTCATCAAATCATCAACTGCTTTGATTAACAATTCAACCTTTTCATCATCATTCTTACCGCCTAAACCAAGCTCGTCAGCGATTTGACCATATTTCTTCTTAGCACAAGGGAATTTGTACTGAGGGAAGATAGCCTGTTTAGTAGGTTTGTCAACAGCGTTGAACTTGATGATTTGACGAATCAATAATGCGTTAGCAACACCGTGAGGAATGTTGTACATAGCACCAAGTTTGTGAGCCATAGAGTGACATAACCCTAAGAAAGCGTTAGCAAATGCCATACCTGCAATAGTTGCAGCGTAATGCATTTTTTCTCTTGCGATAGGATCGTTAGCACCTTCGTTGTATGAACGTGCAAGATACTTAAATACTAATTTTGTAGCCTCTAAAGCGTTAGAATTAGTAAAGTTTGTAGCCATACAAGAAACATAAGCCTCAATTGAGTGAACAAGTGCGTCAATACCTGATGCAGCAGTCAAACCTTTTGGCATACCGTCAACGAAGTTAGGGTCAACAATAGCCATATTTGGTGTAAGCGCATAATCAGCTAACGCATACTTGTAATGTGTTTTCTCATCTGTGATGATTGAGAACGGTGTTACTTCAGAACCCGTACCTGATGTTGTAGGTACACAAACCATTGTAGCTTTTTTACCTAAATCAGGGATTTGATAGATTCTCTTTCTGATATCCATAAATCTCATTGAAATATCAGAGAAATCTGTGTCAGGTTGTTCATATAATAACCAAATAATCTTACCTGCGTCCATCGGAGAACCACCGCCAAGAGCGATAATTACGTCAGGTTCATAAGGTCTAACGATTTCCATAGCCTGCTTGATTGTAGCAAGAGTTGGATCAGGTTTAACATCAAAGAATACTTGGTGATCAATTCCGATTTCATCAAGAGCGTTTGTAATTGTATCAACCGCACCTGAGTTGAATAAGAATCTATCTGTAACAATAAATGCACGTTTTTTACCTTCAAGTTCTTTCAATGCCAAATCAATAGCACCCCTTTTGAAATAAACTTTAGGAGGAACCTTGAACCATAACATATTTTCTCTCCTTTCAGCTACGGTCTTGTAATTTAATAAATGTTCTACACCAATATTTCCTGAAACAGCGTTTCCGCCCCAAGAACCGCAACCGAGCGATAATGACGGTTCAAGTTTA
>CACZPS010000162.1 GCA_902783125.1 uncultured bacterium | reverse complement strand
CTCGACATAATTACTTTCCACTTTCCATTTTCAACTTTCCACTGTAAATTATAGTTTAGCGAGCAAAGCTCGCTAAACTATAATTTACTAAATGTTTCAAAATCTTTATAAATATAAGGGAATCTCTTTTCATAATAAGGTTTTTAAGTTAAAATAATTAGTATAAAAACAAATGTGAGGAGTGTGTATGGAAACTATGGAATTGACAATGGAAGAAAATATAACAGAAACAAATTCATCATCAGAATTATCTTTTAAGGTAGAAAAAGAAGTTCTTTTAAATGGTCTTAAAATAGTAGAACGAGCAACTGCACAAAAAGGTTTGCAACCGGTTTTGGCTAACATTTTATTAGATGCGGTTGATAAAACAAAAATTAATCTTTATGCAACAGATTTTGATTTAACAATAATAACTTCTATTGATGCTCAAGTTGAATCTTTAGGAAAAATTACACTTCCTGCAAAAAAATTACTTGATATAGTTTCAAGACTGAGTGACGAAATTATTAATTTCGAACTTAATAATACAACAATGACAATCACAAGCGGAAAATCAAAGTTTGATATTATAGGTATTTCTGCTATGGAATTTCCAAAAGTAGAATTGTTAAGTGAAGAAGATAATGAAATAGAAATTGATTTAAAACCGTTGATTATCGGGATAAAAGAGGCTGGGTTCGCTGCAGCATCTTACGAATCAAACAACAACTTGTTATCAGGTGTCGTTTGTGACATTAACAAAAATGTGTTAGAAATCGCATCAACTGACGGTAACAGACTTGCAAGGGCAAGAAAAATTATCACCAACAAAGATGATAAATCAATAAAACTTATTGTACCTGCAAAAGTTTTACAAGAGTTTTTGAAGATTAGTTACTATATTGATGAAGATGTTATTAAAATTTACACTAAAACTAACAAAATAATGATTAAGTCAGAGAATATTACATTTATTTCGAACTTGATGAATGGTCAATATCCTCAATATAACCAATTAATTCCGCAATCGTTCCCAAAAGAGGCAAAAGTTAATGTTTCTCAAATGATATCATCCCTTGAGCTTGTATCAACAATGGTTAACGAAAAAACAAGCATTGTTAAACTCAACTTTTCGAACAACGCGTTGTATTTAATGGCTGATACTCCTGAATCAGGTAATTCTCAATCAGAAATTGATGTAAAATACAGCGGAGATGAAATTCTTATTGCGTTTAATTACAGATATTTGCTTGATTGTTTGAAGAATATTGATGCAGAAGAAATGATTATGTGTATGAATACAAATCTTTCGGCAACAGTTATAAAACCTGATAATGAAGAAGATTTTATTTATCTTATTATGCCTGTTCAAATCAGATAGGGGTAAATATTAATAAAAGGCACTAGGGCACTAGGATACTAAGGCACTAGGATTACAAATATATTATAATTGTAGGTTGGATGAAACCCGACAATATAAAAGAAATAAAGAAAGTAGGGTGCAATTTTTTTGCACCAAAATAAATTCTGATGGTGAAAAATGCAAGAAGATTTGAGTAAACTATATAACGATATAACTCCTACAAAACAAAGAGGGAAAGAAGAAAAATTCAGACCGGCAAGAACTTCAAAGTTTTGGCTTTGGGTAGCGGATAGGTTTTTTTACGGGATGTTAGAAGATAGATTTTGTGCGTTCCGTTATAAAGGTTATGAAAACTTTTTAAAAAGAGATGAAGAATATCCTACAATATTTTTTGCTCCGCATACAAACTGGTGGGATGGAATTGTTGCTTATACAATCTGCAATAGGTTATGTAAAAAAGAAATAAGATTGATGATAGAAGAACTTAATAGGTTCCCTATTCTTAGACGTGGCGGCGGTTATAGCGTTAATAAAAAATCACCTCAAACTGCTATGGAATCTTTGAAATATTCTATTCGTGTTCTAAAAGATCCTAAAAGTATTCTTTATTTATTCCCACAAGGCATAATAAATCCGCCAAACCATAGACCTATTGAGTTTCAAACTGGGCTTGCTTATATAGCACAAAAAGGTGTAAAAGAGTACGGTAAAATTAATCTTATTCCTATTGCTGTGAATTATTATTTTATGCGTGATAACAGACCTGAAGTTTGGATAGAAATGGGCGAAAACTCTATTATAGAGGATGCATCTTTTGACAGAAAAGAGTTCTCGACAGAACTTGCAAAAAAACTTGAAACACTTTGCGATAAACAGAACCAAGAGATATCCAATGCTCAATTTGACGGATATAAAACTTTATTCAAACAGAAACTGGCATGGTATCGTGAATTTGAGCAAAACCTAAAAAAAATTAAACGTAAAAACAAATAATTATTTTTCTATTTTGTCTTTTACGTGGTTTTTCTTTTTAAACTTTAGAGGGAAAGTTGGATGATTATTCTCCATATTCTCAAATTTTACATTATCTTTTTCCGAATGATAATCCGGAATATCTTTCCAATATTCTGTTCTGACATCGTACGCATGTGGAGCCATATTATAATCCGCAGGCGATTCACAAAAATCGTACATCCCAAACGTAACAGAAGAACAGATAAAAAAAGCAGCTAAAATTGATAAAAGGAATTTTTTCATAAATTTATTTTACCAAGTTTTTATAGTTTGGTAAAGATATATTTTTCAAATAATCAATTTTGTGTTCATCCAAAACACATTTAAATTATTAAAAATTATACTGTGATACAGTAATTGTGGTATTTAGTATAAAAATGATACTCACCTTATTTAAATAGTATTCTATCCTTAGAAAACAATGTCGTTATTTACCGACAACATAAGATACCCAAGGGGTCATTGTATTGGTTTTAAGGATTTTTAATCCGTTTTTTTCAACAGCCTCTAACACAATATCTTTTTTATTATCCATTATTCCGGATAGAGAAATTACTCCGTTATCATTAAGTAAATTCTTTAAATCAGGCATAATTTCATACAAAACATTATGCAGAATATTTGCACAAACAAAATCAAATTTTTCAGTTATATCATCAGCCGTGCCAAGCTCAAAAACACATTCTGTATTATTCTTTTGGGCATTTTCGTTGGCAACATCAATAACAGTAGGGTCGTTATCACAGCCATATACATAGGCTGCGCCCATTTTTTTTGCAATAATAGACAAAATCCCCGAACCCATTCCGATATCCGCAACACGTTTACCGACAATAAGTTCAGGATACTGTTCCATCCCCACAACACAAAGCTGAGTTGTTTGGTGCGTTCCTGTTCCAAACGCACACCCCGGATCTAATGACACAGTAATCTCTGTCGGCTTTGGATTATATTCCAGCCACGAAGGTACAATAACAACCTTGTCAGATATATGAGTAACTTCCCAATTCTCTTTCCATTTTTTTGACCAATCTTCATTTTCTTTTTCTAATAATGCGCAATCCCAGCTCCCAAGTTCATCAGGGGTAAATCCTCTGTCCAGCAATTCGGCTCTTTTTGATTTTATATACTCACAAACCCCGCTCCCGTCAGGTGTATCAAGCGAACGCAAAAATACCTTTAATGTCCCTTTCGATGTTTCTGTCATCTCTAGGTCTTTAAATTTTTGTTCCTCTAACAATACCCCTTCACAGTCAAGATTTTCAAAACAAATATTTGCTACATCATCCTCTATATCAGGATTTATTTTTATATACAATTCATAATAATTACTCATAGTATTATTATATGGTAAAAATAAACTATTACTGAATTTCTGGGCTTATTATTAAGTTTTGTAACAAAAATACAACTCCTTGAAATCGGGAGTTTTGTATATACTTTATATATATGTAAGCAATATCTGAGAGAGAACAGAGAGCTACAAAACAAAGATTTAAACGACACACAAATTTATTTTAACCTATATACCCTAATTCCCTTCCTAATTCTAGATTTAGCCTTCCTTGCGAAAGGCTTTTTTTT
>CACZPS010000161.1 GCA_902783125.1 uncultured bacterium | reverse complement strand
GGTACTTTAAGACACAATTATAAAAATAATTAGTTAAAAATTTCAAAATCATATTTCACGTGAGAAATAAATATTAAAAAGTGCTGCTGTTTAAATCAGAATCCGGTCATGTAACAATTTATTAATAAATAGCAAATTTTTTTGTTTTAATACATTATAAAGATAGGTTATTTTTATGAATATCACAATCAATAATAATTTTAAGATTCACAAATTCAGCCAACCATCTGTTTACTCCATTAATACCGGCAATAAAGATTATTTAGTACAGATTAATGGACAACAGGATTATTTTGTTAAAAGCCCATCTTTCAACGGAAAAAAAATAAATAAAAAAGTTATAAAACGGGTAGAAGATCAACTCAGGAATTTAGACGGTGTGCATGACCCATACAGTGACGTTATCTTGCTCGGAAAACACAAATTCAAAAATTTGCAGGAAAAAGTTAAAAAACGCACTAATACGGAATCAATGATTAAATTATTGTCCGGTTATACAGAACATATGTTTCCGGACGGAGAGTTAAAGGTGTTTGAATTATTAAAATATGAAGCAAAACATCATCCTAAATCTGCAAAACACAATACATTTCATGATATTCTAATAGAACATTTACCTGAATCAAAAATTCGACTTGTCAATAATCAACTTGACGTTATTGATTATATGCGAGATTTTACGAGGAAAAATTTTGATAAAAATGACCAAAAAAAAATAGCAAAACGATTAAATAAACTTGAAACCGATATTATTGATGATGATTTTAGAATAAAACCGTCAAAAACATATTTAGCAGAGTTGTATAAAGAAATTCCTGACAGAAAAAAAGTTAAATCACTAATTAAAATAACTAATGATTTTCCAAATGGCGCCACAAGTATTGACGCATTTATTGTAAAAAATGCGAATAAGACTCAAGAAGAAATTGCAGAGGCACTGGTAAGTCCATCTCAAATTTCAGTAGAACATTATAAGCCGGAATCAACCGGAGGAGAGGACAAAGCTACAAATATGATTGCCGCAAGCAAAAGAATGAATAACTTACGCGGTTCAATGGATTATGATGATTTTATCGAAATGTTCCCTGATATTCCAAGGCAAACTCAGAGATACACCGATGATATTATCAAAAAAATAAACAGAGGCGGAATCCCTGATATTGCGATGACCTTACCTGAAGTTAAATCAGGACTGTACAAAGAATCACATGGAAAAATAGATATTGATATATCCCAAATGAATCCACAAGTTGTTACAAAAATTAATTCATTTAAAACAAAAGTCAACACACTTATTGAATGTTTTCAGCATCATAAAATTTACTAAACACGTGAAGAAAATTGAAAAAATTATTTTCAACAAATACAATATTACGCCCTTATTTTACTATCAAGGTGTTGCACTTCTAATCAGAATTCGTGCTATGTTGCCATATAAACTTTTGTATCATAAATTACTTATTTTATTGAACCAAAAAAATTAGCATTTTATAATTCAAACATAAAAGAAATTATCAGATAGTAAAGAATATGGAAAAGAGGATTAGAGGTATGAAAAGATTTGTGGCAAGTTTACTTGTAACATGTTTAATGTGTTTCAATATTACACCTGTACTTGCATTAGATACATTAAGTATAAAAGATATAACTGCTTCATATTGGGCAAATACTGAAATTACACAAGTTGTAAGTGATGAAATTATGATGTTAGATAGCTCCGGCAGATTCAATCCTGAGGCATCAATACTAAGAGTCGAATTTGTAACCGCACTATTAAAAGTGTTAAATAATGACAATTATGATGCAAATCCAGACAGTAATTATTTAGATGTTGTGTGTACAGACCCATACTATAATGATATTATGAGATCTGATGCATTGGATTTAGTTCATGGTTACCCTGACGGTACCTTCAGACCAAATCAAGCTATGCTTAGATCAGAATGTGTTGCTGTTATCAGCCATATTACAAAAGATATTATTTCTGACACTGATATAACAAAACAATTTAAGGATTATGAAACAATCCCCAAATGGGCAACTGATGAATATGCAAAGACATTGACTTATGGTATATATATTAATCACCCTGATGCAACACTGCTTGAACCAAACAGAAATCTGACAAGAGCAGAGGCTGCAGTAATTTTATACAAATTAAAAAATAAATTGGGTTACGTTAAACCGCAATATGTCGGAAAAACAGAGCCGAAACCGGAACCTGAATGTTTATTAGGGGTACAACACTTAAATGTTGTAAAAAAAGCACCTTGTAACAAAGTAAAAATTACAAATTACAGACAAATTATATTAAAAGGTAATGCATTCACTGTTGCTTTTGACGAAAGATTTTGGTCAAAATACCACAGAGCTGGAGAAACGGTTAACTTTATTGTTCCTCAAGCATTATACACAGATGAAGGGACATTGTTGTTACCTGCAGGGACAAGAGTTGTTGCAGATATTACAAGAATAGAACCGCCAAGATGCTGTAATAAAAATGCAAGAGTTCACCTTGTATACAAATCCATCGTGTTACCATCCGGTGAATGCTACGAAATGTTAGGCAGACCATTCACTAAGGATTACACCCTAAAAGAAGGACCTTGGATGACATTTTGGAAATTATTCTTATGTACAGTTTCAATGGGTGCAGTTGGTGCAGGTGCCGGTACAGGATTTGCATTTATACCGAATCCAGCAAATCTTGCGGTTGGGCTGGGAGTCGGAATACCTGTCGGTTGTACAATCGGTTTAATTACAGGTCTTATTACCCCTGGGCTTCACTATAGAGCTAAAAAAGGAGAGCTTGTGCCTGTTATATTAATCGATGATGCAAGTATAAACGATACAAGAAGATAGTTAAACAAATAATACATGTAATAAAAGTCCAATTACAATAGCGTAATTGGACTTTTTATAAAAGAAAAGGTTTGATACTGATTTAAGCTGCAGCACTTTTTAATATTTATTTCTCACGTGAAATATGATTTTGAAATTTTTAACTAATTATTTTTATAATTGTGTCTTAAAGTACC
>CACZPS010000160.1 GCA_902783125.1 uncultured bacterium | reverse complement strand
TTTACAGTGACTAAGTGAACCGTGACTAAGTGACTAAGAATTTCTTAATCACTTAATCACCTAGTCACTTAATCACTTTTATCAGCCTTCGGCTGATAAACTATAATTTACCAAACTTATTTTTGTATTAAAATAGAATTATGAAAAATATAATTTTTGTGTTTGGGACACGTCCCGAGATAATAAAACTAGCGCCAGTAATATTAGAATTACGTAAGTTTCCGAAGGATTACAACGTAATTATCTGTAATACAGAGCAGCAAAAAGAGCTTTCTAATCAGACTTTGGCTTATTTTGGGCTTAAAGCTGATATAAACCTTGATTGTATGAGAGAGAACCAATCTTTAGCTGGGGTTCAGACAAAGATTTTAACCTCGCTTGAAGAAGTTTATAACTCAAGAAAAATAGATGCAACAATTGTTCAGGGTGATACCATGACAGTATTATGCGGTGCTTTGGTTAGTTTTTATCATAAAATTCCGGTTTATCATGTTGAAGCAGGACTAAGGTCGTATGATATATTTGAACCGTTTCCTGAGGAAGTTATGCGTCAGATGACCAGTCGTGTTGCTGATATCCATTTTGCTCCGACTGAGGTAAATCGGTTAGCTTTATTAAAAGAAAATATTTCCGAAGATAAAATCCATGTTGTAGGAAATACAGTTATTGATGCTTTGTTCTGTCTTTCTGATGAAGTTATTGAACAATCAAAACAATTTTTTGTTGAAAAAGATGTCAATATTGATGATAAACTCGTTTTGATTACTGCACATCGCAGAGAAAATCACGGCGAGAGAATAGACAGAATACTCGATGCAATAGAATATTTGGTTAATGAATATAAGGACCATACTTTTGTTATTCCTGTTCATCCAAATCCAAATGTTAAAACAAAAATTCATTCAAGATTAGAAAAATATGAAAATGTCAAGCTCTTAACTCCGTTAGATTATCCTTATCTTGTGTATTTAATGAAGCATGCTAAGTTAATTCTTACAGATTCAGGTGGTATTCAGGAGGAGGCACCGTCTTTCAATTGTCCTACACTTGTTATGCGTTATGAAACAGAACGTACAGAAGGGATTGAAGCAGGAGTATCTGTTCTTGTTGGGGCTGATTATGACAAGATAATAAAATTGAGTTCTGATATTTTATCCAAACCAATTTCTGACACAAGATTAAAGGCTAAAAACCCTTATGGTGATGGTCATGCCTCTGAACGTATTGAACAAATTATACGTAAAGGATAAAGATAAATAGACTTTTTTAATGAAAAATTAAAATAAAAAGTATTTACTAATTAAAAAAGGTGGGCAAATTTAATTTTGTCCATCTTTGCTTTTTGTATCTCGGTGGTGCGTAAAACTATACTGCTAATTATATTTTTTATTAATATTCAAAATCATTACCGATAAAATCCTTTGTTTTAATATCTGTTGAAACAAAACTTATTTTTTCTTTTTGATGTGTTGTTCTTGCAGATTCTTCAAGCATATTTAGTTCTATTTCTTTACTTTTTAAAACTTCTATCGGTCTGAGATTAAATCTTCTGTTTAGTATATCTTCTAAATTTTTGTTGTATTTATCATATATTTTATTTGCTCTTTTTTTGGATTTAAATTGCAGGTCTTCAACAACATTTTGCGAAATATTTTCATCCCCGTAAACTATCGAATAAATACTGATTTTGTTATCTTTTTTGGCGTAAGGATAAATTGAATCGGTTATTACCTGCTTTTTATTTCTATTTATAAATTTAACGGCAAAATTTTTGAATTTTTCACCAATACCTGATATGGACATATCCCAGTATTTTGTTTTTGATAATCTTTTTTTCAAATTATGAAATTCCTTACAGTCAGTTTTTGACATATTATTCACTATTTGTAAGGCTGATTTATCCGTAATTAATTTTTTAAAATTTAGTTGTTTTTGATTTTTGTTATCAGCATAATAATTGCTACTTATAGCATTAATTTGCATAAATATTATCTCCTCTAGTTGTCGATTTATTACATTTTAAATTATTTTAATACAATCTCAAAACAGAGTAATGCATACAACCTAATTATATCATAAAAAATTTTTATCAATATAAATTATTTTTTACTATATTTTGTCGAATTTGTAACATATTTGTAATAAATAAGCAAAATATTATATTTTTGAACGTTACTTTGTCGGAAGGTATAGAATGAGTGTTTTATTAACCAACAACAGAAATCAAAGTTTTACATCAAGGTCGAGAATAGTGCGCAACTTGGATGATATTAGTATGCGTGTGAAAAGAGAATTTCCTGTTGTATCAAACACATATTTAGAAACAAAAGATATTTATAATAAAAACACAGTAAAACTATATTTATTTTCATCCGGACTGGTTGATGAAATAAGAACCTTTTCAAAACAAAATTCTAATCCGGTACAGAATATTGTAAAAATGCTTGACTCAATAAAATCTTTTAAAGTTGGTAATTGCGGTGAACTTTCAATAGCTACGCTTATAGCTTGTAAAATGAATGGAATTAAAGACGCAAAAAATATGTCACTTTATGCATATAATAAAAAAACTCAAGAACTAAGAAGGCTTGACCATTCATTTGTTGGTGTAGGGTTTAATAGTCCGGTACAAATTAATAATACAAGTTCTAATGTATATTTTAGTAATAACAAACAGATTATTATAGATTCGTGGTTTGGGAAAACTGATTTCGAAAAAAATATGTCAGTTATATATAAAGAACAATTAGGAAAAGATTTAAAGAAAAAATTAAAGAAAAACGAAGTCTTATGTTACTTAGAAGAAAATAATCAGGATATGTTATCAAGAAAAGATATTATATATCTTGAACATCAGTATCCGCAATTGTTAAAAAACAAAAAAATAAATTTTATAGATAAATTTATATATAAATATATGAACAAAAATGATTATGAATTTAAACCAATAAAATCTTATATAAAAGAAGTTTACAGAAGAAACTATCACTTGGAAAATGCTTTGCCGCAAATAGAAATAAGTAAACTTATAGAACAAGATATGAAGGTAAATTCAGAAAAAAAATCTACAAAAAAGACAAATGTTTTCCAAAAATTCATGGCAAATCTGATAGAAAAAATAGTAAATTAATAAAAATACAAAGATGAATATGATTACTAATCTAAATCAACAATTTAATAACTATCCGGCGGTAAGTTTTACCTCACGTTCTTCTGCAATAAAAAAAGCAGATGAAATATGCAGAAGAACAAGAAAAGAATTTTCTAATGTTTATTCAAATTCTAAAATATATAGTTATCAATCTTTAGGTAAAGATTTTTCGTTTAAAAATTTATTGAAATTTACAGAACAATTTATTAATGATTATCGAAGATATTACGAATTTCCTGAGAAAGAAGAATGGCAATTTATGCGAGAACTTGCGGGTTTAAAGAAACACAAAGTAGGAAATTGCGGTGAAATGGCTGATGCAACAAAATTAGCTTTAGATTTAAATGGTTATAAAGATGTTGAGATATTAAATCTATATGCGTATAATCCGAAAACAAATGAAATGCGAGATTTAGACCATACCGTTGCGGGAATAAATTTTAAAATCCCTAATACATGGAACAAATATAAAATTAAGGGTCAAGATAAATTAAAATCAATGTGTAAAGCTATTATACAAAATGATTCAATAATTATAGATTCGTGGGCAGGAATTACGGAATTTGCAAAGGAAATAAAAAACAAATATAACCATAATCAAAACTTTATTAAAGGCACTAAACAAGAATATTCTAAACCAAAAGAAGTTAAACAATTATTAGAACCTGAAGAACAACTTTGTTTTATATCAGAGTTAAAAAGTTATCAACTTAAAGAATTAGAATTGGCTTCATTTGGGAAAAAATATCCAAAACTTATTCTGAAAAATAACCCGAATGCCGTTGATATTTTGAATGCCAAAGACCTTCCGGAAATAACAGAAATTCCAACAGAGGATGTCTTAAAAGTTAAACAAAAATATTTAGTATCACAAGCAACAAAACCGGCTGAAGCTACTGATAAAGATAATGTTATGAAATTTTATCAGAAATATAATATAATATTTTCAAGGAAATAAATGTAAGAGGTTTTTATGTCTGATTATAAGTATTATACCGATGAAGGAATTGTCGATATCCAAAACGGCAAATATAAAAATGCTATTGAAAATTTTGATAAATCAATAGAATTAAAAAATGATTGGGAGATATCATATTTTTATCGAGGAGTAGCAAATCAAGCTCTTGGAAATTATGACGAGGCGATGCTTGATTATACAAAATCCATAAAAATAAACCCTAAAATGACTGATGCGTATTACAATAAAGCATATATAACTTTATCACGTAAAGATATTGATTCACCTAATATCAAAAAAGCTATTGAAGATTTAGAAAAAGCACTTGAACTTGACCCAAAGTTTATAGACGCACTTTTTGCAATGGCAGCGGCATACAAAAAACTTGAAGATTATCATAAGTCACTGGAATATTTAGAAAAATTATTGCAGATTGAACCGCAGGCAATCAATGCAAAGGCATTAAAAAACCTTATTCTAAAGAAGTATATTATATAAGGTTCTGTTTATAATTATTAAAGAAGTTTGTAAAAATAAATATATTTATCCCTTAATGCCTCAACGCCTTAATAAATACATCAGGTTATAAGAGTAAGCAATAAGCAAAAATCGGGAAATTCATTAGAATCTCCCGATTTTTAAGGTTAGTTTATATTATTTATTTTTCTTCTTCTTCAGTATCGCTTACCCCTAAATCTATTTTACCCTGTTCTGCGGAAGTATCTTCAACAGGAGTTTCGTCTGTTAAATCATTTCCTTCGTGACCTTTTTCAGGGTTAACGATTTTTTCAACAGAAACAACGCTGTCATTATCAACAAGGTTTTGAGCCCTTACACCTGTTGCAGGTCTGCCTTGTTGAGAAATTGAGTTAGCCTTAATTCTTGTAACAATACCGTTAGCTGTTACCATCATAACTTCATCATCTTCTTCAACAATAGTCAAAGCAACAAGTCTTGATGTGCTTGATTTGAACTTCGCAGCGATAAGACCAAGTCCGCCTCTGTTTTGGCTTCTGAATTCTGATAATTTTGTTCTCTTTCCGAACCCGTCTGATGTTACAACCAATAAATCGGCATCATAAGTGCTTGGAACAATATCACAACCGATGAGTTTATCGCCTGAACGTAACTTCATTGATGTTACCCCTCTTGCACTTCTGCCCAGTGGTCTAAGATCAGATATCGGGAATCTTATTGCCATACCGCAAGATGTACCGATAATGATTTCATCGTTAGGGTTAGCAAGTTTTACCCAATTCAAACTATCACCTTCAACAAGCGAAATTGCTATAATACCGTTTCTTCTGATATTAGCAAAGTTACTTAATTCAATTCTCTTAATTGAACCTTGTTGAGTTAACATAATAAGATTTACACTAGGGTCAAAATTACTTACAGGAACAACTGCTGTTATTGATTCATCTTGCCCGATTGGTAATACGTTAACGATAGGGAGTCCTTTAGCCTGACGTCCGCCTTCAGGGAAGTCATAAACGTTCAAGCTGTATACTACACCTTTAGATGAGAAGAACAACACTTTATCGTGCATCATAGCCGTAAAGAAGTGTGCTATATCATCATCGTCTTTTGTTTTCATACCGCTCTTACCGCGTGTTGCTCTGTTTTGACGTTCAAATGTATCAAGGCTGATACGTTTCAAATACCCTTGACGAGTAATGAACACTGCCATTGGAGTATTTGGAGTCAAATCTTCAATAGTAACTTCGCCTTGTTCAGGTAAGATTTGAGTTTTTCTGTCGTCGCCGTACTTTTCTCTATCTTCCAAAAGTTCTGTTTTAATAATATTAAGAACTTTTTGTCTGTCTGCGAGGATTGCTTCATATTCAGCGATTTTCTTTTGTAATTCTTCGTATTCGTTCTTGATTTTGTCTTGTTCTAACCCTGTCAATCTTCTCAATTGCATTTCAAGAATTGCATTAGCCTGATCAATATCAAGACCGTATCTTGTCATCAAGCCCATACGAGCTTCATCTGTTGTTTTAGATTTTTTGATAAGTTCAATAACATCATCTAATGAACCCAACGCAATCAACAAACCTGCCAAGATATGTGCTCTCATTTTAGCTTTTTTGAGGTAGAAAATAGTTCTTCTTGTAACAATCTCGACTCTGTGTTCAACAAACTCGTTTAATACCTCGTATAAGTTCATCAATCTTGGTTGTTGCCCGCAAAGGGTTACCATATTAACACCAAAGGTTGTTGATAATTGAGTATATTTGAACAAGTTGTTTTTAACGACATCAGGGTTTGCATCACGTTTAAGCTCAATAACAATTCTCATCCCAGTACGGTCTGATTCATCTCTTAAATCATTGATACCGTTAATTTTACCTTCTTTTACAAGGTCTGCAATTTTTTCTATAAGTAATGCTTTATTAACCTGATAAGGTATTTCAGTAACGATAATCGCTGTTCTTGACTGGCGACCGTTACCGCCTGCTATTTCTTCTATTGTAGCAATAGATGACATTTTGATAGAGCCACGACCCGTTTCATAAGCCTGTTTAATATCACCTAATCCGATAATTGTACCTGCGGTAGGAAAATCAGGGCCTTTAATATGTTCCATTAAACCTTCTATAGTGATTTGAGGATTATCTATTAATGCAATAGTGCCATCAACTACTTCTCTTAGGTTATGAGGCGGAATGTTTGTTGCCATCCCAACAGCAATACCGGAAACCCCGTTAAGTAATAACATAGGTAATCTTACCGGCAAAACTGAAGGCTCTTGAAGTGAACCGTCAAAGTTAGGGGTAAAATCAACAGTTTCACAATCAATATCCGCTAGCATAGATTGAGTAATTTTATGCATACGAGCTTCTGTATAACGCATCGCAGCAGCACCGTCGCCGTCAACAGAACCAAAGTTTCCATGCCCGTCGACAGTCAAGTATCTTGTGTTAAAGTCTTGTGCCATACGAACGAGAGCATCATAAACAGAACTATCACCGTGAGGGTGATATTTACCTAATACTTCACCTACAATACGTGCACATTTCTTAAACGGTTTATCAGGTGTCATACCGAGTTCGTTCATAGCGAACAAAATCCTTCTGTGAACAGGTTTTAGACCATCACGAACATCAGGTAACGCACGACCGATGATTACTGACATAGCATAATCTATGTAGCATTTTTTCATCTCTTTATTTATATCAACAGGAACAATTTTCCCGTCTTCAAACATATTTTGCTGAGCCAAAATCTTTCTCCTTTTCCCCTATTTATATAAATATGATACCATAAACACAAAGGTTGTAAAGGGGGTAAATCTATGTGTAACGTGACATGACGGTTATTTTGTTAAACAAAATTTAACATATTTTGAAAAACATGAAGAATTGTAAAAGAATGCGCATGAGGATAGCAAAATTCTCAGAAAAAATGTTTTGAATAAATACTACATTATAGCCAATTAAAGGTATTTATGAATTTTATTTTTACAAAATAAACCCCTGATTGATGTTCTGATATCTGTTTACATATAAGCTACACAAAAAACAACCGGCATACAGTCCCCGCCGGTTGTTTGATGTTTAAATACCATATTATTTACACAGACTAATCCATAAAATATTTAAAGTGTTTTTTATGTTAAAATAACTTTGGAAGTGTTTAAGGAGTGAAAAATGGAAAAAAGAGCAGATGCAGGTGT
>CACZPS010000159.1 GCA_902783125.1 uncultured bacterium | reverse complement strand
TGTTAATCAGACTTTGTCTGATATAGAAATCATTTGCGTGAATGACGGCTCAACCGATGGTTCTGCACAGATTTTGGAAGAATATGCACAAAAAGATAACAGAATCAAAGTAATCACTCAGATTAATTCAGGTGTCAGTGAAGCAAGAAATGTTGGGATAAAACAGGCAACAGGTGAATTTATCGGGTATGTTGACCCTGATGATTTTATCGAACCTGTTTTTTATGAAAAGTTATATAATTCAGCCGTTGAAAATAATTGTGACATAGCTTGTGCAAGTGTTATCAGAGAAAACAATAAAAAGAAAAAAGTTTTAATAAAGTATGACAAGCAGATTATCGCAAAAAATGTCAAAGAGAAGTTTGAATTGGCTCATATTCCTGAGCATTGCTATATTTGGAACAAGATTTATAGACGAGAAAAACTAATAAGTTCAGGTATAAACTTTAGACGGGAAATGGTTTACGAAGATATGATATATTCCCCTGATGTTGTTGAAGAATTGGATGATATGGTTGTTGTTCCCGATGTTTGGTATCATTATTGGAACAATGATGGTTCAATTGTAAAAAATTCTTCTGATAAATGTCGGACAGATAAAATAACTGCCCAAAAACATATAATAGATATTTGTAATAAATATCATATTTCAACCCCGAAACGAGATAATTTGGTGAGTAAAAGAGAATATTACTGTTTGGGGATAAAAGTTTTAAAAGTGTATGTGTATAAATCAACAAAGGTTTATTCATTGTTTGGCTTAATTCCAATTTTAACAATGAGGGAGTATGTGTAATGGATCATAATATTAAAATTTTAGTTGTTACGCACGTCCCATATAAATTATTAGAAGGCAAATATTTTGTATCTATTCATGCAGGTCGTGCCATTGCGTCTGAGCGTTCAAAAGATGGGAAAATAAACAGATCTGATTATGAATGGCTTTTAGAGAATACTATTGGTGATGATAGCGGGGATAATATATCAGAGAAAAATCGTTATTATTCAGAGTGTTCTGCATTATATTGGGCGTGGAAGAATTATGATAAATTGGGCAATCCTGATTATATCGGTTTAATGCATTATCGTAGACATTTTGTTTTTAATGATAAATATTTTGAATCGGTTCCTAAAGGTAATTGGGAAAAAGGCTTGCAGTTTATAAAGAGTGATTTTATAAATGATGAATATTTGGGAAAAATAGGTCTAAATGATCAAAATATAGAAAATGTTTGTAATAATTACGATTTAATTGTTTCTAATGATTCAGATTTGGAAATAATAAGAAATAGAAATATTCGTGAAGATTATAAAACAACTATCTTAGGAACAGATGTTAAAGATTTTGATTTAATGCTTGAAATAATAAATAAGAAATATCCTGATTATAAGGATGTTATTTTAGAAAAAATTTTCGGGTATAAGAAAACTTTGTATCAAATGTTTATAATGAAAAAAGAATTATTTTTCGAATATTGTGATTTTTTATTCGGGGTTTTATTTGAGGTCGAAAAACAGGTTGATTTTAGTGCTTATTCAATAAATGGTCAACGTTCATTGGGATATTTGGCAGAAATAATAATGTCTATATTTGTTTGGAAAAAAGAAAAAGAAGGGATAAATGTCAAGAAATTAGGTATTTCAATGGTAGATTACCCATTTGAAAAAAAACAATTAGAAAAAATATTGGACAAAGGATGTCCGAGTTGTGCAGATAAATTTATTTTACAAATGAAATATTTACTAAGTGTTGGTAAGAATAGAGAAAATGCACGTTTTGAATATAACAGAATAAAGACAAAAATAAAATCATACAAAAAATTACAAAAACTCATTGACTTAGGTATAAATGCCAAGGATTAGTGTAATTATTTCTATATGTGATGTTTAGCATAATGATAAGGGCAAAATTAAATGCAAATAAAATTATTACAATCGATAATAGATTATATAAGACCTAAACTGTGGAAACGAAGATATGGTGAATTGACCAATACTATAAGATTTTTATCCACAATAGTTGATATTGATTCAAATATAAAAAAACAAATCTATTATAAAAAATTTTTCCCACAATTTTTATATAAAAAAGATAAAAATATTTTAAGTAAGTATTTAAATACGATTGATGCAAAAACTTTGCCAAAGGCAGTAGGAAAGTTACGCGAACATCAGTTAAAATTATTGAATTATACAAAAGAAATATTAAATTTGGCTGATAGGATAAACATTAAGCCTATTGCAGTTGGTGGCACATTGTTAGGAGCCGTTCGTCATAAAGGCTTTATTCCTTGGGATGACGATATGGACTTTGATTTAATAAGAGCTGATTTCGAAAAATTAAAACAATATCTTATTGTAAATGTTATATGGATTGATTCAAATGATTTTAATGATTATTATGATTTTTTAGAGAAATTAGATTTTGTTATTAAGGAAAACCCTGATAAAATAGTCGCAACTCAGTTATTAACAAGCATAACTTTATATAAAGGTACATCTTTAGAAGATTGTTTAACGATAGATTTTTTCCCACGGGATTATTTAAGGGAAGATATTACGGAATTAGATTATCTAACATATTGTAAAAAAATACAGACAAAATTGATGAAGCTTAATTCCTGGGGTGAAATGTTTTCATTTATGGAAAACGAAAGAAAGGAATCAGGCATATTTGTAAGTGATGGAACTATTACAGCAAAAGGATTAGATAGTTATGCAGTACGTGAATTAAAAAAAGCTGTAATGATAGAAAAAAATAAAATCTTTCCATTAGCTGAAATGGATTTTGAATCAATAAAGTTAACTTCTGTTTGTGATGCAGATAATTATTTAAAAGTTATGTATAAAAATTATAGTAATATCCCTCCAAACATTGGGATTGCTGCTCATATATTTGAGCTCAATAAATTTTTAAAGAAATATAATCGCAAATATTATATACAGGAAGAGGATATTCTAGATGGGAAATAATAAAATTATTGGTTATACGGCAGGAGCATTTGATTTATTTCATATCGGGCATTTGAATCTTTTGAAACGTTCAAAAGAAAAATGTGATTATTTAATTGTCGGTGTAACAACAGATGATTTGATAGAAAAAACAAAAAATAAGAAACCTGTCATTCCTTATGAAGAAAGAATACAAATAATAAGCGCACTTAAATGTGTAGATAAAGTAGTTATTCAGGATGATTTAGATAAAGTAAAAGCTTGGGAAAAATATAATTATAATATTTTATTTTCAGGCGATGATTGGAAAACATCTGAACGATGGCAGGGTTATGTAAAAGAATTAAAAAAACACAATGTAAGTGTTGAATTTTTGCCATATACAAAAACTACAAGTTCAACTATTTTGCAGGAAACAATAAAGAATTTTAATGGGAATTATGGGGGTATAAAATAAGTATAAAATGAAGAAAAATATAACAAATTATAAAAAAATCGAAATTGTAAATAGACAAAATCCGATATTATTGTTTTTAAAAAATATTCGATATTTGTTTAAATATAGTCTTAAACAGATGTATAAAGAACCTAATATTAATATAGGTGAAGTAACAGAGTTAGCAGCTATAAAAACCCGTTTTATATGGGATGAGATAAAAGTCCCAAAAATAAAAAATGATATGGAAACAATACATGAATTAGTTAATACTAATAAAAGTATTATACGTTTTGGCAATGGCGAAATTAATTTAATGTTAGGTGAAGATTCTTTATTTGAACCTGCAAATGATTTTATAAAAAACACATTTAAGGAAATTTTTTATAATAATGACGAGGATTTATTAACAGGAACTCGTTATGATATGTTTAGAATTAATACGAATTTTATGCATTCAAATATTAATACATTTCGTCTTCAGTATTTTTTAACGCATTATGAAAAAATGAAAGAATTATATAATTATAATAAAACTTATTATTCTGCGTGTTTTGTTTACCCATATAATATTTATGAAGAATGGGATTTAGATGAACAATTTGATGAAATGCGTAAAATTTGGAGTTGTAAAAATATTACAGTGATAGCAGGAAGTCGAGTTTTTAAAAATATCAAATATAATGTATTTGATAATGCTCATTCTATATCATACATTTATGGCCCTAATATGAATGCGCTCCAAAAATATGATGAGTTAAAAGAAAAAATTTTCAATGTTTCTAAAGATAATATATTAATTTTTGCCTTGGGGCCTTGTGGCAAAATATTAGCCTATAATGCATATAAATCAGGTTATAGAGTTCTTGATATGGGGCACCTTATCAAAAATTATGATTTTTATAAAAAAAGAGATTTAATGTCTGTAAAAGAGTTTAAAAACAACTTTCGGACATTCATGAAACCCGATTAGATATAAAGATAAATTTAGAATATTTATAAAAGAAAGGATAAATAAATGCCTAAGGTAAGTATAATATTGCCAACATACAATGGCTCAAGATTTATAAGAGATTCAATTGAAATGTATAATGAATTTCGCAGATTAGCATTATTTTTAAATGAAAACTATAATATAAATAATATAAAAGAATACATTAATTATAGCGAGTTTATAGATTTTATAAAATCAAAATCAGCTTTTCGTTATCAAACAAATAAAATTTAAAAAAGAATCTTCTCTATAAGATATAAGAAAGCGCACATAGAAATTAACTTGTTAGGAATAAAATTTAAATTTAAGAGGTTTAATAATGGATAAAATTGATATAGTTATTGCGGCTGATGACAATTATGCGCAACATTGTTGTGTATTAATAACATCTATACTATTAAACAATAGTAATTATTTTAATTTTCATATTTTAGATGGTGGTATCAGTAAAAAAAATAAAATTTTAATAGAAGAATTAAAACAAATAAAATCTTTTTCAATAAATTATTATGAAATGAATAAGTATAATTATTCATTTCTTCCATTAAATCGGAGTTGGATTTCTATATCCACATATTATAGATTATTTTTAACGGATATATTATCAGACACAATACAAAAAGTTTTATATTTAGATTGTGATATTGTTGTCGATGGTAATATTTTAGAGTTGTGGAATGAAGATATTAACGAATTTTATGCAGCTGTTATTGAAGATGAATCAAGTATAAATCATGCAAAACGACTAGGTTTAAAATATTATTTTAATGCGGGCGTTTTATTGTTAAATCTAAAAAAATTAAGAGAATCTGACTTCCAAAATAGTTGGATTGAATATTTTAAAATTAATGAAAATATAATTACGATGCAAGATCAAGACATTCTTAATGGAGTTTTCAATAATAACGTGAAAAATCTCCCTTTAAAATGGAATGCAAATACAAAAATATTTGACAAGAAAGATAATCCACATAATCATTATTACTCATCCAAGGATGTTTCTGACGCAAAGAAAAATAGAGTAATTATACATTATACAGGACATGCAAAACCTTGGAATTTTTATAAATACCACAAAGAACGTCTTGTTTATTTTTATTATTTATTAAAATCCCCTTATAAAAAACGAATATTCTATTATTTAAAGGAATATTTAGCATATTTGATTAGTAATATTTTTTATATAAATAATTCAGATAACAATAAACATACCGTTATTACAATCTTTGGAATAAAATTTAAATTTAAAACAAGAAACAAAATTCCTCAAACCATTGCCGCAGTAGAGAGAGAGTAATAAGCTTAACGGATTTTTGTACGAGTGAAACTCGGTTAGCGAGTGCCAAAATGAGTGCAGACGGAGTCTTACGAATGACAGGTACGAGCGAAAAGAAATCCAAGAAAGCGGATTATAAAGGACAAGAACTCCGGTTTGTAGCATAAAAGATGCACGGAATATGTCTGTTTTAAATTTTAATGTAAAAAAATATTAATCAACTAGCAAAATTCTTTTTTAGTGGTTTTAGAATAAGTATAACAACCAACAATAAAGGAGAATGTTAATATGATTAGACCTATATCAATTTCTCAAACAGTTCCTAATTTTAAAGGTTATACAATTATAGGCACGGAAAATGATTCTGAATCAACCGAACAGCCAATGTTAAATGATAAAATGAGTCATGATTCAGATGCAGCAGCATTACCAAGTATAAATAATAAAATGAGTCATGATTTAAAACAAGGTTTTTTGGCAGGTTTATTTTTCGGTGTAGCAGCTACAGGAACGGGAACTTTTTTATATAAAGATGCTCAAATTGATAGAATGTTAAAAGATATTGCATCAGAAAAAGTTTATCAAAATACTGATTCCTTTAATATTGCAGACAAAACTCAAGACAACATCCCTGAATTTATATTGATAGAAAAAAACGGCGATGAAACGATTTATGATTTCACTACCGGCAAAATTTATTTGAATGAAGATGGTGAATTAATAGAAAGAGATTAATAATTTATTTCTGTTTCTATTTTCAGCTGAGATAAAATATAGCTGCAAATTTTCTTTTCTATGTTAGTACAGAAGTTGTTATTTATTTCTTTTATAAAGTAACAAGGACTTGTGACGTTAATTTCGATAATTTTCCCGTCGACGACATCTAATCCTGCCATGCAAATCCCCAATTTATTCAATTTTTTTGCAACATTAGTGAAGTTTTGCCGTTCTTCATCAGTCAAAACACCTTTTTTGACAAAATTATCGTTATGAGTATTAAATTTAAAATCATCTGTTGTTGGCAGCTTAATAACACATTCATCTAATATACTATCTCCTAGAGTTAAAACACGTTTATCTCCGTATTTTACTGCAGGAATGAATTTTTGTACCATTACAACAGAGTTTTCTTCATTTGTCATTGTGTTTATTATAGAACGGGTATTAAAATCGCCCTGATGAAGATACATAACCCCGCTGCCAAAACATTTATTTAAAGGTTTTAAAATAATTTCACCATTTTCTTTTAAAAATTCTTCTATCTTTTCTCTTGATGCCGTTACAATATGTTTTGGCATATATTCAGAAAACATTGTAGCGTGTAGTTTTTCGTTAAAATTTCTTATGGCTTTTGTATCATTGATTATCTTTGTTGTTGTAAAATCAAGGATATATGTGGCATTGATATAATCATTATCAACAGGCGGGTCAGGTCTGAACATTACCAAATCAAAATCATCGATAATTATATCTTGTTCCTCTTTGTTATAAAAAATATTTCCGTCTTTTTGATATGTTTCATAACAAATTGCCCAAGCCTTTGAGTCCTTGAGATATAATCTATTGTTTGTAGTAATAAATATATTATTTCCCCCGACACCTGATTTGAAACCGAGCTCTTTTATAAGCCAAAAGTTAGTGACAAGATTATTAAACTCAAAATATTTAAGTTCAATTTTATCTATTACAAAAAGAATATTCATAGTCCCCGACCTTTCTAACATATAAATAATACATCAAAATAGTTTATTTATAAACTTGGATTTATAATGAACTTTATATTATTAACTTCATTTATATCTGACTCACTCAAATTCGTCATAACTTTGTAATAAAATTCTAATTTGCTCTTACAACTCTTTTTCACTACTTCACTAATGATTAATAATGTTGTATAATGACAATTAAGTATAGGATTATGAGAGGGAAAATTATGAATTTAGTTGTAGGTGCAGGATTTTCAGGAGCAACAATAGCAAATTTGTTAGCGGAATCCGGAGAAAAAGTTTTAGTAATTGATAAAAAT
Organism: uncultured bacterium; assembly: GCA_902783125.1. Lineage (GTDB taxonomy): Bacteria > Cyanobacteriota > Vampirovibrionia > Gastranaerophilales > Gastranaerophilaceae > UBA2883. The sequence goes on along the minus strand of CACZPS010000159.1, from coordinate 6,426 downwards.
AGACATATTGCAGGAAGCTGCTATGACTATCGTGATAAAAACGGAATAATGATTCACGCTTATGGCTCGCATATTTTCCACACTAATTCTGAAAAGGTTTGGAATTACCTGAAAAAATTTACAGATTTTAATACATATATGCACAAGGTTATCGGGGTTATAGACGGGATAGAAACTCATATACCGTTTAATTTTAACACATTGTATGATGTTTTCCCAAAATCTTACGCAGAACTTTTAGAACACAAACTGCTGGATAACTTTAATATAAACACAAAAGTGCCGATTTTAGAGTTCCAAAGACAAGATGACGACGATTTAAAATATCTTGCGAACTATGTTTATGACAAAGTATTCTATCATTACACAACAAAACAATGGGGAGTATCTCCTGTTGATGTAGATGATGCCGTAACTGCAAGAATCCCTGTATATTTGAGCAAAGACGACAGATATTTTCAGGATAAATATCAAGGAATTCCACTTGAAGGTTACACTGCAGTTATCAAAAAAATGCTAAATCATAAGAATATTACCGTAAAAACTAATACAGATTTCAAATCTGTAGATTGGAAAAAATTTGACAGAGTGTTCTATACAGGTTCTATTGATGAATTTTTTAATTATAAATTTGGTCAGTTACCGTACAGAAGCGTAAACTTTAAACTTGAAACACATAATACAGATTATTATCAATCAAATTCTGTTGTAAACTATCCTTGCAACTATGATTTTACAAGAATACACGAATACAAATATTATCTTAATGACAAATCTGATAAAACTGTTATTGCAAAAGAGTATTCAGAAGATTTTGAACTAGGCAAAAACGAAAGATATTATCCGGTACCAAACGATGATAATGCAAACCTTTACCACAAATATCTGTATGAGGCTGAAAAATATAAGAATGTTTATTTCTTAGGCAGATTGGGAGATTATAAATATTACAACATGGATGGTGCAATCCAAAGAGCCATCGAATTATTTGAGGATTTATAACGGCTGGCGGATAATAGTTATCAAATATCATAGGTTAGGATTACCGGCATACTGGCTTATTGTCAAATTTTAATACACCGTTGTATCTTCCTGTAACTTCATATTAAAAAATGTTAATACCCATGGTCATGCTCTTGCATGGTTATATTAAAATTATTGTATGGAAAATGTTATCACAAATTCTACAAAAAAAAATGATGTTGAAACGATATGGAATGAAGTCAGCACAAGGTTGCTTTTAGAAACAGACGAATCTTATCATCCTTGGATAAGATCTTGCTATCCGACTGGATTTGACGGTGGGACTTTTACTGTTATTACAGATATGCCGATGGCTGTCAATATAATTAGACGTTCTTGTTTAAAAGATATACGTGATTTATTCAAAAAAGTTACCGGAAAAGATGTGAATTTTGAGATTTCGGTTGATAAAGAAACTATTGCAAAAATAAAAAAAGAATTAGCCAAAAAACCTAAATTAAAAATTATGACAATGTCACCTGACGGAGTGCCAAAAACGTGCAAGACATCTGAAGCAAACGAATTTGTTGTTAGGATGCAATCGACAGGATTGAATCTAAAATATAAATTTAACAGTTTTGTTGTTGGTGATAATAGCAGAACAGCTTTTTCAGTTGCAAAACTTGTTGCTGAACACCCTGCAGAAAAATATAATCCTTTGTTTATATATGGCGGATCAGGATTAGGAAAAACTCACCTTATGCAGGCGATTGGACAATATAATATTTTTAATAAGGTAGGAAAAAAAATTAAATATATAAAAACTCACGATTTTATTGACCAATATATTAATAGCGTTCTCGGAAAAGACAAAAAAGAAAAAATGACAAAATTTCGACAACGGTTTAGAAATATTGATATTCTGCTAATTGATGATATTCAGTTTATTGAGTCGACAAAGAGTTTTAAAGACGAATTGTTTTATATATTTGAAGTTCTTCAACAAATGAACAAACAAATAGTTATAACCTCAGATAGATTACCAAAAGATATTCCAACTCTGCCTGACAGACTAAGAACACGATTTGAGATGGGAATTGTTGTTGATATAAAACCGCCGTCGTTTGAAACACGAAAAGATATCTTAAAACAATGGGCAAATGACTTAAGATTAGAGCTCAAAACCGATGTTATAGAATATATTGCTCAACATTTTGACAACAACGTTAGGGAGTTAGAAGGCGCTTTTAATAAAGTAACTGCTATTGCGGATATTGAAAATGTTGAAATTGATTTGGAGTTTGTAAAAAAAATTCTTATGATTGATACAAAAATGAAAAAAATTACGATTGAAAGTATAGCACAAACGGTTGCTGAGTATTTTGATGTTACCATTGAAAATCTAAAAAGTCCTGCAAGAGCACATGATATTTCGGAAGCAAGAAAGTACATAATTTATTTAGCAAGAGAAATGACAAATTTGAGTTATAAAGATATAGCTGAATTTTTAAATAAAAAACATCCTACGATGTTGTATTCGTATGAAAAAATGGCAGAAGAATCAGAAACCAACGATAAAGTAAAAGGGATTATAAGAGAACTTCGGCAAGCAATTAAGTGCAACGTGTAAAGAGGGTAAAAATCTAATCTTACAAAAATTTTGAGTCAACAAAAGCCACGCATTACAGTCGGAGATAAAATTATTACGAGTAGGATAAATGCTTGCCTGACGTAGTAATTTAGTAAAAATTTCACTAGTTTACAAATTATACATTTTTCATATAACACAATAATAATACGTTTTATCGCAACACCACTTTTAATTTTGGATTTTCTCTAAACAGCATGATTCTTGTTAATTATAACTTATTTTTTCTTTTTAGCTAATATATCAGTATTAATAACAGCGCCAACTTGAACGGCTGCACCGTTTATTCTCCCTTCCGGATAATCCCAATGGATATAACTGCCTTCTCCGTATACGTGCACATTTTTATTAGGGGTATAAGATATTCTGCCTGCAATTCCGGCATAAGATGAGTTTGGAACTTTTATAAAATTACTTTCAAGTTCCGCCGTAACTTCAGGTGAAGAATAGCTAAGAGAGCCAAATGTTGTTAAAATATTTCCTTGTCGAAAGGTAACTTTATCCTTAACATCCAGATCGGCTTTTAATACGGATTTTGCACCAACATTCTTTTTATATGTAAGACTTGAGCCAAATGTAAGATGATATAGTGCGTCTTTATCACCGCGAGGGGTTGTAGAACCTTTTCCGAATGCTCTTATAACTGTTTTTGAATCGTCCGTTCTTTTTCGTAATCTTGCCTGTATCCCAAGACCTTCTTCAGGATACCCTTCGTATGATTTTGTATCAAAGAACGGACTTATCGCTAATTTAAACTTATTATCGACTGATTTTGCAACATATTTGTCAATAACTTTTTCATTTTGAGTTTCTGTATCAGTATTATTAGCCAGTGATTCTGTTTCGTATTCAGGGTTAAAATAACATGAAAAATCTACTTTTGTTGTATTTACACTAGCCCCTTGTTTATAGAAATCGACATCTGCTTTAAGTGATGCTTTGTATTTGCTTAAATAGTAATCAGCACTGACAGAAGTAAGCTGTGATTCCTGTACGCTGTTATTTGTATAGAATGCGTTACCGGAAATAATATCACCATTATTAAAATTATGACGTGCTGCAACATAAGCGTTAAATGACTTAGCTACGGAATTTTCTATATTATAGCTATTATTTGAGTTATCCTCCGTAACCGCAGTATTATTCTTGCTTTGGACACCATCTGTTGAAGAAGTGTCATCAGACGGAGTCTTATCTAATGTCTTATTTCTTGTGTTTGTTAATGAGCCGGAAGTAAAAAATGCGAATTTAGTTTTGTATGAATTATTTGCAAATACTCCGCCAAACTGGAGTTTTTGTGCCAGTTGCCCTTTTGTTATATCGACATCTGTATCAGTATATTTATAACTGCTGGCTTCAAATACAGCTTTTCCAAAAAGATTATTTTTCTTTTTAAAATCGGCACCAAAGAAAGGATACTTGTTTTCGGCGGTTTGAAGTCCTTGTGCTTGTGTAAAAAAGTTATCTGTCGGGTCATTGTCATCAAGCCCCGCATTTGATGCTCTGTCAACGGCTGCATCAAGAGCATTCGACAATTGATTAGATGCATTATTCAAAGCGATACTCGGACTTATTGTTATTCTTTTATCAGGATTAACTCCTGTATCTATAGGTTCATCATCATCGTCATCGTCATCATCTACATCATCTTGTTGGACAGTTGATTTATTGATATAATATCCCTCGACAGGGGCAGTTCCGTCGTCAGATTTTTCTTCTTGCGGAAGAACCATAATTTCTTCTTCTTCTGAATTATCAGTATTATTTTGAACTTTTGTTTGCGGTTTTACAGTATTGTTTACTGAATTTACGCTTACATCCCCGTATCTCATAAAATATCCCCAACTTAAAAAATTTTCCCCGTATTCATGTAAAAAAATTTTTTAACCTGAAATTGATTAATTTTTTATTTATGTTAATAAAATGTAACATTTATAACCCGTTTGTAATCCGCAAGATTTTAAACGTGTTTTTAACACTGATTTTCAAATCAAACGTAAATAAATGTAACAAAACATATTTATATCCTAAAGTTTATGAAAGTTTAAGCCGTAACCATTAATGGTACGCTGTACATGTGCCAAAACTAAGCTCTCATATAGGAGAGATTAGAATTCAGGCTCTTTTGCAAAAGAGCGGATATGTGAATACGGATTCTTAAAAACAAAAGGAGTAACTATGGCAGGTATTGATGCAATTACATATAATGGTACAGAATACACTATGTATCAATTAAGACAAAATCATCCACTTGCTATGGAAATATTAGAAAAGGGGAATCCGACTGATGAACAAATAAGATATATAAACGGTTTTTTGACTGAAGATGAAAAAGATCAAGTAAATTATAGCGATCCGGATTACAACAAAAACCAAGGCAGTGATAAGATTGATACCAAAGATATTAAGGAAAACGGCGAAAACTCAACAGGCACAGCAACTACTGGTGCTGTTGCTGCCGGCGGAGCTGCAGCTGGAGCTGGAGCTGCATTTGCTACTGCAATTTTACCTCCGATTTTAAATAAACTTGGAGTTTGTGTTTCAAAATCTAAGGTGAATGGTTGGATTGCATTAATTGGGGCGGGTTTGGCAGTAGCATGTACTACAATTGCCTTAATTCTAAGCGGGCGGAAAACCTTTGACCCAGGGGCTGATGTAAGGGAGCAGTATAGTCAATCAAGCGGTGATACAAACAGTATTCTTGATGCTCAAACTCAAACCCTTGATGAGTCTATGGCTATGATGAATGAGGATATGGACGCTTATGAAAAAGAAAATGAAGAACTCAGCGGCAAGATGAATGATAAAGCCGCAACAATAGCCGATTTGAATCAACAGATAGCCGATGCTGAGGCTCTCGGGGATACAAAACTTGCAGAGGATTTGAGGAAACAATTAAAAGAGTTGCAGGAAGAAGATTTTGGAGATGAGCAAGGCTCGCTTGATGAAAAACGTGAGGGTTTGGCTGATTTTCAAGCCTGGAATGATGAATCCCTCGGGGTTTCTGAATCGGGTGATTTGGTATCTAAATATCTCCAGTTTGGTAATAAATTAGCAAGTCCTGCAAATACATCAAAAACTCTTTTACTTATAGGTGCAGGATTAATGGCTGTATCTGCGGTAGCAGCGGCTATTCCAAAAGTATGGTCAATAGCAGGTCCTTTAGATGCTTTCTCGGCTGCAGCAGCTTCAATAATGTTTGGTGTTGCAGGTGCAATGATGGGTAAAGCATCATCTAATATGGGGAACAATGCTAATTTTGAATCAGAATGTGGTCAACGTGGTGATGAGATGAGTGAACATGTTGCACAACTTAGTGATATGGTTACTCAACAGGGACAATATATCGAAGAAACTACAACCACTTATGATAACTCCGACAAAGATCAAGAAAAGATAAGAGAAGAAGGTCAAGAGGCAGCGGACAAACTTGACCCGACAAAGAACGGGAAACCTACTCCACCACCACCGCCAAAAGACGGTAACGGAGAGGGGGACGATAAAAAACCGGGACAAACTCCATCAGTGATTCAATAGCTTAGAAATATAAATAGAAATAAAAAACGCAACCCTAAAAAAACAAGGTTTGCGTTTTTTTAAAGTGAATAGTGAATAGGGAATAGGGAATAGGGAATAGGGAATAGCAATCTATCTATCCTATAGGATAGATAAAAATTCTTACATTTTGCTATCGCAAAATGTGTAGAATTTAAGAGAGGTTCACTATTTTACCGGAAAGTCACTACTGTCAATATAAAATATTATAAATGTATTAAAATGCAGATATAGTTTACGTTTAAGATTTATTGTTAAAT
>CACZPS010000158.1 GCA_902783125.1 uncultured bacterium | reverse complement strand
TATTATAGTCAGACGGTGTCTGAACAGCTTATTGTGTTATTTGTTTGTTGCCGTATAGATTTACCTCAACCCTCTAGCCGAAGTATCTTTTTAGCAATCCGTCAAAGCCTCTGCCGTGGCGAGCTTCGTCTTTTGCCATTTCGTGAACTGTATCGTGGATAGCATCAAAGCCCAATTCTTTAGCTTTTCTTGCAATAGCCAATTTGCCTTCGCAAGCGCCTTGTTCAGCTTCTGCCCTGAGTTCAAGATTTTTCTTAGTTGAATCAGTAACGACTTCACCCAACAACTCAGCAAATTTTGCAGCGTGCTCTGCTTCTTCAAACGCATATCTTTTATATGCTTCAGCGATTTCTGGATAACCTTCTCTTTCAGCAACTCTTGACATTGCCAAATACATCCCTACTTCACAGCATTCACCGTTAAAGTTTGCTCTCAAACCTTCCATTATTTCGGCATCGTTAACTTTGCCGTCACCAATTTTATGTTCACAAGCGTAAACCTTTTCTCCGCCTTCTACTATTTTAGTAAAAGTTTTTGCTTTACAAACAGGACATTCATCCGGTTGATGGTCTGCTTCTGTTGACCAGCCACATACTGTACATACAAATTTTGCCATTTTAACTTCCTTTCCTATACTATTTTATAAAATGGAAAATTGAAAATGGAAAATGGAAAATTATTATATTATTTCATTTACCTATCAATTTCCCCAAGATACATTACATTACCCGATAACAGGCGGGTTAAACACTCTGGTTGATAAGTCTTTATCAAGTAACAACAACGCTTTTTTGTCGTCACCAATAAGTTTTAAGGTTTGAAGAAGTCCGCCGACATTTGATTCTTCTTCCACTTGTTCTTTCAAGTACCAATTCAAGAAAGATAACGCAGCTCTGTCTTTAACTTCTTCTGCTACATCCATAAGAGCATTAATTCTTGATGTAACAAATTCTTCGTGATGAAGCACTTGTTCAAATACTTCAACAGGGGTTTTACCTTCTACAACCGGTTTATCTATAGCTCCAAGTTCCACAACCCCGCCACGTTCATGGACATAGTCATACATTCCCATTCCATGAGCTCGTTCTTCCTGAACTTGAACATCAAACCAATTAACAAACCCTTTAAGATTCAATTCTTCAAAATATGTTTTCATTGCCAAATACAAATATGCTGAATAAAATTCTTTATTAATTTGGGCATTGAATGCATTTTCTAACTTCTTATCAATCATTTTTAACTCCTTTTCTTGTTAAACACATATCGAACTTTAATTATATAATGGTTATACTTTAAATTCAAGCCGCATAATTGTTAGATAAGGCTTACTATATTAATGTAAATATTTATTAACAAATCGGCAATTTTTATACTTTTTTTGCGTTATATTATGTGTGTAGACTAATTTTTAAGGTGTAATTATGGTAGTAAATAACAATCCTGATATGACCAACAATTACGGTTCTTTAGAAGCCTTCAGATCAGCCAGACCAAATCGTCAGACAGTTGAAAAAGTATCTGTTGAACAAGTTCCGGATAAAGTAGAAATCTCTAAAGAACCCCCAGCTCAAGCTCCTCAACCTGAGCAAAGCACAGAAAAACCTAAAAAGAAAAGACGCGGAATAATTCAAGGATTCAAAAACATAATCGCAGGTATTAAAAAATTTGGGGTAGCAACTGCAGAATATACGGTTGCGACAGCAAAAGGATTGGTTTACGGGACAATTGCTGCAGCGGGTGTTTTAGGGATTGATGCAGGATTTGGGATTGCTAATATTATAAAAGATGCAAAAAAAGTTCCGATTAATGATGGAGTTGAAGCGATTGCAGAAAATGCACCTAAGTTTGTTAAAAATGCAAGTAAAATAATTTCTAAAAAAGGTATCTTTGGCGCTGCAGCCGCAGGTATCGCAACAATTGGCTACCAATGGTTCAAAGCAAGTCTGAATGTTTCTCAAAGGAATGCAGCTATTGACCACAGATGGGGCTCCGGACACGATGAGGTGATTAAATAATGCAACTCCAATCATGTCAAAACACTCCAAATTTCCAAGCGGGCTACCACGTCTATTTTTATACGGCTGACGGAAAGCGTATTGTGTCTGATAAGAACATGAAAAAATGTCTGCATTATATGGAATCACACCTTAACGGTTCAAAAAGAGTAAAAGAAAAAAATCAAAGCTTAATCGATACCTTTAAATTTGGGAAAAAAGATGCAAACGGCAACTATACAGGCGGCGATAAAGATTATTACAATATTTCAAAAATTCGTTCCGTAATTGATAATACAAAAGACAAAATTCAGGGTTTTATCAATATTGTTACAGGTAATGATGTAAAAGTTGTTGAAGAAAAATTCGGGAAAGATATCGGAAAAGCAAAAAATATTAGTCTAAAACGTGCCGGTACTACAAAAACTTTTGAAACACATAATGCGGTATCAAAATATATAGATAATGCTCCTGATTATGCAGAATCAAAAGCTGTCTATAAAGATGGGGAAAGACAAGCATTTGGTATAGCATTCACCCCTGTATATTATACAAAAGGAAAAAACAAAGGTGAAGTTAAAGACTTTGTTTATCACCATTCAGGATTCTTCAATGAGTGTGCCGTAAAATAAATATATATATACTAATTAAACTTCTCGTTTAATTCGTACATGTATTTTTCAGCATCGGTCATTTGTTCGATTTTTCTAATGCCTGCCTGTACATTAAGTTTTGTATGCTCTGCAAGACTCTCTTGAATAGTTCCGATTAAATTTTTAATATCGTCTTTTTTAATATTTTTGGCTATTGCTTCTGTTGAAATGTAACTTAATAAAAACTGTTGAACTTTTGGTTTTGCTGAAATCATGATTGATACAATGGTTGACGGTTTTGCGGCAGTGAAATAATTACTTATTTTTTGTTGTTCTTTCGGAGTAAGTTTATCAAACTCATCAACACTGTTATTGATATCTTTAATTAGTTTTTGAACCCTATCAGGATTATAACGTATTTGCTCAGGCAAACCGAGTTCTGTACCGATTTTGTTTGCGGATATGTGCGCTGCTTGTTCGTTTGTGCTATAATCAATTACTCCTTTATCCTGATACAACTCATTACTTGCCTGACGAGTATCGTAAACATTTTGTGTCATCGGATTTGATGACCAATTTACTCTTGACGCTTCTATCGTTGATTTATCAAATGAATTAGAGCTATGTTCTTGACTATTTGCAGTATTAACTATTTCAACTAAATTTGTTTTTAACTCTCCGTCAGGAAGTAAGTTTATAACTTCTTTAACGGTATCCATATATGCAGGGTTATTCGAAATAAAATCTTGTATTACATCTGATGAAGCATGTCTTAAGACAGATTCAGTAATTATGAAACTTGTATCATCATTTAAAACTTCAGCTGAGTCTGTTGCCATTTTAGCAAGAACTGCGGCACCTTCTTGTTGTTTATTAGAATCAGATAAACTTTTAACACCTATTGCAGCCAGAATAAACCTTACATCAGGGTCATCTTTGTTTTCCAACATACCTTTCTGAAAACCGTGTAACAATGACATAATTGCATCATCATCTTTTTCGTTTCCGGCTTTATAAGTTGTTGCGGCAACAGCAGTGATATGTTTTCTAAGAATTGCCATTGATGCATATTCTTTTAACTGTTCATCACTTAGATTTATACCTTCAACAAGGTTCAATTCCTGAATTTCATGTTTTGTAAATTTTCCCTGTTTTAAACGCTCATATTGGGCTTTAAATTCAGGACTATCTTGTTCCATCTCTTTTCGAAGCAATTTGGTTTCTGCATCTGCAAGTATTTTTCCTCGTTGTTCGTTTGATGCATTTCTAAATTCTTCTACTGAAAACCTGTCTTTTTCTGGCAACTTTTGATTTAATTTTATAATTAAATCTTTTACTGACATTTCATCACTGATAAGTTCTTTATCAATATAAGGTTCAACTTTTTCTTTTAAAATTTGAAGTTGAAGCGTACTATTTGAATTTAAAAATTGCTGTCTTGCTTGCTCATCGAATTTATTATTTTTATTTGCTTTTATATCTTTTATGTAATTTAAATATCCCTCATCAGAAATTATATCAGCACCATTAGCATATTTTTTGAATAATTCTAATGTTCCGGGAACAGTTTTATCCAGTTTTTTTGCCTGCTCAAGTGTCATGTTGCCTTTTAAAAGTCTTGGCACAGTTCCATTCTCATTTTTCTTCTTTAATTCTTGTTGATGTTGAGTATTTTGCGGGATTTTTATTTTTTGACCTATTTTTATCAAATTTGGATTTGTAATCTCAGGATTAGCAACAACCAATTCTTCCAGTGTAATACCATATTGTTTTGCAATTTTTGATAAAGTATCCCCTTTTTTTACAACGTGCTGGTTTTGATTAGAATTATTAATATTTTGAGATTTTTCAAAATCGCTATACTCTTTCTCTGATATAATATCATCATCATCAGTATTAGCCTTATCAAACATATCCAACCCGATTTGTCCGAACTCGTCAGCGACTTGTTGTCGTGTCATTTGTTGTTCAAAAATATACTTAAGAGTCGGTTTTTCTTGCTTTTTAGGCGCACTAACTTCCCCGCTATCAGTCGGAGTGGTGGTTGATAGTTCCGGATTTTGGATATTCAATTTTGTTGAATCAAAATCGACCATGATAATAAAGCTCTTTTATCTAATACGGTATATATATAAAACCCATGTGAACCGTGCATTTTCAGAGCTTCTAAAAATTGTTACATTCTTAATAAAATATAGTAAAATTATGATTTAGCTTAGATAATTTCATTTTATACGCATCTGCAAGTTTTAAGAGGGTAAGGTATTTAGGCTCAACAATACCTTGTTCAATTCTGCTTATTGTAGATGGCTCTAATCCATTACGATAACAAAGTGCTTCAATGGTTAACTTTCTTTGTTTTCGCAGGGTTTTAATGTGACGTCCTAATTTTAACAGTTCTTTATTATTTTCTTACATGCATGCAATTATAATGTTATGATAATACATATTTTTTTGCACGCTTGCAAAAATAGAAAGGAATGTATAAAAAAAAATATATTAGTTGTATGAACTGAAACCCTAAAACCGACTTTTTTTTACTTTGTCTAGTTTTTAGGGCTCAGTTCACTGATATGTCAGTCTTTCTTTTTTGTATTATGTAAAATTTTTATAACTTCTTGTCACAAATTATTTTCTATTGTTTAATTATATTAGCAGGGAGTTTTAAAAGATGACTGATGAAACAAGCAAAAAAATAATTAGTATGTTCAATCGTCACAACAGTGATTTGCCTCAAAAAACCGAGGAAAAAATCAAATTTTTTGCCGGATTTAATTATGTTAAATTAAAGCGTGACACAAACGGTAAAAAATTTGTTCCCTCTCAATTAAAAAAATACGCAGATAAATGCCATTATATCGTATCTGTTATGAGAGAAGTCGATGGTGAAACTTGTTTATATAATTATGATATAAAAAGCACAGAACTTTTAAAATTCTTAAAAGCGTTCGATAACGACACTCTTAACGGAACAATTATCGAAATAGAAAAATACATACCGGAAGATTTAGCATAAATGAACTGTTTTTTTAGAGAACAAAAAGAAGCCTTGCATAATTGCACAAAGCCATACCAATATGTTGGTGGGGAGTTTTTATCCTATAACAAGGATTTTGACTCTGCTGATGTTAAGGTATTGCTTGCGTTCCCTGATAAATACGAAATCGGGATTAGTAACCTTGGGGTGCGTGTTTTGTATGAACAAGTCAACAAAATAGATAAATATATGGCAGACAGAGTTTATGCCCCTGAGCCTGATTTTAAACCAACTCCTTTATATGCACTTGAAAGTAAAAAAAATGCAAAAGATTTTGATGTAATAGGATTTTCGCTTCAGTGGGAATTATCGTATCCAACGGTATTAAAAATGCTTGAGATGGCAGAAATACCTTACAAAAATTCTGACAGAAAAGACGAACACCCTATTATTATTGCAGGCGGGCCTTGCACTTATAATCCGCTTCCTATGTCAGATTTTATTGATGCCTTTATTATAGGTGACGGGGAAGATGTTATATTAGAGATTTGCGATGTCTTAAAAGAAACAAGGGGTAAATGTAGAGAAGATAAATTGCAGGCACTTTCAAAGTTAGACGGTATATGGATTAAAGGGGTAAATAAAACGGTTACAAAACGTATCGCTCAATTAAAAAAAGAAACAGCTCCTGTCAGATACCCTATCCCGTTTTCAAGCTCTGTTCAGGATAGAGCGGTTGTAGAAATTCGCAGAGGATGCGGAAGAATGTGTAGGTTTTGTCAACCGGGGCACGTTACTTTACCGATTCGTGAACGTTCAGGCGAAGATATAGTAGATATTACAAAAGAGTTGGTAAAAAACACAGGTTATGATGAATATTCGTTACTTTCCTTATCTTCAAACGATTACTCAAACATTAATGAAGTTATAAAAGAATTAGCGGTTGATTTTAACAAAAAGAAAATATCTGTATCATTACCAAGCCAAAGGATAGACGGCTTTAATTTAGAATTGGCAAACCTTGTTCAGAGTGTCAGAAAATCAACAATGACACTCGCTCCTGAAGCAGGAAGTCAAAGGCTCAGAAATGTTATAAAAAAGAATATCTCAGAAGAACAAATTCTTAATGCTGTTTTAGCTTTATATGAAAACGGCTGGTCAAAGATAAAATTCTATTTTATAGCAGGTCTGCCGACCGAAACTTTAGAAGATATGGACGAAATGGCTCGACTTTTAAGTACTATCAGATACAGAACCAAACTTCTAAAAAAAGAAAAGGGTCTAAAACACGGATTTGATATTACTTGCACATTGTCTATTTTTGTTCCAAAACCGTTTACTCCGTTCCAATGGTGCGGACAGATGGATTTAGATGAAGTCACCGAACACATAAAATATCTCAAATCTAAAACAGATAAAATCAAAGGGGTTAAAATCAATTACCACGAAAAATATGTTTCTCAGATAGAAGCCGTTATTACACGAGGGGATGATTCACTTTGCAAATATATAGAAGCACTATATAAAAAGGGGTGTTACCTTGACGGCTGGGGGGAATATTTTGATAAAAATGTGTGGGCTGAAACAGCAGAAGAATGCGGATTATCACTTAAAGATTTGGCAATGAAAACATTTACCCCTACCACTGATGATGTTCTACCTTGGGATTTTATAAACATTGGTGTTAATAAAGAATGGCTAAAAAGCGAATATAAAAAAGCATTTAACCAACCAAACGAATTAAATATTCAACCGACTTGTGAAAACAGATGTGTTAATTGCGGAGTATGCTTTAGTATGCATACAAGAAAGGTTTTGGCAGAACCATATAAATCAGGGGGTAATTATACCCCACCTGTAACTAAAGATCCGTCAATTTGCACAAAAGAAAACAACAGACAACTGTTCAAGTATCGCTTAAAAGTCACAAAACAGGGGATTTTGAAGTATTTTTCACATCTTGATTGGCAAAATACCTTCTTAAAATCCTTATCAAGAACGAATTTAAAAATAGCGTTTTCAATGGGATATAACCCGACAATGAAGGTTTCGATGGGGGTTGCGCTGCCGTTATTTATAGAAAGTGACGGTGAATTTATTGATATTGAATTATTAGAAGATACTCCAGTTGAAAAAATAAAAACAGAACTGTCTAAGGTGTTGCATACAAACGCCAAATTGCTGGATGTAAAGAAATTGGATAAATCCGCAACCTCAATTGATACAACAGTGTATTGGGCGGAGTATAAAATTATATTTACTCCAAATCTTTACAAAATTAATGACATTAAGTATAATATAGACAAAGTTTGTTCTTCGGATGAAATTTTAATTACGAAGAAAAACAAAAAAGGTATTGATAAAACAATAAACATAAAAAACTCAATAAAATCATTCAGATTTGAGGATAACTGTTTATTCATAGTATTGAGAACCGGTCAACAGAGCGAAATACCGCCTGTAAGGGTTGATGATTTTATAAACCTGATAGGATTGAGCGAGTTTCCTGATGTCACTCGCACACGCTTTTTTGACAAAAGTATGACAGAATTATAAGGGTTAGATGTTTTAGCCCTTCACTAGGTATAAGGATTTAAAAAATGGCAAACAATTCAACAAAAGAACAAGGACAAAAAATTGTTATCGCGGAACGTGATAACATTGCAGCCGTGATAGAGAATGGCAAAGTTTCAGAATTTTTTATTAACAGAGGTGAAATCCTTTTAGGGGATGTTTACCTTGCGCAAGTCGAAAATGTACTTCCAAGTATTGATGCAGCGTTTGTAAATGTCGGCTCTGATAAGATGGGATTTTTACACGCGCAAGACGTTATGAAAAAAGGTGCACTTCAAGACAAACTTGCCCCAAAAGAAAAGCTTGTAGTTCAGGTTGTAAAAGAGCCAACAGGACATAAAGGCCCAAGAGTAACAACAGAAATAAGTCTACCAGGGCGTTTTTTGGTACTTATGCCAAATGAGGCAGGTATAAATGTTAGCCGCAAGATTGAATCTTCGAAAGAACGTGCAAGATTAAAATCAATTGTAAGCCTGCTAAAACCTGTAGGAATTGGTGTAATTATCAGAACTGAGGCAGAAAATCAATCAGAAGCAGACATTCAGGAAGATTTGGAAATACTTTTAGAAAAATGGAATAATATTGTAACTTCAGCTGAAACAGTTACTGCTCCTTCACTTTTATATCGTGACCAAGATTTATTGTACAGAGTTATTCGAGAGGCTTGTACAGAAGATACTCAAGAAATTATAGTAGACACAGCATTTGCTATGAACAGATTACAAACTCTGCTTCAGACTTGGCACATGAACAGAGATATCAAAATAACATTGTTCAAGGGTTCTGAGCCATTGTTAGTTGCTATGGATATTCATAAAGAAATCAAAGCAGCTTTGCAAACAAAAGTTAATATGCCATCAGGCGGATATTTGTTTATTCAGCAAACGGAAGCATTAACTGTTATTGATGTTAATAGCGGGAAGTTCGTAAGTTCTGCAACACAAGATGAAACAATTCTTAAAACAAATATTGAAGCCGTACACGAGATTGCTCGACAATTGAGATTAAGAAATATTGGCGGTATGGTTATTGTTGACTTTATTGATATGAATTCTCGTGTTGATAAATTGGCAATGATGGAAGAATTAGAACTTGCACTTGAACCTGATAAGGCAAAACCGCAAGTAGGGCAATTGTCTGATTTAGGGCTTGTTGAGTTAACCCGTCACAGACAAGGACAAGCTCTGTCAGAAGTGTTTGCAAAAAAATGCCCTCACTGTCAGGGTAACGGATATATTATGGAAGATATCAAATATGCTTCTCCAACAGCAGAGGGCGAATACAGAGCTAAAGCCGCTAAGATGAAATTACCTTTGAGCGGATTCAAGAAAACACAAAAATTCAACAAGGGTAATAATAAGGTTACGGAAGAAGATATTGAATTGATGGAAACGCCAATAACACCTGAGATTGAAATAAATGTCGATGTGGAAAATCCTGCTACTGTTGTTCAGGAAAAAATTGAAATTCTTGAAAATAAGAAGAAAACAAAAGGTGGTAGACGCACAAAATTTAATAAAGGAAAAGTAAACGAACTAATAAAACAAGAAGAAACTATTGAAACTTCAGAAAATATTTTACCAAAAGATGCAGAATTAGAAATATCTGTCGAACCCAAAGAGCCTGCACAAGAACCTCTTGATGAAAAAGTTGCGGAAAAAGAAGAAAAAGATACTTCGACAGAAGAAGCTGAGCAAGAAGCACCAAAAAGAGGCAGACGTCCGAACAGAGGTCAAAGCAAAACAAAAACAAAAACTACAAGAGCAAAAAGAACTACAAAGAAAGCAAAATAATATGATAAAGTCTTTAAAATTATTTTTATTTATATTTGTAATTATGATGTCATTAGGAATATCTTCGCCCATTTTGGCAGAGGATATTCCCAATACATCTTCCAAACAAAGTACAGAATTAAAAATCCCTGTTCGACAACCAATCAGCAGAAAACAATTGGCTATGAAATTTCTTATGGCTATGCTTGGTGTCGGGGCATCATCTGTGATAATATACGTAGGATTATCTGTTTACAACAGATTTATTTATGGCTCAACTAATACTGTTACTAAAAAAACAGAAGATGATGAATTAAAAACTCCAAATAATATGAAAGACGCTTTGAGTATTTTCTTGAAAAAAACAAAAAACAGATAATTATTTTGGAATTCAAAATAGTTTGTGTAATTTAATCGTCGTTTTATTAACCATACTAAAGTATAGATTAAACTTATTACACTTGAAAATCATGAAAAAAGTATTAAGATATAAGGTATGATTAGAGAATTTTTTGCTAAAATATTTTCCATAAAAACTACTCCACGAGGTGTTGTTTTGACCTTTATGGGAGAAGAATATATTCCTGCAAAATCTGTTGAACGTATAATTGATAGAAATAAAATATTAGAAGCAGCACTGGAAAAACGAGTGCTTACTATGAAAATTATGGAAAACAGGCTTGTACAAAATCAAGACCTGATAGAAAGAATGCACAAAGCTCTTGAAGCTCAAAACCGACAAATGCATGAACAAATGAATTTAATAAACTCTCAACGTCAGCAGCTTAAACATATCAACCAAATAGACTGGAGAATGAATAAACTTAAACATGAGCATAATAAACTCAAGAAATTT
Source organism: uncultured bacterium (assembly GCA_902783125.1). Taxonomy (GTDB): domain Bacteria; phylum Cyanobacteriota; class Vampirovibrionia; order Gastranaerophilales; family Gastranaerophilaceae; genus UBA2883. Next base: position 4,723 of record CACZPS010000158.1, on the reverse strand, counting down.
GCGAACGGTCAATACTAATTGTTTTCGAATAAAGATAATTGTGGCGCAGAGTTATCAGCTAAAGTTTTTCTTCTGGTTGATAAATCTTTAGAATAATCTTTTTGGAGTTTTATCATTAAATCTTTAGCTCTTGTAACAACCGCATTTGGCAAACCGGCCATTTGAGCGACGTGGATACCGTAACTTTTGCTTGCACTTCCTGGAACAACTTTTCTTAAAAATTCTATATTCCCATCAGTTTCAGATACGGTAACTCTGAAATTTTTAATTTGAGGATAAGTTTTTGGCATAACATTAAGTTCGTGATAGTGTGTCGCAAAAATACAGCGTGCGTTTATCTTTGAAGCGATATATTCCGCAACAGACCATGCAATCGCAACCCCATCATAAGTTGAAGTTCCCCTTCCGATTTCATCAATGAGAATAAGACTTTTATCAGTTGCATTGTTCAAAATATTAGATGTTTCCATCATTTCTACCATGAAAGTAGATTGCCCAAGTGTTAAATCATCACTTGCTCCGACTCTTGTAAAAATCTTATCTGCAATACCGATTTTTACATAATCAGCAGGAACAAAAGAACCAATCTGTGCCAAAACCGCAATAAGTGCATTCTGGCGCATATAGGTTGACTTACCTGCCATATTAGGACCTGTAAGAATCATAAATCTGGAGGAATCTTCTTTTACTGACTCGGTCAATTCTAAATCATTGGATACATAAGTGCCTAACGGCAAAACTTTTTCTAATACAGGGTGCCTGCCATTTTTGACAATAAATTCCGAATCCTCTGTTAGTTCAGGTTTCACATAATGTGATTCTAGTGCCACAGTCGCGAATGATACAAATATATCAAGTTCCGCTATCGCATTTGACAGTTCTCTCAGCACATCAACAAACTCTTTTGAATAGGTTCTGAAATCGGTGTAAATCTTGTATTCAAGTTCGCACACTTTTGTCTGGGCAGATAAAACTTCATCCTCGTGTTTCTTTAACTCATCTGTTATAAAGCGTTCTGCGCCTCTAAGGGTTTGCTTTCTGACATAGTTTGGCGGAATCATATCAAGATTTGAATTTGTTATTTCAATATAATACCCAAATACTCTGTTATAAGCGACTTTTAAGTTTTTAATTCCAGTGCGTTCTTTTTCTGTTTCTTCAAATTTGACAAGCCAATCTTCCGCGTTATTCATTATCCCTCTGAGATAATCAAGATGTTCATTACAGTCAGCTTTGATTATTCCGCCTTCTTTTATTACATTTGGCGGATCATCAACAATAGTCTTGTCAATAAGATTGGCAAAATTTATTATATCAGGAATTTTTTCGGTTAAACTGTCAAAGATATCTAAATCTGCAGATTTTACAAGTTCATACAATTCTTCCAGCCTTAATAAAGACTCTTTTAATGATACATAGTCTTTTGGCATTGCAACAGAACTGCTTAACCTTGTTGTTAATCTCTGGATATCATAAATTTGAGAAAGTATATCTGATATCCTCTCTCTTTCGTCATTATGACCGATTAATTTTTCGGTGGATAATTGTCTTTGTTTGATTGATTCAAGATTTTTTAACGGCTGACAAATCCACGAATTTAACAGTCTTGCACCCATATTTGTGTGGGTTTTGTCAATTGCCCAGTATAAAGAACCGTATTTTTTCTTTTCCCTTATTGTTTCGACAAGTTCTAAATTCTTGCGTGTTGCCGTATCCATCAAAACATATTCGGACAGGTTATAAATCTCAAGTTTTGCGACTTTCGGAAATGCAGCTTTCAGATTTTCCCACATATATGCCAATAATGCAGCAGCAGCCCTAAACCCTAATTTACAGTTGTTATAACCAATAACATCAAGGCTTGTTATTTTTAGAGCATTTAAAAGATTGTTTTGAGCAAAAGTCTCAGAATAAACCTTTTCCGGAATTTTTGAGCAGTTATATATCTCAGAAATTTCTTTAGGAAGTTTTAATATTTCATCAGGTACAATCTGAAATGGTTGTGCTTTTTGAGGGACTGACGGACCTATGACTTCAACAGGATTGATACGGGCAAGTTCTGATAAAATCATATTTAGCGGAGCCTGTGTTACTTTAAATTCCCCTGTGCTGATATCTGAATATGCTAACCCAAACATTCCTTTTACTTCGAATACAGAACAAATATAGTTGTTTGAAGTCTGATCTAAATAATTGTTCTCAATAATTGTCCCCGGAGTAATCACTCTAACAATTCCCCGTTTCACTATTTCTCCTGATTTTACGAGCTTCGGATCTTCTAATTGTTCACAAATCGCAACTTTATACCCTTTTTCAATTAGTTTTCTGGCATAACCGTCAATTGCTTTAGCAGGAATACCTGCAAGCGGAACCCTTCCTAATATAGCACCTGCATCTCTGCCTGTCAGGGTTAATTCAAGCTCTTTCGCCATTATATGAGCATCTTCAAAAAAAGTTTCATAAAAATCACCAAGTCTGTAAAGCAAAATAGTATCAGGGTTTTCCTTTTTTATTTTAAGATATTGCTGCATTACAGGTGTTGCATCCGATATATTGACATCTACACTATTAATATTATTGATTTCAGACTTTCCCATGACTATAATTGTATAATAAGAATGAGTTGAGGTAAATTAATTGTTTAGATTTTTTAAAAACATTGTTAATTTTGTCATAATTCTATTCGCACTTGTTGGTGTGTTTACATTACACAAACAAGGTTTTTTCGCTAACGTTGGTGATAATATATCAAATTTATTAAGTTTAAACAAAGAAAAAGTTGAAGCGGAAGTAGGCGATTTTTCTGAAGTAAATGAGGAATTTAATATTGATAAAGCAGTCAAAGTTGCCGGTTACAAAACGGTTGTTGCAAAACATTCCTCGTCTGGACAAAAACTGATTATTGTTGATTCAGGTAAAAAAACTCTTTTGACAGAACACGATATAACAAGTGACAAGGTAAAAGAAAAACTTGAGGATTTGTGCCACAAGTTTAAATACCATTCAGCCAAGGTTGATTCAATTGAAATTTTAGACAGGGGTTATATGACAACTTACGGTAAAAAAGTTCCTTATGTCAAATTTAGTGCAAAAATTTCTAATATTCCTATGAAATCTAATATTGTAGGAATTATTTCCGCTGTCGATTCAGATAAAAATAATCAAAGATTAATCGTTTCATTAAATGATAAAAAACATTATTCTCAGCTTATAACATCAGAATTTTACAAAAATGTCCATGCGTCAGTCGTAAATCGAAATTAAGAGGAATTTGGAAATGGCAAAATTTAAGTTAAAACTTGTACATTTGTATCCGTTATTTTTAAATCTATATGGAGATATCGGAAATATTATAACCCTGCAAAAACGTTGTGAATGGCGGGGTATTGAGCTTGATATCCAACAATTCAATATAGGTGACAAACTTGAAGAAGGAACAGATATCTTTTTTATCGGCGGCGGTCAGGACAGACAGCAAGTTGAAGTTTCTCAAGAGCTTCAAAAATATAAAAGTCTATTAACTCAAGAATATGAAAACAATTCTGTGTTTTTGGGCATTTGCGGCGGTTATCAGTTGATGGGTGAATATTATCAGCCACACGATGCTGAAAGGTTAGAAGGAATAAGTATACTAGATGCTTATACAGTTGCCGGTTCAAACAGATTTATCGGAAATGTTACAGCAGAGGCTGATTATATCCAAGAGAAAAACACTCTTGTAGGCTTTGAAAATCATAGCGGTTTAACCTATCTGAGAGGTGATACAACCCCTATGGCAACAATCGTTGTCGGAAACGGCAATAACGGAATCGATAAAACAGAGGGCGCGCGTTCTAAAAATGCGTTTGGAACTTATCTGCATGGTTCGTTTTTACCTAAAAATCCTCATTTTGCTGATTATTTAATAAAACTGGCTTTGCAGAAAAAGTATAAGGACAATATTGAACTTGAGCCACTGGACGACTCAATTGAAATAAAAGCGCACGAATCTGTTCTGGAAAAGGCATATTAAATTAAATGTTAACAAATATTAAGAGAAATCCGTTGATAAAGCAATTTTTGTAATTATATATATTTTATATATACATAAGATATTATTATTTACAAATTTGATATGGAGATAGATTAGATGACACCCGAAGAAGCAATGTTATTGGCAGAAGATTTTGAGCAAGCGATTTCTGCAGAAGATATAGAAGAAATTTTACCTTTAACACAGGGGGAAGGTTCTATTTACAGAAAAGATGAAGCAACAGGCAAAGTCAACCACGAAAAGGTGTCAACGGGCGCCGAAAAAGCTCGTGTTAGTTTCAAGATGTCTATGCCAAAACTTCAAAGCCCTGATTTTAAGAGTTTTATGGAGGCTGCTAAACACTTAAAAGAAACAGGAGTTGTAAAATTCGTTAAAACCTATTCTGATGAAGATATTGAAAGAGTAAAAACCGGTGGTATTATTGGTGCTTTAGCTAATGAAATCGTAAAGAAAAAACACGGTCAGGGGTAGGGGTAAAGGGGTAAATATAATTGAGATGAATATTAAATAGTGAATAGTGACTTATCTCTCCTGAAAGGAGAGATAAAAATTCTTACATTTTGCTATCGCAAAATGTGTAGAATTTAAGAGAGGTTCACTATCTTACCGGAAAGTCACTACTGTCAATATAAAATATTATAAATGTATTAAAATGCAGATATAGTTTACGTTTAAGATTTATTGTTAAAT
>CACZPS010000157.1 GCA_902783125.1 uncultured bacterium | reverse complement strand
TTAATCACCTGTCTTGAAATTCCTTTGTGCTCGGGACTGTCGTTCGCTTGTCTTTGACAGTGCTCACTTCGTCCCTCGCTTACCGGTTGTTGCCGTCCGGAATTTCGCTAGTCACTTAATCACTTTTATCAGCCTTCGGCTGATAAACTATAATTTAAAATATTAAATAAACATTAACTTTTCAACTTCTAATCAAAAATAGATTAAAATAAAAATAGAAGATAGGAGTTGTATATGGTTGATATAGAAAAGCTCACAAATTATTCAAAAGAAATTTTAAATTCTGCAGGTGCTTGTATGAACAGGCATAAGAATAATCAAATTCAGCCTGAGCATTTAATGCAGGCAATGATTGAGGATAAGGGTGCTATAAGAACTTATCTGAATGAGTTAAAACTCTTAAATGAGGATTTTATTAAGGCAATAGCATTTCAGATATCCTCTTTTCCGACACTATCAATACCCCCAACAAGTAACGAAATATATCTATCTGATGAAACTAAAAAATTACTTGATATAGCAGAGAAAATCGCCTCAGATTTTAAGGACGAATATATCACGGTTGAGGTTATTTTGCTTGCTATGACCCAATTAGACGGGAGTGAAATACAGAAATTATTGACGGCTTATGATGTCACTGACAAGCAAATATTAAAAGTTATGAAAAAAATAAGAGGTAATAAAAAAGTGGATAATAAAAACGCAGAAGAAAATATGCAGGCTTTAGAAAAATTTTCAACAGATTTAACAGAGCTTGCAAGAAAAGGTAAATTAGATCCTGTTGTTGGCAGAGATGAAGAAATTAGACGAATTATTCAGGTATTAAACAGGCGAACAAAAAATAATCCTGTTCTTATCGGGGAACCCGGGGTTGGTAAAACCGCAGTAGTAGAAGGTTTAGCCCAACGTATTATAAGAGGTGACGTTCCTGAGAGTCTAAAAGATGTAAAGCTCTGTGCTCTTGATATGGGAGGACTTGTTGCAGGTGCAAAATTCAGAGGTGAATTTGAAGAACGACTAAAGGCTGTTTTGAAAGAAGTTGAAGATTCTGACGGACAGATTGTCCTTTTTATTGATGAAATCCACACAATCATTGGCGCCGGTGCAACCGAGGGTGCAATGGATGCCGGAAACCTCTTAAAACCAATGCTTGCAAGAGGAGTATTAAGAACAATTGGGGCAACGACAATCAATGAATACAGAAAATATATTGAAAAAGATCCTGCTTTTGAACGACGTTTTCAGCCTATTTTATTAAATGAGCCTAGTGTTGAGGATACTATAAGTATTTTAAGAGGATTAAAAGAGAAATATGAAGTCCACCATGGTGTCAGAATACTTGATAGTGCACTAATTGCGGCAGCAAAGCTATCAGATAGGTATATAACCGACAGATTTTTACCGGATAAAGCTATTGATTTAATTGACGAAGCTGCATCATCTTTGCGTATTGAGATTGATTCAATGCCGGAAGAAATTGATAAAATGCTTCGACAAAAGATTCAATTAGAGATTGAAAGAGAAGCATTAAAAAAAGAAACAAGCCCTGAATGTATATCTAAGATTGATAAATTAACATCAGAAATTGACGGACTTGAAACAGAAATCAACAAACTAAAAGCTCAATGGGAACAAGAAAAACAGTCTATAACGGGAGAAGCTGCAATAAAAGATGAAATAAATACAGTTAAAAATAAGATTGCAGAAGCTGAGCGTAATACTGATTTGCAGACGGCTGCTGAGCTTAAATATGGAAAACTTCTTGAATTAGAAAAACAATTACAGTCAATGCAAGGAAAAGATAAAGCAAAAAATCAATTATTAAAAGAAGAAATTGATGAAGATGATATTGCTGAAATTGTAAGTAAATGGACTGGAATCCCTGTTAGTAAATTAGTTGAAAGTGAAATGGAAAAACTGTTAAAAATGGAGGATTATCTGCATGAGCGCTTAATCGGACAAGATGAGGCTGTTGAAACAGTTTCTGATGCAATTAGACGTGCAAGATCAGGACTAAAAGATCCAAACAGACCGATAGGCACATTTATTTTCCTCGGTCCGACAGGTGTTGGTAAAACAGAATTGGCAAAGACTTTAGCCGAATTTATGTTTAATGATGAAGATGCTCTAATTCGTATAGATATGAGTGAATATATGGAAAAACACAATGTCGCAAGACTGGTTGGAGCACCTCCTGGGTATGTCGGGTATGAAGAAGGCGGTCAATTAACAGAAGCTGTAAGGCGTAAACCTTATTCAGTAGTGCTTTTTGATGAGATTGAAAAGGCTCATCCTGATGTATTTAATATAATGCTCCAACTCTTTGATGACGGACGTTTAACTGATTCCAAGGGTAGAACTGTCGATTTTAAGAACACTGTTATAATTATGACAAGTAATATCGGTAGTGATATCATACTTGAAGATTCGCTTAATGCAGCGCTTGCAGAAGGAGGTTTTCAAGATACAAAAGAAAAAGTTATGGCAATAATGCGAGAAAGGTTTAAACCTGAATTTTTAAACAGGGTTGATGAAACAATCTTCTTTAAAGCTCTTAATTTGAGCCAATTATCAGCAATTGTTGACATTCAAATAGCTCATCTGAAGGGGCTTTTGGCTGAAAGAGAACTTGATATTGAGATATCAGATGATGCGAAAGAGTTCCTTGCTACGCGCGGATTTAACCCAATATATGGTGCAAGACCGCTAAAACGTGTAATAAGACAGCTTGTAGAGAACCCTCTATCAAAAGAAATTCTCGCAAGTAAGTTCATTAGAGGTGATAAAATTTTTGTTGATGTAAACAAAGATGATGAAATAACTTTTGCTAAAATAGAAAAATAAAAAAATAAAAAAATTATTAATATTTTATTTTAATAATTTTTTTATAAAATTACAATATAGTATTATATGTATATATCGAAACGTTATATTCAGATAATATTTATATTAACTAATGTAAACATAGATTTTGTAAGTAGCAATAAAAAATCTGTTTATTTGTTATTTAAATGTAATGAAAGGGGTTATTAATGACAACCATATCTCGAATATCGCAAACAAATATAGGTTTAAAATCATATACGAAGGCTGCAAGACAACATTTATGTAATAATCAAAAAGTAGTTAATTATTTGTCACCAAAGGTGAAAACCGGCAAAGAAATTGCTTTAAAATTTCTTGAGCATTTTGCAAATGGTTTAGAAGTAATGTTTAATGCTATTCATGTAAAATAAATATTCTGATAACTTATATATGACAAGGCCGATTATCTGCATTGCTTAATATTTTTTATTATATTAAATTTTGTTACAAACAATAAAATAATATTAAAGTTACAAAAAAAAATGTCGTTATAAGAAGATAAGGAATTAGATATTATTTATATTGTTATGTGTGAAAGGAATGTATTATGTTAGTATCAACACAGCAGACTTGTGCTGAAAGTAATTTGTCAGAAGTTATTAATTCAAATATTTCACTTAATCAGTCAAATTCAATAAATCGACTAAAGAGAGGATTAAAACCCCAAAGTATATCAAATAAAAATGCAATAAGTACCTATGAAAATGATTTTTTACCCCGCCAATTGACTAAAGATGAAAAACGACATATTTTTGAAACTACATTAAAACTCGGTAATATGGCATTTTTCAATGATGTAAACGAGTCAAATATTGAATTTAATCACGCATATTCGTTGCGCTATATTACAATCAGTGATGAATCAATGTTTTATACTTTTTTGGTTGTATAATATTAAATTTTGTAACAATACTTTTAATTGCTTTAAAGTTTTTTGTAAATATTCCGTATATATAAATATAGGAATTAATATACTTGGGGTTAAAAATGTCTTTATTCAATCAACAACAAAACAGCAGTAAATCTGCAGATTTAAAAGCTGACTTAAACAGCTTCGCATTTTCACAAAAATTATCAAGAATAACAGAAAAATTAGAAACTAAACAGTTATCAACAGAAGAAAAAAGAGCTCTTCTTGATGCAACCTTTATGCTTGGAAATAAAATATTTTTCAAAAGCGAAAAAAATTTATCAGGGTCACAAATTAAGCATAGCTATAATTTAAGATATATTGAAGTTGAATATAACAATATTTTCAATAAAAAGATTGCTTAAAAATATTGTAAAAAAGTTGTATTAAATTACAAAAAACAGTAGCATGTAGTTATGTACATGTTTTTACCTTATATGACAAATGATTATTCGATAGGATTATATAATGAAAATGTCGATGATATTTATCACTCTGCATTTGGTGCCTTAAATGAGGCTTATGAAAAATTTGTTTCACCTGCAATTGAAAATATTTCGTTGGACAAAAAAAATGAAATTAATGTTCTGGATATATGTTACGGAATAGGGTATAACACTAAAGTGCTCATTAACGAAGTAAGAAATAAATATCCTGATTTAAAAATAAAAATTGATTGCGTTGATACTGATAGAACATTAATGGAGCTATCTCCATTTATATTATCAAATGTAAATCTTATTAATAGATTAATTCATAAAAATAAATTACTTAAAAATGCAAAAAGATACAGTGAAACAAAAAAAATTGTTGAGTTAAAAAATAAATCACAAACTAATAAAATATCAAAGTCTGTTAATAAGATTTTATTAAAAAATTTAATTTCATCCTTTGGATTAGAATTTTTATCAAAAGATTCAATAAAAATTCTACAAAATCGTGAAAATGATGATTTTTTTTACAATAGTCTGCTTAATTTTTACAAAATTTTCTTGAAAAATAGGATATATTTACAACAAAATAAAAATAAATCGACCTTTGTACATAATATATATTATAAGTATGTATCGTGTCGATACAAATATTTTAATGATTTATCATTGAAATATACTATAAATTTTATTGTGAGTGATATCAGAAGATACTTAATACAAACTGACAGAAAGTATGACCTTATTTTTCTAGATGGATTCACCCCAAGTAAATGTCCTTGTATATGGTCAGTTGATTTTTTTAAAGAGCTTTATAATCATCTTAATAATGATGGGGTACTGCTTACTTACAATAAATCTGCACCTGTGAGAAAAGCTATGATAGATAATAAATTTTATATTGGGAATACTGTTTCAGATAAAAATAAATTAATAGGAACTATTGCTTCAAAAAAAATTTCAAATATTAAAAATAAATTATCAGATAAAGATTTTGGATTACTCAGCACGAAGGCTGGTATTCCCTATCGAGATATAAATTTATCTCTTGATAATAATATAATAAAAGCAAACAGAGAAAAAGAAGTTGCAGAATCACTGCTTCTTTCTTCGACACAATATATAAAGGGCTTAAAAAATGAAATATGATTTAATAGTTATAGGTGGCGGAACCGCCGGTTCTGCCTGTGCATATACTGCCGGAAAATTAGGACTGAAAACATTATTGATTGAAAAAAATTCATTTTTGGGTGGAACAATGACTTCAGCCCTAGTAACTCCGGCAATGAGTACTAAAACAAAATCAAAAATTAATACAGATTTTTACACAGAGCTAATGACTCGACTTAATAAAATTGGAGGGCAAATAACTTATCAGGATGGCAATATTGGCTGGTTTAATCCTGAACTTATGAAGATTGTTCTTGATGAAATGATGAATGAAGCATCTGTAACAGTACTTTTTAATACTTGTGTTAAGAAGATAAAAAAAACAAATAACTGCATTAATGGCATATATGTAGATATACATTCAAACAGCTTTTGTAACGACTCGATACATACAGATAATACTTTTGAAAACGTCCATAAATTATCAGTATATATCGAGTCGAAATATATTGTAGATGGGACCGGCGATGCAAAAATTTTTGAAAATTTAAATTTAAATTTTTTAAATGATTTTGAAAAAAAATCGGAAAAAAAATATCAACCTGCTAACTTAAGATTTATAATGTCAGGGATAAATATAAAAGAATTTTCTGACTGGATATTAAGAATAGATAATGATAGAACCGTAACGACCTCATACAACATTGATGGACAAATTCATCTTTCTACTGCATATACTTGGGATAGTGAAAAGTGGGCATTAAAGCCTATATTTGATGAAGGGATAAAAGAAGGACTAATTACAGACGAAGATAGAAACTATTTTCAAATATTTACTATCCCTGGAATGCCTGATTCTATTGCGTTTAATTGCCCAAGGACCTTGGAAAATATTGATATTTTAGATAAAATTGCTATGTCAAAGGCTTTAATGCGTAGCAGAGCTAGTATTTTTAGGCTATCTGCTTTTCTAAAAAACAAATTTAAAGGTTTTGGAAACGCTTATATCTCATCAATTGCAAATACACTTGGGATAAGAGTTTCAAACAGAATTAAAGGTAAATATATATATACAATAGATGATTTAAAATCCGGTAAAAAATTTGATAATCCGGTTCTTATATCTAAATATCCTGTTGATGTGCATTCATCAAACAAGAATGGTTCTCTATTAGAAAAAAATGAACAAGAATACATGTTACCAATAGAGTCACTAATGTCGGCAGATTATGATAATTTGTTTGCAATTGGAAGGTGTATATCCACAGATTTCTTAGCGCAATCCGCATTAAGAATAATTCCAAGTTGTTTTTCAATGGGTGAAGGTTTGGCTAAATATCTTTCAAATCTTAAATAAATTTATCTAATAAAGTTAATAATAAGCCTGTAATAACACTTATTCCAAGTAATATTCCAATTATTTTTGCGCTGTCTTTTAAATCAGGATTACGTTTTAACAAAACAATTAACCCCAAACCTGCACCGGAAGATAGCCCGGCTATAACTGAGGCAAAGGATAATATTCCAGAAGTATACAAGATTGTTAAAAGCACAGAAACGGCACAATTAGGAATTAAACCAACTATTGCAGACAATATGGGCTGAAATACCGATTTATTTAACAGTATTTTATTCAAAACATCGTTTCCAAATGCGTCAAAGCAATAATTTAAAAGTAGTGAAATTATAAGTATCATAGAAAAAATACTTAATGTATGCTTAAACGGGTGAAAAATCAGTTCTCGTTTTTTATATTTTGTTACGTGGTGAGAGCAACATCCAATATCATCTTCATCATTATCATCAACAATTTTAGCTTCAATCAAATTCTTTTGCGGAAGTATATAGTCTACTAAGTAACCGGATATCACGCCTAAAATAATTTTTATTGATAATAAAGGCAAAATAACAGGAAATTGTTCCGGATTTGACATTAAAATCGGAATTGCTTCATCAGAGGTTGATATATAAATGGCAATTAATGTTCCACGGGTTATAACTTTATTTATATACAATGGCGTCGCTATAACTGAAAATCCGCATTGAGGTAATCCTGCAAGCACAGCACCAAACAATGGTCCGAATTTTTTTGAGCCATGAGATAAATCTTTTAGTTTATGACTAAAATATCTTTCAAATATTTCTATAAATAAAAAGATTAAAAATAAAAATGGTACCAAGTGAACACTGTCAATAATTGCGTCAGCCGCCCACTCTTGAATAGGTAAATTTTCTATGGTTTTATCAAATCCATTAAACAGTAATTCATTAATCTTTTTAAAAAAAGCTAAAAATTCTATAAACAATATTCCTCTCCAATCTTAATATATAAATTATACCAAAAAATTTTATAGATTTGTAAAATAATGTTACAACTAAAACTATAAGTTTAAAGAATCAGAGTCATTATACCGTAAATATAATTGTACGTACTTATTATTAGGAATTAAAACGTGGGATTAGCAGCATCACAAGCAAGATTACTAACTCTTACATCTCGTCAGCATTCTATTGAAGGCGAGGCTCAACGTCTAATGGCAAATAAATTGCGTTTGTCTAATGATTCTGATACTGCATACACAAAATATATTGATGCTCTTGATAATACGTTTATAAAAACACTACAAACTAATAATGATGGGAGTGCAGGTTGGATTGACGGCAGTATTAATAACCTAATGAGATATAATACTGATCAAAATACATTTGGAAATATATTTTACGTACAAGATATGGCATCAGGTCAATTATATATGCCTGAAGATATTTGTAATGTTTACAATGAAATTTCAGAAACAGAGGGGAATATAAGAGATTTTGTAGAACATTTTGAAGGAATAAAATATTCTCAAGTTGATAAAAATGCTGAAATTCTTGAACAATATAACAGGTATGTCGCTCTTGGTTACAATACTATTTTGGCAGATACTTATGAAGAATCTGAGCAAATATACAAGCAGTATAAAACTTTTTTAGAAATTGCTAATGAAAGGATTAATCCGGCAAAACAAGCCTTAAAATCAATACCTCAAAAAAGTGCTGAAGGACTTTATATTACGTCAAGTGTTGATGGTGATATCGCAACAGAATACACAAACGCAATAAATATTTTAAAAACGAGTAATAACTATAAAACACTCTACACAAAAGATGAACGAAATCTTCTTGAAGGAGCTGTTATGATGTTTGAAGCGATGTCGCCGCTTTGTTACAAGGCTGAATCTGAGTCAAATGATTATTTTACATATAGTTTGGCTTATAACAAACAAAAAAGTTATGCTGAGATAGACGGAAAAGAGTATGCAGTTGATAATTCTTCAATAAGCAGAAATTCAATGATGCAGATGGTTTTAAATGGCGGAACTCAAAATTGGAGTGCTGAGAGAGCTGTAAAAATAGACTATAAAAAAGATACGTATTGTCCTAACCCTATTGATACTGATTTCTCAAAAGAACATCCAATTTACAAAGAATATGAGAGTGAAATTTTAAAAAATAGTTATTATGGCTTTTTAAAGGTCACTAATACCTTTGACTATGCTAATAATGATAATTTTGAAATAAAACATAACAATATTATGGAAAAGAAAGATATCAGTGTTTCTAAGAATATATATGAAGATATAGTTTTTAGTGTAAATGATTTTACCGGAAATGCAAAACAATTACTTAGTAAACTTTCTACTTCATATTCAAATATTGGAGAGGCAATTAATGGAATTATAAATAATGTTATTAACCAACCAAATGAAGCAGAAGAATATCTTAGCAGTATTGGTAAAACAAAAAGTGATATATCACATTATGAGGAATTTAGAATAGCAAGAGCTGAATTTCAAAATTACACCCCTGACTTTGTTTGGGTAGCTAATGATGAAGATCGAGCTGAATATTATGAAGAAATATTTAATGCAATACAAAAAGCAGGCGGTTGCATAAAAGCAGATAAAACACAGGCTAACAGCCCAACTTGGGTTAGCAATATGATTAAAAATTCTCAAGTTATTTTAACAATGTGGGACGAAGAAGAAAAAATATTATCAAAAACATCTTCTGCATTAAATGTAAATATAAGAGAGGTAACCGATAATAATTATATAGAACAGGTTTCACAAGAATATGAAGATACCTTGGCTGAAATTAATGCAAAGGATACAAAATTTGATAAACGACTTTCAATTTTAGAAACAGAAAGAAATGCTATAACAAACGAAATTGAATCATTAAAAAATATTGAAAATGCAAACGTTGAAACATATTTTAAAGTATTTATGTGATATTATTTACTTTGCGCGACACCCATCGTCAGCAGAATCAATTTTGCCGTCATAATTGTTATCAATCCCATCTTTGCAGGAACCTATTGAAAAAATACTTTCTGCTCTGACATTATGATTCAGCCAGTAATTACTTATTTTATCCCATAAATACAAAAAGAACTTTTTATAAAATTTTGTTAATTTTGAATCTTTTATAATTAAAACATTTTCGTCATTTTTATATTGACCGCTTTTTGAAAAATTCATAGAGCCGATAATTGTGTACGTATCGTCAATTATAACGGATTTTGAGTGCATTTTACCGGCATAATTTTCTGTTTTTACTAAAATTCCATTCTTTCGGAGAAGTTCATGTTTAGAGGAATTTCTATGCGCATTTGTAGCATCAACAATAACTCTTACATCAACCCCTCGATGTTTTGCCAAAACAAGGGAATTCGCTAAATCAATATCTGTTATTAAAAATATAGGCATATAAATATAATGCTTTGCCTGATTTATTAGCGGTATAATTTGAGTATTTATAATTTTATCTTTAGGTGAAAAATACACAGATATAATTGAATTATTTATTTTAATATTTTCAGGTTTTTGAATCTTACTTTTTAAAAAATGGAACTTATTATTATACATTTGCTCAAATTCTTTTGTGTATATATCTGCAATTGTAGGAGAATTAATAAATACAATGCAATTGCAGTTATAATCAGACATATCAGTGTGACTTAGATTTGCTGAACCAGTAATTATTCTTGAATTGTCAAAAATATAAAACTTATTATGCATTATTGAGTTTGAATATTTAGCGGGATTTTGAATATTTGCATTTGGAGTATCACAACTGTAATTTTTAATTAATTTGGAAAATTCAAAAGTATTTTCATATATATTTTTGCCGGAATAATCAATATCGCAAACTAATCGTACTCTTACCCCTCTTGAAATTGCTCTTTTTATAGCTGCTTCAATTTTAGGGACTCTGTCATAGCCATATATTGCAATATCGATACTGCTTTTAGATTCATCAATTTGCTTAATAATTTCTTTACAAATTAAGCTGTCACCTTTGCGGTTAGGAATTAAATGTGTTGTAAAATCTGAAAATATTACCTTAATATCTCTTGCTGAATAAACAAGCGGCGGAACTTTTACCGGACTATTAGATGAATATTGATTTGCATTTTTAGAACAATGGCAGTAATGACATGGTTTTGCACCTTTTGGTAACTGACTTTTCGCAAGTAAAACATATTTTCTTGCCTTTTGCCCATATTCACAAGTTAGTTCGTGATATTTATTGCTCTTTGTATTATAAAGTTTATATTCCGATTTTTTAATTTGTTTTAATCTTTTTTCATAAGTAAATTTATTAATAGGTTTATAGTTTCTAAATAAATATCCTGATTTTTCTAAAATATTAGAGTATTTTTCGCCTGATAAATATATAATATCACTACCGTTTTCACGCTTTAGTTCAACTTTTTTATCTAATAAAACTTCATTAAAAAATTTTTCAGTAAGATACACAAAGGCAAATTTTTGATATTCATCAAGTTGTAATGCTGCAGCTAAGCTATTATTTAAGTTTTTTTTGTCAAAAAACTGATAATCGTTATCAATTATAATTATTTCATTTTCATCAATAATTCCATCATTATTTTTATCAACCACAAACTCAAAAGGTGAACTAACTTTTAGCACATTATAAGTTTTTGATTTTAATAAAATTTTGCATAGAAAAGCTGAAAATAATACAATAACTATTAAAATACTCAGATATTTTGCTTTTTTCATTAAATATACGCCTTAAACTTCTTAAATAGTTATTTGAATTTATTTTAAATTGAACTGAATAAATAATTCTTTAAGTATAGAATAACCTTGTAAAAGAGTTTTATAGTTAACCTTTTCACTAGCTGAGTGCATATTAAATACATCAGCAAGCCCAAGCAAAAACGGCATAAAGGTTTCGCCTTTGGAATTTTTCTCGTGAGCATAAATATGAGTTTCTGCCGCAGCATGGAAGGAAGATACTTCATTTTTAATCCCCAGTTTTTCACATACTTTCGTGTGTAAATCAGGGATGGTATTATCATCTGCTTTTTCAAAAGGAAGTAACTTTTTATTAAACAAAATTTCAGCTTTTGCTAAACCATTATAATTTCTATTGAAAGTATCAATGTGATTTTGCATAATACTAATAAGTTCGTTTTCTTTTTCGACGCTTGCACTTCTTATTGAATATGATGCTCTTGCATCAGTATTAATAATATTTGTAGCAGATTTTTCATTTATAGCTTCAATATAATCTCCTGAAATCACATTGTCCTCAACAAAGGAACGAACAGCATTTTGAATACCGCCCGCAACAATTGCCCCTAAATTGCAAGAAGTTATAACACCGGTTTTATCTTCATAATAAACACCTTGTGGAAATTCAGCCAATAATTCAGCAATAAGTTTTGCAGCGTTCAACCTATCTTTATCGCCGATATCAATACCTGAGTGTCCGCCAAGTAATGCCTTTACATGAATTTTAACATTGGTATAACTTGCTCCTGAAATTTGAACTTGAGCAAGTTTGTCAGCATCACAAACCAAGACATACTTTGATTTTATTTTAGAAAAATCAACATGTTTTATACCGCTCATGTTAGATTCTTCATCTCTCGTTAATATTATTTCAAGTCCACCATGCATAATTGACTTATCATTACTTAACTCTTTAGCTAAGAATAATGCAGAGGCAACCCCCACTTTATCGTCAGCGCCCAATGTTCTGCCATCAGCTTTTATATAATCCCCATCTAAAATTAAATTAATAGGTGACGCATCTCCGACAACGTCCATATGTGAAGATAACAATATGGGTTCTTTAGAATTATCTGTTGACGGAATATATATATATACATTTTTATAACTATCCGGTTGGCAATAAATACCGTTCTTTTTGCAAAAATCGCAAATCCACTCAATAACTTTTTCTTCTCGCAAAGATGGAGATGGAATTTCTGTCAATGAGCAGAATATATCTAATAATTCACTTTCTTTTCTAATTGATTCAATACTCATATTAACTCCTTATTTTTTTCCTTTGTTTTTTACTTTTCTTACTTTTTTTACCTTTTTCTTTTTTTTAACCTGTACCGGCTTAGTAGTAATACATTCTTTTAATGCATTCATATATTTATCTTGAAAATGAGCATAATCAAAAATACTGAATCCGTCAATATTTAGTTTTCTTATTTCATGTATCTGTCGAATTAAATCAGATTCTGAACCATTCATAAATGCAACAAATAAACCGGCATATAGCTTAGTTTTAGTATTTTTATACCTAATTACCCCTCTCATCATATCTGCAGCAGTCACAGGGTCACAAGTTAAGAACAAAGGGGTAAATCCGTCAATATAATCATTAGCAGTCCACACTTCCCAATCTTGATGCTTATTTTCAAGCGCTGAATACTTATTAGGAAAAATTACCGCCGTAAGAGTAACTTTATTTGATCGGCACACCTTAGATAACCTTCTTACAAACGCAGTTACTTTTCCTCTGCGAAAATCATTCCACGCTTGCCAGCAATTATCTGTAGGTACAAGTTCAACAGGGTCAATCCCATATATAGACTTAAATTCTTCCCTCGCACAAGTTGTATATCCCCAAGCCCCAATTTCACCACCTGCTGTTCTTGGAATACCTGCTTGCGGATACCTAATGTAATCCATGTTGATTCCGTCAATACCATAATCATAAATCATTTCACAAGCAAGCTGCATCAAAAAAGTTTGGACTTCGGGATTTGACGGGTCTAAGAAATAACCGTTATGTTCAGCAGCGCATGAACAAGGTTTTTCAGACTCATATTCTTTTTTAGTTAAATTAGCCCAAGACGGATTAATAGCTAAAATACTTTTCTTATTCGATTCCGGCTTTTTATTCCCAACATAAAAAGTCTCAAACCAGACATTTACTTTTATATTTCGTTTATGAGCCTCCTCTACAAAAATTTTTAAAACATCCAAATCATTAAATAACGGATTTTGCTCGATAAAACCATATTTAACCATAGTTTTTGAAGGGAAAATTGTCATCCCATGGTAATATGTTTCAAGAAAAATATTGTTAATTCCGGCATCCGCAAGTTTACTGACTACATAAACAACATCTTCTCTTGTTTTACATGTCGGACGAAGCCAGACTCCTTTTAATTCAGAATCTTTATACGGAACTGCAAGAAAAAGTGCCTTGTTCGCATATTCAATAGCTAATTGAGAAAACTCCTTAACCTGTTCTTTATGTTTTTCAGCTTTTTTTATGCAGTTTTCAGATGCTTTTATAGACTCATCAACTTTTTTTGTATCATAATCAGGATAGTGCTCTTTGTAATAATTCATAACCTCCTGAACTTCATTAAGACACTCTTTGGCACCATAAATATAGCTTTCTGATGTTGTATAAGCGGTTATAGTATTACTATCTTTATTGATATATATTTTAGTCCCTATAATAATATTTTTATTTATCCAATTTTTAGCACTGCCATGACCACTGATAACTACCCCGTCTTCGGGGATTAAAGAATCAGCGCCGCTAAGCGCAACGACAGTGTTTCCTCTTACAATAGCCTCAGCCCCAAATTCATTCGTTCCTGTACGCTTTCCGTTAACTCCTGTATAAATTACTAATTGATTAGTCCCTCTTAACCCCGGAAAATTAACATTTTTTTTAGCAGTTGTCGGGGTAGGATCAATTACGTTTATTCCTCGGCTGTTTTTGGAATAAACAACAACATTTTTAGGAGGGAAATACTCTGAGTAAACATCTGCTCGGAGACCATTTGGACTGGTATCAGAAATATCCCCCTGTGCAAATGTATTATTTATCCCCAAAAAAATTATTATTAATATTGCTAAAAATTTTTTCATTTATTATACCTCGGTCTTTGATTATATAATGAATTGTTTTGTAACAAATCTTCTAATTTTACTATCTCGGAACTTAGTTCTGGGGTGTTTTTAATGATTGATGCACGTTTGTAAAACTTTATTGCCTCAGAAAAATCCCCATAAATTTTATATATTGTTCCAATTTTAAATAAAGTATCGTAATGATTACTGTATCCGGTGTTATATGCCTTCAAATACTCTTTAAGAGCTTTTCTATATTCTTTTCTGTCGTAATAAAAATTCCCAAACGAAAACGCTGAATAAGGATACTCTGGAATAAGATTCTGACTTCTAAAGAAGTTAGACTTTGCATACCTGTCTTTTTTCATCTTATCATAGATAATACCTAATCTTGTAAAATAAAGCGGATTTTCATTATCAATTTCACCTAAAATAGAATAGTCCCAAAGCATTTGTTCAAGTAATATTTGTTTTTGTTTCTCATCAGAGGAGCTGTTAAATTTGGAATAAAGCTGTTCGGCATCTGCATTAATCTGTTTTTCATTTAAAAGCGAATACTCAATCGGAATAGAATATTCTACTCCGCCTTTTTGAATGCCAAAAGCAGTTGATGAAAAAAATAATATAAAAAATATTAAAAATACGTTTTTAAAACGCATTTCCCAAGCCTCCCTTATAAATATTATAGAAAAGTCAGGCGCTATAATCAACAACGCAATAAAAGTTAATACCAAAAAATAAAAGGATAAATTAGATATTTACCCTTTAAAAATGGAAATTACTTCCTTTTCCTATCCTAATCTCTATGCAGCAAAGATATTTTCTTTGTTGCTATCAATCTTTATATCAAAGAGTTCAAGAAGAAAATCATCTTCGTTCTCTTTTTCTTCGTTGTCAGACTTAAAATCTTTGGTTTTATTATCAGTAAAAATGTGTTCAACAATCGTTCCGAATTTTTTCTTAGGCGATTGTGCCATTTTCTTAGCTGCTTCAGAGCTTAAAAACTTAAGTGTTTCCTTTAAGTTAGCATCTAAAACAAGTTGTTGTGCAACATTTGATCTACCTATATTTTGTGTATATTCGTATAACAAAGCAGAGTTTGTATTATTAAAATTTTGTTCAAAAACAGACTCTTGATTTGAATTCTTTTGTGATGCATTATTAAGAACAAGTTTAATATTATCACTAAGTCCTGTTTGGTCGATAGCATAATTATATGTGTTGATATATGAGATATCTATTGCCATTTTCCTGTCCCTTTTTCTTTTCCCTATTTACGATTACGGCAAGGGTAAAATAAAACTTTAGACTTATTTCTTCAACTGTTACATTTATTTACAATAAATAATAAATTTAGCTTAGAGATTAATTATTAAAGTTGTGAAATAAACCTTAAATTTAAGAATTTAATTTAATAACCTAAAGTCAAAAGTTGAAGAAAATATTTAAAATTTATAAAATTACACCAAACTAAATAATGTGATAAAATTTAAATATGAATAGAGAGCTTGAAGAAACCTTAAAACTTGTTCCGACCCTTCCGGGGTGTTATATATATTATGACAAATCGGGGGAAATTATTTATGTCGGGAAAGCAAAGAATCTGAAACGCAGGGTCTCAAGTTATTTCCACAAAAAACACGACAGGGTAAAAGTCGCAGTGCTTGTATCTAAGATTGAAAAAATGGAGTACATTATCACTGATTCTGAAGTCGAAGCGTTGATACTGGAAGCCCATTTAATCAAAAAACACAAGCCAAAATACAATATTCTGCTAAAAGACGACAAAAAATACCCTTATTTTCTTATAACGGATGAAGATTATCCAAGGATAACTGTTGTGAGGAAGAAGAACAAAAATCAAGACAAGGGTAAATTTTACGGACCTTATACTAACATAAAGGCGATGTATTCAACCTTGGATTTCTTAAAAAAGATTTTTCCATTGAAACAATGTAAAACTCCAAAGTTCTCTAATAGACCTTGTCTATATTATCATATCGGCAAATGTCTTGCACCATGTCAGGGGAAAGTTACTCCAACCGAGTATCAGGAGCTTGTATCTCAGGTAGAATTGTTTTTATCCGGTAAACAGACTGAGTTAATAAAAAAGTTAAAAAAACAAATGGAAGAATATTCCAAAACTGAACAGTTTGAAAAAGCTGCCAGAATGCGTGACAGTTATCTTGATTTACAAAAGACCCTCGAACACCAAAAGGTTGTATACGAAAACAAACGCTTAAATGAGGATGTTATTGCATCTGTATATGAAGAAGGGATTTATGCAATAACAATATTATTAATAAGAGAAGGCAGGCTTATAGATAAAAAAGACTTCACATATTTTGTGGAAAATGAGGACCGATTTGAATTTTTTGAACGATTTTTTCAAGAATATTACTCAAATCTTATGCTTGAATTCCCGGACAGGATTGTTTCTACAGATTTAGAAGAACTTGGTGATAAAAAACTTTACCAAGACTGGTTAGAGATCATCTCAAAGAAAAAAATCCAAATCGGCTGGGGAAAATCAAAGCAGGGAAAAGAGTTATCAGAACTGGCAAGAAAAAATGTTCAGAACCTGTTTGAAACATCAAGGATAAAAAAATTAGCATCTATTCGTGATGATTTTAATGAAGTGGGGACTTATTTAAAAGAAAAATTAAAACTAAATAATTTCCCTAACAGAATAGAATGTTATGATATTTCGCACATACAGGGTACAAACACCGTTGCATCAATGGTCGTGTTTATAAACGGATTAAGTAAAAAAACAGAATACCGCAAGTTTAAAATAAAATCTACAGAAGGTAAGCCTGACGACTTTTTATCAATGAAAGAAGTTTTAACAAGACGATTATCACGACTAGGTGAAAAGAAGTGGGAAAAACCGGATTTAATAATTATTGACGGAGGAAAGGGTCAACTTTCCTCTGTTATGCAAGTAGTTCAGGATATGGGGGTTACAGGGATAGATTTTGTATCTTTGGCAAAACGTGAAGAAGAAGTATTTTTGCCGAAAAAATCACGTCCTGTTCGTATTCCGATTAATTCTAATCCAATGTTTTTAATCCAGAGGATTAGAGATGAGGCGCATAGATTTGCTATTACGTATCACAGAAATTTGCGATCTAAAGCCTTAAAGCACGAATAATCTTGCAAAGATAATAAAATTTTTGTAAAATACTTTTATGAAAGAGATTAGTGTTATTGCTCCTATTAAAAAACCTGAGGATATTTCCGATTTTATTCCTCATGTAAAATGTCGGGATTTTTATGTTTATCACCACAAATTTCTTAATAATAATTTTGATTACGTAAAGGAATTTATAGATGTAGCTCATAAAAACGGGTGCAGAATTTTTCTCAATTTCAAACACAATATAACAGAAGAAGACTTAAAAGAGATTAAGAAATTCATAAAATATCTAAAAGCAACGAAGATAGATGGGATTTTTATAAACAGTTTTGCAATAATTGAGGGCATAAAGTGTTTTAAATTACCGTTTAAAGTTATTGCGGACTCTTATTTTGATATACATAACCTGAACGGGATAGAGTTTTTGAATAATTTTCACAAGATAGATCAAATAATTGTGACAGAAGAAATATATTTAAAAAACATTTCAAAAATAAAAAAATACACCCGTCTACCGCTTGCGATTGATTCTGATAATCTTCCTTGGCTTGCTGAAGATATTATAAAACTGAATGCAATAGATAATGTTGTTATAAAGGGTAAATTTGAAACCTCTGATGATATATTAGAAGGGATTGAACTTGTTGAAAAAATACTTGACAAACCTAAAATGTTCAAAAATCAAAAACTTCCGTTTAAACATGTAAGGAAAAGTATTTATCAGACTAACCATTTTTCCGGTGAAATGATTAGTGCGACCGGAAAGGATTTCAAATTCAGTAAAAATATTTTACGTCATGAATGGGACGTTACTCGTTCAAGAATTAAGCCTGAATTGATAGAAAGAATAAAAAATGACGATTTACCACTGCCCAAACTGAATTTCAGATTATCAAGACTTGAACATATAAATAAGCTAAAACATTATCTGAAACGATTAAAGTATAATCCGCTGTCATCTATCGAATTTGGCGAAGTATTATACACAAAAGACCTAGCAGACAGTTCTTACAGTAAAATTATTACTAAGGTTAAAAGATTCTGTAAAATGGCAGGAATACAATTTCAGTTGGCAACCCCTAAAATATTAACAGAGCGTGATTTTGACAGGGTTTATGATTACAGTAAAAGTCTTATTTTGCTTGATCCAAAACCTGATTTATTGATTATTAATAATATAGGATATTTCTGGGCAGTAATAAATGATCCGGATTTAGCAGATATACCGATTGGAATTGGACAAGGTATAAACCTTTTAAACAGTATGTCAATCAATTGTTTAAATCAGCTGCACCAAATAGATTCTATTGATTTTACATCTTTTGAATCTGTAGAAAATGTACTAAGAACAGTAAAAGTGCTAAAAAACAACATTCCTAATAAAAAACTAACAATAGCGGGAAATAAAAAAATACCATCTCTTGGGCTTTGTCCGTTGAATAATGATAGTGCAATTTTGCCAAGGTTAACCTGTCCTGCACCTTGTCATACAGGTTCATTTGCATTAAAAGATCCGTCGTTGAAGAAAATCATTCCATTTGCCTGTGACGGTTTTTGTCAGATGCACATGTATGAAGATACTGTTTTGCAGGACTTTGATAATATTAAAGAATATCTTCAGGCAGGAATAAATGAATTTGTTTTTGACTATTCAAATCTTGATGCACACTACATTTCAGTATTATTGACTAACTTTTTAAATAAACTGTTGGAACTGGATAACACTATTTAATATTAGGAAACATCAGTATTTTCCCGTCAGTTGTTCGCCAAATCACATATCCCGTTATTGTTTCTCCCGACATATCAAGCGCTGTAATCAAAAACCAATTGCCTTCAATCGCTGTTAAGCGTATAACTTTAGGATGAGATAAACTCCCAAGTATTTGCGATTTTTCGTCAGGATTAGAGTATATATTATTAAAGTTTACACTTTGTTTAAATTTATTAACTCCATATTTTCGCCCATAAATATTAATAAAATCTATCCAAGGCATAAACTGAAAAACATCATTTTTATAAACCCAGCCGGTTTTATTTTCTGATTTGTCATATATAACCTTGACCCAGTTTTCATCATCGGATGTGTCAACTGCGAAAAGATACCCAAGCTCTTTTTGTGGAATTAATACCCCAAATATATTATCCTTTTTTATTCCGATGAGGTTTTTATATACAACTTCTTTATCCAAAATAACTTTTGAGGTAGAATCAGGTTCTGAATAAACAGTTATTCTTCTGTCTGTCTGATAAAGCCCGATTGAATTAAATGGAATATCGTCACTTGTTTGCGGAATAATATTAGCAAGACAATTTGTATTAATAATAAAAAGGACAACAATTGCTAAAATATATTTACCAAATATTTTAATCAAATTTTGCAAAGAAAGCATATTACTTACCCCTTTACCCTTTTACTCCTAGCCCTCTCTGAAAGATACCTCAGCAAAGGATTTTTTTAAAACAGAGCGGACATTTGCCATTTGTGTTTCAACGGTTTCATCAGTAAGAGTCGCATTTTTATCCTGCATTTTTATTCTAAAGGCAACACTCTTAAATCCATCTTGAACGTGCTCCCCTTGATATACATCAAATACTTCGCAACCGTTAAACAGATTGCCCTGAACACCTTTTTGAATAGCTTTTTCGAGTTCTGAATAGCTAATTGTATCAGGTATTACAAAAGCTAAATCTCGCTGAACTTCAGGGAATTGCGGAAGTTTTTCATAACGAACTGTTTTTTCGTTAATTGCAGAAATCGCCAAATCAAGATTAAGTTTAAATATAAATGATTCTTGTTTAATTTTCAATTTATCTCTTAATTCGGGATTAACCTGTCCATAATATCCGATAACTTCAGGTTTTTTACCTAACAATAACATTACAGCCGTTCTGTATGGATGCAATGCTCTGTGAGTATCTTTTATCGGAGAGTCTGATAAAGGCACAAACTTGATACGTTTTAATATGCCCAATTCCTCAAGAAGTTTATCCATTATTCCTTTTACAGTATAAAAATCAGTTTTTTGAGCGGATTCCCATTTTGAATTTTCAATTTCGCCTGTAATAACGCCTGCTACACATTGAGTTTCTTTAACTCCAGACGTTTTTTCATTTGCTTCTGAATCCTTAAGATATGTTTTACCTATTTCATAACCCCAAAATACTTTTTGACCGTTATCATAGTTGTATTTTAAAACATTAAGCATATTAGCAGCCATTGTTTGTCTTAGCATTGTAAATTCTTCACTTTGCGGGTGTTCAACTTCAACAACATTAGCTTCATCATAAACCATATCGTACTGTTTTAATAAAGGTTTACCGATAAGTGATGTCGTAACCATTTCGTTTAACCCGCAGGAGCGTAAAATGTTGTGAACTTTGGTTTTTGTTCGTTCTTCCAAAGTGATTTCAGGAGTTCCTGTTTTTGCAGGTAGCGTCGGCGCAATCTTATCGTAACCGTTAATTCTTGCAACTTCTTCTATTAAATCAACTTCTCTTGTTACATCATTTGCCCTAAAAGACGGAACTCTATATTTTGCAGCTATTTCATTTCCGCCAAGGTATTCAAACCCTAATCTTTCAAGAATTTCATTACTTCTTGATGCTTCAATTGTGCAGCCGAGTATGTTTGAAACCTGATTATATCGCAAAGTAATCTCCGGTAAATCTAACTTATTTACCCCAGTTTCAACAATACCGCTCACTTTTGCATCAGCGTATTCTGATAATAGTTGCATTGCTCTCATAAGCCCCGGTTTTACGGCTTCAATATCAACTCCGTGTTCAAATCTTGAACTTGCCTCAGATCTGTAACCTACGCTTCTTGCACTTTTTCTTGTTGTTGCTGACGGGAAAAACGCTGCTTCAAGAGCAATGTTTTTAGTATTGTTATCTACCTCAGAGTTAGCACCGCCAAAAACACCTGCTATACAAACACCGTCATTTTCAGTCGAAATTAAAACAGTTTCTTCTGTACAAGTTCTTTCTTCCTCATCCAGAGTAACTATTTTTTCACCATCATTAGCGCGTCTTACACATAAGTAATTGCCTATTTTATCAAAATCAAAAGCGTGCAAAGGAGTTCCATATTCTAAAAGAACATAGTTTGTAATATCGACAACGTTATTGATTGCTCTAATACCTGAAGCTAATAATCTTTTTTGCATCCAATCAGGTGACGGTTTTATTGTAATATCTTTTAATAACCCGATTGAATAATATTTACAAACATCATTATCTTTTATTTCAACTTTAAATTCATCGGTTGAAAAATCTTTTGTCGGTTCAAGATAAGAGAATTTTAAAGGTCTGTTAAATATAGCTGAAAGTTCTCTTGCAATACCAACAACTGAGAATTGATCACCTCTGTTTGCTGTCGGCGCAACATTAAGTACAACATCTTTTTCAAAGCCTAATAATTCTTCTACATCAACCCCCGGTTGAACATTCGGGAAAATTCTGTTTAAAATAAGGATTCCGTCTTCATCCTGATAATTTCTGTCTGATACCCCTAATTCGTCATCAGAACAGAGCATACCTTCTGAATCAACCCCTCTTATTTTTGCAGGAGTCAGTGTAAATTGTTCTCCTGTGTGTCTATCAAGAACCTTACTCCCGACTGACGCATAAGGAATTATTTGACCGACTTCAATATTTTGTCCGCCGCATACAACTGTTTTTAATCCAGAACCATTGTTTATTGTTACTAAATGAAGTTTATCTGCATTCGGGTGATTATCAATTTTTTCAATACGAGCTGTCATTATGTTAGTAAATCGAGCCTTAATTTCTTCAACTTCTTCTACTTCCAGTCCGCTAACAGTTAATTCGTGCGCTATCTGTTCGACTGTCAAATCAGATAAGTCTACTAATTCATTCAACCAATTCAGAGAAACTTTCATTTATAAAATCCTTTCTATACCCTCTATTTCTTGTTTACATTGTACTTCAAACATATTTTAGTGTAAAATATTTTTATTATGTTTTATGCAGAAAAGATTAATAACCTAACTGTTTATTGTTCGGATTTGTTATCTGATTTAAATCATTGTTTTACAACAAGATTGGAAGTGGAGAGCTTTAGTCCGAATATAATCGCCAAGGCTTGGAATTGCGATGAAAACAATATTATTCATCCAATCCAAACTCATTCCGCAAATGTTAAATTTTCAGAAATTGGGGTCAAGGATTACCCCGATACAGATTCGGTTATTATGACTAATCCTGAACAAATGTTATATTTAAAATTCGCAGACTGCACTCCTGTAATTCTCTACGATAAAAAAGCAAACATCGGGGCTATTGCTCATGCCGGCTGGAGAGGAACTACACAACGAATTGTACCTAAAACATTACAAAAAATGATTAAATATTCGCATTCAGATGTATGCGATATTTATTGTATAATTGGTCCCGCAATAGGTGGTTGTTGTTATAAGGTTGGAGAGGAAGTTATTAACGGGATAAAATCTTCTGTTCGTGACTATAAGGATTCGGTTATATCAAAATCAGACGGAATATATGTCGACTTAAAAGGTGTAAATTCTCAACAACTTCTAGAATTTGGCGTTCCAAAAGAAAATATTGATATTTGCCCGTTTTGTACTTCTTGCAGAAACGACCTATTTTATTCTTACCGGAAAGAAAACGGAACAATAGAACGTCATTATGCAATAATTAAACTTAAGAATTAAATAAGTTATTTATATATACATAACACGTACTCGTAAAGGTTTAATATCAGAAAATACTACCGCGTAATATCCTTACTTTGCTCAAGAAGTGCATTAATTTTCTTTTTAGCATCTCTTTGAGGTTTGAGTGACTCGTTACCCCCGATACAACCGCCTTCGCATGCCATAACTTCAAGCAAATTACAGTCGGGACACTCTTTATTTTTAACAAATTGCTTTAATTCTTTTATTGACTCTTTGTTTAAACCGTTTATTATATATGGTTTCGCAAGATTTTTATCTTTTAGAACAGAAATAACTGCATCAGACACCCCGCCTGAAACGCCATAATTTCTGCCCTGTTTTGAACTCTCAACTTCATACTGTTCAGGTTCACATTCTTCAAATTTGATATCACGACCATTGAATAATGCTAATAATTCAGGATATGTTAACAAGTAATCAACATTAGGATTTTCCTGAACCTCTTTTCGTTTTGCAACGCAAGGACTAATAAAGACTGATACGCACTCCGGATACTTTTCTTTAACAATTTGTGCAGTGTAATACAAAGGAGTTCCGGTTGTGGATTTAAATTCTTTAATATCCTTCAGCCCCGTTTTAACAAGATTATTGTATCCGGCACAACATGAAGTTGTCATAAACGGAGCTCCTTCCGCCATGCGTTCTTCAAATTCTTTTGCTTCCGTCAAGGTAGTAATATCAGCCCCTTGAGCCACTTCAACAACATCAGAAAAACCGGCTTTTTTCATAGCTGTTTTTAGTTGAAAAACAGAACAATTAAACTGACCTGCAATAGAAGGCGCAATCATCGCCACAACTTGTTTGCGCTCATCAATAATATTCTTCATAACATCAACTATTTGACTTTTTTCATAAACTGCGCCGAACGGACAGGCAGCAACACATTTCCCGCAAGTTATACAAGTATCAAAATCAATTCGTGTAATATTATTTTGGTTTTTGTTTATTGCGCCCACCGGACAGGCATCCTCACAAGGGACTGCAAGTTTGACAATAGCATTATACGGGCATGCTTTCATACACATTTTACAATTTTTACATTTAGAACCATCTATTTTGGAACGTCCGTTAACCATTTCTATTGCCCCAAATTTACACGCAGATTGACATGGCCTAGCAACACAGCCCTGACACAAATCTGTTACATAAATTCTGCTTGGTACACAACCTACACAAGCTGCGTCAAGAACAGTCAAGACATCTTTTTCAGGAGTTTTTCGCTCTAATGCTTCTTTTGCATAAGTAGAAAGCAGTTTATGTTCTATATCGTCTTCTAATGAAAAACCGAGTTCAGCTTTGATTCTTTCTTTTAGAATAGCCCTTTCTTTATATACACAACATCTATATGGCACTTCAGAGCCTTTCGGCCGCATATCATAAGGTATTAATCTAACATATTCCTCAAAATCAGGGGTAAAAAACGCCCTGACAACACGTTCTAATATCTCTTGTTTAAGCTCTGTTGTTTGACTGTTGCTCATAATCTCTCCCAGTTATAAGATTATTATAACAAAAATATCTCACTCAAAAAACTAACTACTTAGAAGTCGGAAGATAAGCCTGTGTATATGAATAATCTTCTTTAAATCCGACATTTCGGTACATTTTTAATGCGCCATAGTTGTCGGTTTCAGTTGTAACGTTTATTTCCGTAAAGTCGTGGGTTTCATTATCGACCCAGTTTTTTATAACTCCGATTGAACGTTTTAATAAATGCTCTGAATAACCTTTTCCACGATATTCTTTATTTATTGCAACAAGAGGAATATTAGCAATTTTCCCGCCTGTTACATTAGTAAATGCAAATCCTACCGGCTTTTCCAAGTGTAATAATACTGAAGTTGCCTGTGGTAAAAATTCACCATAAATATTTTCTAATATTTTATCAATAATATCTTCCGTTCCTTGCATTGTCTTAAATCTGGTATCAAATAAGGCATCCGACGTTTCTTTAAAATTATTATGTATTACCTTTATTGCCTCTTTTCTGAATGAATTATCCCAAGGTGCAATCCTCATTTGATAACCTAAATGGGACAACTCAGATTTATCATATATAAGATTAGACTGTTCATCGTTCATTAAAAATCTAAGTACAGCCAGTCCGATAAACCTAAACCCAAAATGAGCAATATCCCCGACAAAATCATTTTGAGAACCCATCATCGGATAACAAACAACCGATTTTCTTCTCTGTGACTCAGTTTGTTCTAAAAATTCCGAAAGTAAGGCTTTCCTTTTTTCAATCAAATCTTCATCTCCAAGACAATGAATCATATTTAATTCAATTGATTCGGAAATTGCCGTAGTATAAACCAAAAATGCTGTAGGAAAGTCATTTTCATACAAAACCAAACAATTAATATAACCATCCTCAACCGCATCAATAAATTCATTAAAAGAAAGTGGTTCAAGTTCAAATTTATATTCTGAAACTGCTTTTGAAACAAAATCAGAATATACCCCTTTAAACAATATTGATTTTTCTTTTGTTAATTTTTCTATTTTATATTCTTGCATAATATAATATCCTTTATTTAAATTTTATATTCCACCACAATAATTTATAACATGTGGTGCATTTTTTCTTTTTTTGTTATTAAATATCTTTCATTATACTCATTAATATCAGTTTTTATATTGATAACCTCATTTATTTTTAGTCCATAACCTGTTAATCCCACAATCTTCTTAGGATTATTTGTTAATAGATTAAAATTATTAAAACCTAAATCACGAATAATCTGAGCCCCGACACCGTAATCACGCAAATCAACAGGAAAACCAAGTGATAAATTCGCCTCAATTGTATCTTGACCTTTATCTTGCAGCGAATATGCCTTTATTTTATTTACAAGCCCAATCCCCCTGCCTTCATGGTTTCTCATATATACAACAGCACCTTTGCCGTATTCTTCAATCATTCTTAAAGCAGAATGAAGCTGTGCATTACAATCACATCTCAAACTATGCATAACATCACCAGTAAAACATTCACTATGAACCCTCACCAGAGGAATTTTATCAGATTGATCATCTTTGACAATTGCAACGTGTTCTTGTCCTGTTAATTTATTTGTGTAACCGTATATTTTAAACATCCCAAATTGTGTCGGCAAATCCGCAACAGCGTCACGTGATATAAGTTTTTCCGATTTTAGTCTGTAAGCAATCAAATCTGCAACCGTTATAAATTTCAAATTATGCTTGTCAGCGAATTTTTTTAATTCATTTCTGCGTGCCATGTGACCATCTTCTGTCATTATTTCACACATTACACCGGCACTTCTGTGTCCGCACAATGCTGCCATATCAACAACGGCTTCAGTATGCCCTGTTCTGACTAATACCCCGCCTTGTCTTGAAACACAAGGGAACATGTGTCCCGGTCGCCTTAAATCGGACGGTTGTGCATCCGGTGCAATTGCAACCTCTACGGTTTTCGCTCTGTCAAAAGCAGATATCCCTGTTGTTACACCATATTTTTCCGCCGCATCTATACTTAAAGTAAATGCTGTTTTCATTTTTTCGGTATTCTGTTCAACCATCTGCGGTAAATCTAATTTTTCAGCGATATCATGCGAAATTGCAAGACAAATTAGTCCTCTTGCCTCTTTAGACATAAAATTTATCATTTCAGGAGTAACCATTTGTGCAGAACAAATCAAATCACCTTCATTTTCTCTATCAGTGTCATCTGCAACTATTACCGGTTTTCCGAGTTTAAAATCCTCTAGTGCTTCTTCAATTGTATTAAAAAGTTTTTCGTTTTTCATACTGTTTTCTTTCGGTTTACAAGAACCCATTTTCTGCCAATAAATCGATTGTGACCCCTTTATTATCGCTTGAAGATAGATTTTTTTCAACATATTTTGCTAAAATATCAAATTCAACATTAACTTTACTACCGATTTTTAATCGTTTCAACACAGTCATATTGTATGTATGAGGGATTACAGCAATTGTTACAAAGTCGTTACCGCAATCTGCAACTGTTAAACTTATTCCATTGATAGATATAGAGCCTTTTTTTATAACATATTTTGAATATTTTTTGTCAAAACAGACTGTTAATTCATAAAAATCACTATTTGAACTCAGTTTTTTTATATATCCTACAGTATCAATATGTCCTGATATTATGTGTCCGCCAAGCCTTGTTGAAAGAGTCAGCGCACGTTCGAGATTAACATAGTCACCTGTTTTTATTTCAGACATTGTCGTTACATTATATGTTTCAGGCGAAATATCCGCACAAAAAGAATCGGCACCAATATCTGTTACTGTCAAGCAAATACCGTTAACGGCAATACTGTCCCCTAATTTTGTTTCTTTTAGTACCTCAGAACACTTTATCGTAATTTTATTAGGAGTAATTGAATAAACCACACCTAATTCTTCTACTATTCCTGTAAACATAGTTATATTATAACATGGATAAATTATAGTTTATCGGCTTACGCCGATAAAAGTGATTAAGTGACGAAGTGATTAAGTGATTAAGAAATCAGAAATTCTTAGTCACTTAGTCACGGTTCACTTAGTCACTG
>CACZPS010000156.1 GCA_902783125.1 uncultured bacterium | reverse complement strand
AACAATCGTGTTTTTCCCTTTTGCTAAATGGATTTCATTAGTACCGCCATTTGCGTATATCTCATTCTTACCTTTTTTAACATAAATGGTACTTGTTCCGCCACTTAAATTAATGTTATCGGCTGATGCGTATATTGTATTACTACTACCGTATTTTGTTGTTATTTCATCGCCTCCGCCATAAACAGTATTCGTACCGCCCCATAAAGTAATTTTATCAACTCCGCTTTCACCATAAATTATATTTGTACCAACGTGTGTATTTATCTCATCAGCGCCTTTTCCTGCTTTTATTGTTGAAATTGTAGTAATCTCGTTATCATTAGATACTGATATATCATCTTCACCGTCACCTGTTGAAACAAAGTTTGTTTTCCCGCCATAGATACGGACTGTGTCGTTATCTTTCCCCGTATCAACTGTATTTTTTTTGCCAGCATAGATATATACTGTATCTTCACCTTTTCCTGTTTTAACGTCTAAAACAGATGCATTTTGTTTATAGGTTGCGCCTTCCTTAAAATCAACCTCAACAATATCATTACCTGCACCTAAATCTGCGTTTATAATCAGTTCATTTGAATCAGGGATAAAATCATTATGAATATATAATTTCTCAACCCCTGCACCTGATTTTATTGTTGTTATTCCGCCTTCAGAACCGCCTTCTGATTCTCCTACAAGATAAAAAGTAAATGTACTTTCGTCACTGCTTGTATCTGTTATTTTATTTATTCCGCCTCTTATTGTATATGTATTTATTCCGCCTTTTTCTGTTATTGTGTTTCTGCCGCCATTTATGGTATATGTACTCTTTCCGCCTTTATCCGTTATTTTGGTTTTACCACTTGATAATACATAATAATCTTTTCCTTTACCTGCCGTAATAGTATTATCTGAGTACTGAGATGAAACATAAAAATCATTTCCGCCATCGCCTGCAGTAATTTTGTTTTTCCCTAAATTTTTAATATGAACATTGTTCCCTTCAGTATTACCTAATTTAACTGTTTTATTTGAATTACACCCATCTAAAGACATTGTGTAATGACCGCTTGCAACAGTAATAGTTTCATCATAATTATATGAAGAGTCAAAATATCTATATGAGCCGGATGTATTATTTAATGTTACATTTAGCGGTTTTTTCTTCTTTAATTCAATGTCACTTAAATTAACACTATCATCGCCTTCATAACTATAAAAATAACCTTTTTTAGTTTCTTTTGTTGGTTTGGTAGGTTTTACAGTCATAATTTTTCTCCTTTATATTTTTAAATTGCTTAATTCCGCTTTTATACAATAAAAAGGTCAGCCCTATTTTATAGGTAACTGACCAATTTAATCCTATTCAATTTTTATATTTCCTAAGCCCTTGAAAGCAAGGTCTGATAAGGGTTTTACCCTCGCACACAACCATAAGGGTTTGCAGAGTTTTGATATTAATTTCAAAATTATAATTAAAACTCATGTTTGAATTTTAGCATATTTTTTAATAGTTGTAAATTTTAAATTGACAGTAAGAATTGTCGTACATATATTTTAGAGAGAGGACACTCTAACAACCACTGTTTATGACCAAATGGCAATATAACATTAAAATACTAAGACAAGATTACCTTATTATCAATTTCTTCAACACCTTTTCCGAATAACGCAAAGTCATACTTAACGGGATCGTATGGATCAAATGTTTTAAGTTTGTTTGTTAATTCAATTACTGATTTCATATCATTGTTTTTACGATTTAATAACAACATTTCTCTTGATAATCTGGCGACATGGACATCTAACGGTATTCTTAATTCTGATTTAGGGATAAAATCCCAAACCCCTAAATCAACATCAGATTTCCTAACCATCCATCTAAGAAACATATTTACTCTTTTCATTGCACCACCTTTTCGTGAATCAGGCAGTAAGTGATAAAATCCCTGTCCAAAACCATTATTTACCCTGGAATAAAAATAATCGGCAACCACTCTGTACATAGTATCAAGAGTGTTATCCTGATTGTAACTATAGGCGAACAGTTCCTCTAAACCGTTTGATGTGTTATAAAGCTCTGATAAAAGCCTTAACCATTCAACAATGTCATCAGGTTTTGAAAATCTATAATTAAAATTTTGTGATTTTATTATTGAAAAATCACCGTTTTTTATAAAATTTGTCGGCTCATTCTCTGTATATTTAAAAAATTCATTTAGTTTTGAAATAAATTGTTTTCTGCTTCCATACGCAAACAATGATGCAATAAAACCTGCGATTTCAATATCTTTTTTATCCTTAAAACGATGAGGAAATTGAACAGGGTCATCTTTAATAAAATTAACGGTTTCATATTTTTCTACTAATTTATCAAGCTCTGTCTTTGTAATCATTTAACCTTATATCCTTCACTTCTTAGCTTTTCAAAGAAATTATTCAATATTTTATCGCATTTTTCTTCTTCAATCCCGCCATAAACTTCTAGTTTAGAATTTGCTGTTTTTCTTAAATCCATAACTGTTCCAAAAGCTCCGCATTGAGTGTTATATGAGCCAAAATATAATTTATCCATGCCTGATGAAATAATAGCCCACGCACACATAGGACAAGGTTCCAGTGTTACATACATTTCACAACCGCTTAATCTCCATGTGCCAAGTTTTTTTTGTACATCTCTTATAGCAATAATTTCAGCGTGTCCTGTCACATCATTTAGTTCTTCTTTTTTTTTATTCTAAGCCCCAATTATAACACCATCTTTTAATATTGCACAACCAACAGGAACATCCAATGATGAAGTCTGCTTCGCTTCTTTTATTGCCCTTTTGAATAACTTTTCACTTTCCACTTTCAACTTTCCACTTATTAAATATTACTTTTGCGCATATATAGATGCACTTCAAATCCCCAGTCCATGCCGGAATGAAGCTGAATATGCCCACCCATTGTTTCAACAAGACCTTTAACGATATATAACCCTAATCCTGTTCCTCTTGTCGTTCTTGTAGTTGAATCATCGAGTCGAGTAAACTTATCAAAAAGCGTTTTTAGTTTATCTTTAGGAATAACCGGACATTTGTTTTTTACAACAATAGTCACATAATTATCGTCATTTGAATCTATATTTTCAACAACAATATCAGTTTCATCATCTGCATATTTAATGGCATTTTCAATCAGGTTAATCATAACTTGCTCAAATCTGTCCCTATCTGCACTGATAGAAGGCATATCCTCTTTTATGTTGTTTATAAGACATTTACCTCCGCTATTTTTTACTAATAACATTGAGTCTTCTACGATTTCAGGAACACTGATTGATTCTATATTTACATTAAGGCTTTCGTGTTCAATATCCGGAATAACAAGTAAGTCCTCTACCATTCTTTTTAATCGTTCAGCTTGTCTGCGAATAACTTTTAAGGACTTTTGTCTGGTTTCTTCATCAATTTGAATATCTTGTCTTAGTAATCTTGAAGTATATCCCTGAATACTTGTCAGAGGGGTTCTAAACTCGTGACTAACCGTATCTATCATATTAGAACGAAATTCATTTAATTCTTTTAGCTCCTTATTGGTTTTTTGGAGTTTGTTATATGATTTGTGGATTTGTGATGCCATACGATTAAATTCATACGCCAAAAATATAATTTCATAAGGTGTCAGGATATGCGTAAGTAATCTTATTCTGCGTTTATAATTACCCTTAGAAAGCGCAATAATTGCTTTGAATAATTGTCTTACATTTATATAAAGATATGAAATATACAAACCTACTATTAACAAAACGGCAAGAGAAGATATAAGCATCGCTAATATAATTTTCAATCTGCTATGTTCAATTGTATTTTTAGTAATCTCTCTCGGGGTTGAAACAATAATCAAAATATTCGGATCTGATTTTTTTAAATAAACAAACGGTTGATTTTTTCTTCCGCCATATACTGTTGCATGATTTTCAACAAGTTCTTTCGGTAACTGACTAATACACTTATTAAAAACCTTTTTATTGAAATTATAAGATGTTATAAGTTTATTTTCAGGATTTAATATGTAAATCTGACGTTTATCCGCTCCTATAAACTGAAACATATTAGATTTTAAGCCCTCAACATCAAACACAGCCGTCAAATATTGCCCCGTTTTCATTTTTATGCCAAAAGTAGCATTATTGTTTTCACTGGACTTTAATCTATAATCTATATAACTTTTTTCTGAATTTAAAATCTTTATATCTTTATATAATTTTGAAGTTCTGACAACCCTATTTAAATAATGCTGTTTCCCCTCATTAGTTGGAAAAAATTCAAGAGTTTGGGATATTTGCAACAATTCATATTCTATTGAACTTTGAAAAACATCAATGCTATCAGAAACAGAATTAGCAACAATTACACCAATATTAATCAATTGTGCTCGTACTGATTGTTGGTTAATATTATTGATAATAAAACCACAAACCGTCATTGTAACGAGAACCGCAAACAAACTTACAATAATAATTTGCTCAACTATTTTTAACCGTTTTATGTTTTTGACAACTTTCATCTTATTCTCCAAACGGTGTTAATTTATAACCCACATTTGTAACTGTATGTAAGTATTGCGGTTTTTTAGAATCAGGTTCAATTTTATTCCGAAGCCCGCCAACATGTACTCTTAACATACGGACATCTTCATCACTGTCATATCCCCAAACTTCATCAAGAAGCGTAGCCAGTGTAACTGCATTATTAAAATGTTGCATTAAACAATATAGTATCTCAAATTCGGTTGGGGTTAGCTTTATTTTTTTATTAACAATCACACACTCTAAAGTATCAGGGAAAATCTCAATATTACCTGCCTGTAAAATCTCATTAGAAAGGCTTTGTTCAACCTGAGGTTGATTTCTCCTTAAAAGAACCCTTATTCTGAGAAGGACCTCCTGAACATCAAATGGCTTAACTAAATAATCATCCGCCCCGCAATCAAATCCGACAGTTTTATCATCAATTGTACCTTTTGCCGTAAGCATAAGAACCGGAATTGATAATTTTGCCTGACGTATATTTTTACATACATCAAAACCGTTCATTTTGGGCATCATAACATCAAGAATAACAAGATCATAACTGTTGTTTAAAACTTTGTTTAACCCTTCTTTCCCGTCAGATGCAGTATCGACAAAATAACCGCTTTGCGCAATATCAAATTCTAATAATTCTCTTATTTCATCATCGTCATCAACAATAAGTATTCTTTTTAAATTTTCCATCATTTACTCCTGTAATAATTTTCAGGATAGTTTTCAGGTGTTTCTTTTATTGTGTAATATTCATTTTTATCAATGTCCACACCCATTTTTTTTACATCAATACTAAATTTCTTTTTTTTAGATTGTTTATACGGATTTCTGTTCACAATACACCTTAAACTATATTATTATCATTATCAATCTGTACAATTGTCGGTTTATACCCCTCTATTTCACTTTCCTTCACATAACGATATGTGCAAATAATGACTTTATCACCGGTTTGCACTTTTCGTGCAGCTGCCCCGTTCACGCAAAACATCTTGGAACCTCGTTTTCCTTTTATTACATAAGTTTGAAAACGTTCACCATTATTTATATTCAGAATGTCGACTTTTTGCCATTCTTTAATCTTAGCCGCATCTAATATATCTTCATCAATCGTAATAGAGCCAACATAATTAAGATTTGAATCAGTAATAGTTGCTCTGTGAATTTTAGAATTTAAAAACTCTAATAACATGTTACACATCTCCTTAATGTATTCATTATACTACAAAGATAAATAGTGAATAATAAATAGTGACTGTGACTAATTCTGTCATAGAGGGTGTCGATTGGTTGAATAATTCTCAGGCACTGTTTGTTAAGAATTAAGAATATTTTAATTATTGTTATGTTTCACTTAAACTACCAACTTAATGCACGTTACAAACTCCATTTAAATTTTACCTCGCTTGCCTTTCACAGACACCCTTCTTTTATTCTTTATGTGAAAGTTGTTTTTTGACTCCTTTGTCTTATTTTACTATCAAGGTGTTGCACTTCTAATCAGATTTTTTGGGGTAAATATATATTAAGTTATGTAACGAATTTCATAAATTTTGAAATCACGATTATATAAAAAACTTTATATCCATGAGTATACGATTGTGAAGTAAATAAGGAGAGATGACTATGGCTATACCAGGAATGTCCGGTGCTACCCCAATGGATCCAAACTATAATATGGATACCCCAGAAGTAGCAGCACCGAAAACAGAAGAAATGTTTAATTATGGAGATAGTGCGGAAGAAAAAGAAAAACAGGTAAGACAACAACAGGCAAAAAACTATTTGCAGGGGCAAATCGGTAATGGTAATTCAACTTATATTACGAATTTAATTAGTGATGATATTTATGTTAGTACAGGTAAAATGACGCTTCAACAAATTGAAAAGGCTTATAATCTTCCACAAGGCACTTTGCGTCATGATAAGCCTGATAGTGGTTATTATGGCGGGCAAATACCACTTAATGGTGAAGTATACATAAGTGTCGGGACAATGGCAGATGCACTTGGCATAAGTAAAGCTGACCTAAAAAAGATGTATTCTAAAGAACAAATAGTAACCTTAAAACAAAATATTGAAAATTCTTGGGAAGCTATAAAGGCTCGTATTAAATAGCCAATCTTTCTTTATAAAAAATAACCCTCAAAAAGAGGGTTATTTTTTTATTGTTAATCTTTCCAGCCACCTGACAAACCTTGTTGGAAGCCCTTCGTTTTGAGCATTGATAGAGCCAACGAGAATTGTTATACAGCCTAATCTTTTTCCGCAGAGTATATCTGTCAAAGGTCTGTCGCCAACAATAGCACATTCATTTACATCAAATCCGCAATCGCTAATGTATTTCTTTGCAACTTTGGTGTCAGGTTTTGCACAAGAACCAAGTACATCAAAATCGGACATTGCACGAACTTTGCTTATATATTCAACTCGTGGATTGTTAGATACAACCGCGATTTTAAAATCTTGTTTTACTCTGTTCAACCATTCAATTGTTTTCGGTAAATATTTGCCGGATTTTGATACCATAAGAGTACTGTCTAAATCAAACAGTATAAGTTTAACACCCTTGGATTTCAATTCGTCCAAATCAATCTCATATATGTCTTTCAAATTATAATCAGGACATAACCTCATATACATTTACCCCTTTACCACTTACCCCTTATTCTTTAATTCCGACGGTTCTAATCAAAGCATATTTATAATCAGAAATTTCATGATTAAACTTAACCCAAAGTTCATCATTAGTATTTGCATAATCTTTTATTTCACCTTCCGTTGTTTTTATTTCAACCGCCTGAGTAACAAATTTTTCAGAAGGGGAAATTACTTCAATATCGGTATTTATAAAGAACTTATTTTTAGTCTTAATTTTATAATAACCGTCCTTTTTATCGTGAACTTCGCACAAGAAATCAGCACCTGCCAGCCCTTTGGAAATATCATAACTGTAACCGTCTGCCGGATATTCTCCGTCCCCCAAGTAGAAACCTGTTGTATAACCTCTGTTTCCGACTTTTAATAATTCATTAAAATAAGGGGTCATATCAGTATTTTTATCATTATAAACAGCATCAATCGCTTCACGATATGCTTTTGCAACGGCTGATACATAATAAAGACTTTTTGTCCTGCCTTCAACCTTGAGCGAATCAACCCCTGCATCAACGAGTTTATTAAGATGATGAACAAGACATAAATCTTTTGTACTCATAATATGCGTGCCACGTTCAGACTGTTCAATTTCATAATACTGACCTGGACGGGTTTCTTCAACGAGCTTGTAACTCCAGCGGCAAGGCTGACAACAGTTGCCTTGATTAGCTTTCCTTTCACCATTAGTCATATAATCACTTATAAGACATCTTCCTGAAAATGATACGCATTGTGCTCCGTGAACAAATACTTCAAGTTCCATATTTGGCACTTTTTGTTTTATTAGCGCCATGTCGTTTATATTAACTTCTCTGCCTAAAATAACACGAGTTGCTCCATAATCTTCCCAGAATTTGACTGCCTCATAGTTTAATGCACTTGCTTGAGTACTAATATGAAGCGCAGTATTCGGCATATATTTTTTTGCTAACCGCATAACACCGGTATCACTGATAATTAGTGAATCAGGATTAGTATCAGAGATTTTTTCTATACATTCTTCAAGTTGTTTAATATCTTTATTGAATGCAAATATATTAAGGGTTAGATATGCTTTTTTATTTAATTCGTGAGCTTTGTCAATAACCTCTTTAAGGTTATTAAGGGTGATAAGTTCCCCTTTTCTCATAGCCCGTAGACTAAAATCCACCATACCGAAGTAAACGGCGTCAGCTCCATAGCGAATGGCATATTCTAATTTTTCCTTACTGCCGGCAGGCATCAATAGCTCTATCTTTGTCATAAAATAATGATATCATAAAATAATTATGTATGGTTTTCATTTAATACATATTATTCATACATATTCCATATTTTAGACAAATATTGTATAATTTTAATGTATATAATTGAGAGATAGTACAATATGGTTAAAGAAAAAACTTCCAAAATGAATTCAAAAGGAGAATTCGTAAAATCTGCTTATGATATTGCTTTTGAGCAAATTAATAGTAATATTTCATCCTCAAAGAATTTTAGGTGGTTAAAATCTGATAATAGCTATACTTCTCATTCTGACCTTTGTTTTATTTATAAAGGGGTGGTTTTTTCTGTTGTATTTGATTTTTATGATGAATTTGGAAAGTCTTGCTTGGCAGAAGATATAAAAAATAAACAAATGGCCGCCTCTAAAAAGTATAATTTAAAGGCATGCAAATTCCCTTTTATTACTACAATATCAAATGGAATAAAACCGTTAAATGGTGGTTGGAATTTGCTCGACACTGAAACAAATAAAGAAATTGACGTAAAAAGTACTAAAAGAGATAAAAATAATACATCGGAGCTGATTTTTAGATATCATGCCATGAATCAGGTCAAAGAGTATTTAATGTCAAAAAGAAGTAAAATATTATCTGACAATATTTTGGCAGAGGATACTCCTAATATTTGGTACGAAGATAAATTGGGAAATAAAATCTTTGTCATAATTTCTCTAAAAGGTACCACTGATGATAATAAAAATATCTCAAAAATTATAGAAGATAATAAAAAATATATCGGATATAATGCACAAATATCCTACAAAGTTTTCAATGACAATAATTCAAAAAATGGTCTTGAAATGTCTTTAGATGATTACATTCAGGTTAATAGACCCGAAATTGAAATTGCCGATAAATGCGAAAAAATTGAACAAGAAAATGTGTATAATCTAATAATAAGGGCAATAAGTCAGGGGAATATTTCAGATAAAGAAGCAATAGGTGTTTTCCCTATTCCGGGGTACAGAGATTTTCTTTTAAAAATTCATAATGTTTTTGTAAATAATATAAAGTTACTTTCAAAAGATTTGATATTATTACCTTATGATTTTGATGAAAAAATAAAAAACAATCCTCATTTTGGGATACCACTTTATCATATAGACTCAAACGAATCGGAGTTAAAAGATAATGGGAGTGTTTCCCCAAGCGACATAATATTTGTAGGTGCAGAATATGCAAATATTTCAATTATAAAAAAAGTATCCGGAGTTGGTATAAAAAGCAAGTATGATAAGTATTTATCTGAATTAAACGGCAGAGTGAATGATCATAGTGCGGCGATTGATATGCTTAAAATGATTGATATTTATTGTAAATACGGTATAGATGCTTCCGAAAAAGTTTTGGATGGCTTAAAACATGGAATATATATTTTCAATGAAGGTGATATAGTTGAAAATTCAAATATGTATTCTTTTATTGAAAATAACGATTTTTATTCAATCTATGAATTATTTGTCGACAACTATATTGATACATTGGATAGTTTATCAAATTTACCGCAAAAAACTTATGATAATGCTATTAAAAATATAGTTATGCCAAAGAATTTTATCTTTGATTTTGTAATTCCGAATAATACATTAATAGATTACGAAAAACAGGAGTTTAATTTTATTGATTTTAGATACGAAAAATATAAAATCAATCACACTAATCCTTTAGATCAGATAGAAGAATTTAGGAATGTACTTCTTGGGCAATATAATCGAATTACAAGGCAAGCAAATCAATTGTTGTTCAGACAATCTGATTTGGATAAATATGTTTATTACAGAAAAGTAATAACTGAGAAAATAAAGAACGCAACATCAAAAATATCTTTGAAATAATTATAGAGTAACTTTTGATGCGTAAATAGAACATACAGGAATATATTCATGGCAAAATTAAAAGATATAAAGACAGACAAAGTTTCATCCAAACACTTGTTTGAATTTACATATAAAATTTTACAGGCAAAGTCTGAGTCAGATAAAAAATCCAGTTGGATAAAAAAAGACTTTGAATTTGAATCATTTACTGACCTGTGTTTTTCTTATAAAAACCAAGTGTATTCTGTTTTAATTGATTTAAGAGATAAGAGTGGAGAAACACAATTATCAGATGACACTATAAAACAGCAACTTTCTTTTTCAGAACAAAACGAAATTATACCATGTGTATTTCCGGTTGAAAAACTTTCAGATGACAAATTTCGATTAATTGGTAATGATTGGAACTTATACAATACAGAAACAAATAAACCTGTAAATCCCGATAATAATGCGCAAAAATCAAAAAAAGAAATTTCTGATTTTGGACTAAATTATTTAGGGATAAATTTTATAAAAGAGTATTTAACCTCAAAAAATAATGATATTATTTCAATCCAAGACGTTTCCAAAGAAGAACCTGACATTTGGTTTTACGACGATTTGGGGCACAAATCTTATATAATCCTTCATAATATGAGTATTGAAACAGATAATTCAGATGAAGAATTAACTGAAGAAATTATTAACAAATACAAAAATAATGATGGATACGAGATTGCAATATGTCTTAGTTCAAGCGGTAAAAATAAAAAAATATATTACGGTGATAAAGTAAATGTTGAGATAAAATATAATATTAGAATAAATAAAGCTCCTGACACAATTAAATCTGAAGAACCGTTAGAGAATGAAGATATATATAGTTTAATAGCAGAATCAAGCAAAACTAAGAATATATCCGATAAAAAAAGTATTAAAATATATTATTTGAAGGATTATGAGAATTATGTTCTCAAAACTCAGGCTCCGTTGATATCAAATCTTGATATAATAACCGACGAGTTGGTCCTGATACCGTATAAGTATGATAATAATATAAAAAATAATCCTCATTATGGGTTACCGCTATATTATGTTACAAGTAAATCGTCAAAATATTCAACACAAAAATACATTGATCCACATGATGAATCTATCATAAATAAACCCTGTACAAATATTTTAAAACGTATATTTGGACAGAATATTACTCAAAATTACAGATATCAATTTTTTACTTTATATGGAGAATTACCGGATAAACAGTTAGCACTTGAACTAAAAAAGGTAGTTGCCATAAAAGATGAATATGGCATAACAGCTGCCGAGAAAGTTATAAATCAGTTAAAAAAAGGTATATATGATTTTCCCCCAAATCAATTAAAAAAAGGCTCCCGTCTATTTAGATTTATTCCTAATAATAACTTTTCAATTATTTATGAATCATTTGTGGAAAATTATTTATCTACTTTAAAGCTGCTGTCAGAATTTCCGCAAAAATCTTATAATAA
This sequence comes from uncultured bacterium, assembly GCA_902783125.1. Classification (GTDB taxonomy): domain Bacteria; phylum Cyanobacteriota; class Vampirovibrionia; order Gastranaerophilales; family Gastranaerophilaceae; genus UBA2883. Next base: position 39,060 of record CACZPS010000156.1, on the reverse strand, counting down.
AGCTGTTGAATGTATAACAGAAGAAAAAAATTTTGTATTTGATTTTTCAACACCAAGTAATATTATAGTGGATTTTGATGAATTAAGTTTCAATTTTATCAATTTCATATTTGATAAATCAATCATAAACAAAACAGCAAAAGAAAAACAGTTAGAACAGTTCAAAAATTCAATATTAGGACTATATGAAAATATTTTAATCCAACCAAAAGATATTTTGTATTTAAAATCTGATATCGCTGAATTTAAACAATACGAAAAACTTATAATTGAAAAATATAAAAATGCTGTTTCAAATATATAAATTCCTCATAGATTATAAGGAGCAACTGAAGTGAGTAAAATAGAAAATCCCAATCAGGTAATTTCAGACATAATAAAAGATTTTTCATATAATATAACATTACTTCGTCTAGAAACGAAGTTATCAACCTTGCCTGAGTCGGAATGGATAAAAAATACATCAGACTATAACACTCATTCAGATTTTTGTTTTACTTATAATAACCATATTTTTTCGGTAATTATTGATATTCAGGATAAAAATGGCAATTCGTTATTATCAGAAAAATTTAAAGAACAACAACTTGCATCATTAAAAAAATATAACTTTATTCCATGCAAATTCCCGCTTGTTTTAAAAAAATCAGGGAAAACTTCTCCTTTAACAAATGGTTGGAATTTATTTGACATAAACACAAATACTCCTGTTAATCCCGAAGATTATGATATAACAGATAACGTATCATTAGATTGGGTAAAAAAATATTATGGAATAACCTATGTAAAAGATTTCATAGAAAATGATGGAAATCAGATAGTTTCCATACAGGATATAAATGATAGTGAACCTCAAATATGGTTTATGGATAAATATGAAAATAAGACTTACGTTATTATCAAAACTAATGAGGACTCTATTAATATCGATAATATTGTAAAGAAATATAAGAATAATAATGGATATCTCGCAAATATAACAATAAAAACGGGTAATAATACAAAGATTTTATCTAAAAACAATTTTAATATTATTTTAGATGATTATAGCAAAATCAATAACGTGTTTACAGACACATTTTCTAAGTATGATACCCTTAAAAATGAAAACGTATACAATCTTATAATTAACGCTATGGAGCAGAAAAGCATCTCCAATAAAAAAATAATTGGTATCTATCCTGTTCCGAATTATGATAAGTTATTATTAAAAATTCATTCAGTACTCATTAACAATAAAGAATTAATATCAAAAAATTTAGTATTAATTCCCTACAAATACGATGATGACTTACAAAATAATCCGCATTTTGGATTACCTTTGTATTATATAACAAAGGCTGATTCTGAATACGCAAAAATGAAAGAAATAGAATCAAAAGATACTATATTATTTAGTGAAACAAAGACTATTTTACTAAAAAAAGTTGATGGAGAAAGTATAACAGATTCCTATTTAAAGCCGTTCTTATCATTATTTTCCGGTCAAAATATAAAACTTAAAAATGAGTTACAGAAAATAATGAATATACAAAAACTTTATGGTTACACCGGATGTGAAACAGTCTTAAGTTATCTAAAAAATAACAGCTACGCTATCCCTCAGAATAAATTAGGCAAAGGATCTCCTTCTTATCAATTTGAAGATGACGGAGAATTTTATTCAACGTATATAGAATTTACTCAAAATTATATGAATACTTTAAAGAAATTGTCGGAGCTGCCGCAAAAAACTTATGACCACGCAATTGAAAATATTTCATCGAGAAAAAACTTTGTGTTTGATTTTATTAACCCCTCAAATATATTAGTAGATTATAAAACCCAAGAATTTAATTTTATAGATTTTATATTTGAAGAAGAATTGATTAAAAATATTAATATTGAATTACAAGTACAGTATTTTAAAAAATGCCTTTTCGGAGTTAACAACAAAAAATTATACCAACCACATCACTTATTACTGTATAAATCGGATATTAATAACTTTATAAATTATGAAAAACTGGTAACAGAGAAAATAAACAACGCTGTAAAAACAACCCTTAAAAGAGTACGAAGAACCTTAGATAAATAATACAAATCTAATATGCTGTGCCAACAAAAAGAACTGACATATTTTGCCAAATGGCTCATAATGCTCTAACTAAGGAACAGTTTTACCTATATCTTTAAGAATACACTAAATTGTAACTTGTTCAGTATGCTCGCTATTTTGATTTTCTTTATTCTGAGCTTGTAACTTAGCTTGTTCTTTTGCTTTTTCTTCAGCTTGAGCTTTAGCTTTAGCCTTGGCTTCCGCATCTGCTTTAGCTTTAGCTTTTGCTTTTGCTTTTGCTTCGGCTTGTTTTTTTGCTTGTTGAACTTTAGCCTTATGCTTTAATACTGCAGGATCAGTGTGTGCTTTTAGCCAATAATACTCTTTCATAATGGCAGATACATAGTTTTTTGAACAAGGTGCCGGCTTTTTGTTTTTCAAAACATACGCAGGTCCTGTATGATATGCCGCAAGAGCAAGTTCATGTGAACCAAACATATTATAAAGCATCTTGTAATACATTAATCCGCCTTTAATATTTCCATCGAGTAAATACGGATTAACACCTAATCTTTGAGCTGTGGCAGGCATGAGCTGATATACTCCAACTGCACCATCATTACCCTTTGCTGTATGCTTATAGCCGGATTCAGCTTTGGCAATTGATAATGCAATAGCAGGATCAATCCCCATTTCTACCGAATGTTTTACAATAGTGTCCTTGACCTTATGTTCGGGTATTTCCGATGCTTCGACTTTCATAGCCAATAGTATCACCATTAAAGTGAATACTGCTAGTTTTCTAATCATCTAAATCCTCATTTGTTGTACATTGCACTCCGCAAAAAACTCGCCTTTTTCAGTTAACTACTCTGTCCAATTTGAGTCAAACGGAAAATTGTTTATACATACATGTTACATGAAAAAGATAAAAAATCAACCCCAATAGTAAAAAATATTAAAAAAACAAACGCTATATTCCGCTCGTAGTGGGGATGTTGAGAAATGTTAAGATTGGTAAAACAAATGGAAAACCTTTAAGACAAGAAAATCTATTAAATAATTTTATAGTTAATTCGGGGGATTTTTTTATATAACTGAAAAAATATGCCATAAAAAATATATCATCCGTGTATATAATATTCTTAATATTGGTTAACAAAATATTGTTGATATCATATTTATTAGATAATATACATATATATAAGAAAAATTTAGGAGAAATGTTGATATGAGTAAAATAAATGCTATAAAAAATTATATAACCCCGCGTCTGCGTCTTGCGCGAATGAATCTGAAAAGTTCAATAAATGAAGCAAAAAGAATTAATTCAGAGGACAATGTATTTAAAAGAATAAAGTCTGATTTAAGCGAGTTAAAACAAGATATCAAAGAATCTTATACTACAGGTGAAGTGTTCACATCAGGTGTAACCGATAAAAAAGCAAAAAGCCTATTAGACGGTTCAAAAAGTGGATTAGAAGCCTATGCAAAAGCCAATAGAATTAATATTGTATTTCATACTCCGATGAAACCTTGTGAGTGCGGAGCTAACGATTTTGAAAAACCGTTAACTGTTTCCGTAGACTCCCGAAAAGGGGTTTTTGGCGATTGGCAATTTAATTGTAGAACTATTGATGGTGATGCTGATAAACTAACAAAATTTGCTAAGACAAAAGATTTAAAACACGGGGACAAATATATTAGTGTTACCTCAACGAGTGAAGATACATTTTTAAAACGAGTTTATCGTACAGTTCAAAATTTAAAAGAAAATGTCGACATAAAGAACGAAGGAGATTATGATATACATTAATTTTAGTGTTTATTTTTAATCTTAAAACTAAAAATAAAAGCACCGACTTCACTTCGGTGCTTTAAATTTTACGTTAAATATTGATACTCGCTCTACATTCTTTCGAGGACTTTAAATGCTGCCTCGTCAGATAAACCAAGTTCTTTTGCTGCTGCGAATGCTTCTTCGAAGTCAGCCATAAAGCCGGCAATTCTGTCTTCTTGCCCATCTGCTTTACCTGCTTTAGCAACTTTTGCTTTGAAATCTACTGCATTACCGGCCATAAATGCGAAAACTGCATCTGCAGAGCATTGTTTTTCTGCCGGTTTATTATCTCTTACTTCCGGTTGAACTTCAGCTTCTTTTTTAGCTTCTTCTTTACCTTGTGCTTTATTTAATGCTGCTGAGTTAGCGATTAAGTTCAATTTGTTAAGTTCCATAGTTAAATCTCCTATAAATTTCTCTGATACCTTTCATGACGGCAGGGTTATATAAAATCTTTAGCATTTTTATTTAATTTGTTACAATTCTTTACACTTTTAAGACAAACGTATATAATAAAACTATGGCAAGAAAAAAAATACTAATAATTGCACTGGGCAATATCGCTAGTACCGTTTATACTTTACCGTTAGCAGGCGTGTTAAAATCCTATGGAAACAGAGTTGATTATGTTGTATCAGAAAAAGGATTCAGTGTAATAAATAAAAACCCCGCAGTAGACAGAGCCTTTCTTATGTCAATGGAACGCTGGGACGGAAAATGGACGAACCCTAACACTTGGGAGGCGTTTTTTAAACAAATAGAGCGGGTTAAACTGGTAGATTATGATATTGTTATTGATTGCCAGCAAGATATCAGAAGTCTTTTGACTTTTGCTCTTTGCCACGGGCAAAGAAAACTTACTTATTCCGATGCTAAAGGGTTTTCAGGGCTTGGCGCAAATGAAGTTCTTTCAAAATCAACCCTAAAAACTAAAAATATGGTTGAAAGAAATCTTAATTTCTTAAAATACCTTAAACTAGATTTTACAGATATTATATTTCCCATGCCGGAAATTGACTATACATTTTCATTAAGACACGATAAGATTTTTGAGTATTTAGATAAGAATAAAAAAACAATAATAATCTCAGCAGGTGCAAGAAACGAAAATAAACAATGGTCTGCAGCAAATTGGAAAACCCTAATAGAAAAAATCGGGGATAAATATAATTTAATATTCACAGGCGGAATTTTAGATAAACATTTTGTAAAAGAAATTGGTGGAGAAGGATATCTAAACCTTACAGGTGAAACCAGAGTTGAGAGCTTTATTGAGTTATTAAAACGTGCAGATATTGTCATAACAAGTGAATCCGAAACGACAGCGCTTGCGTGGGCTGTACAAGGACCAAAAGTCTTAACAATCTTTACTTGTTCTGACCCTGAAAAATACAGCCCGATAGATTACAATGACAACAACAAATACAAATCACTTTACGGCAAGATAGAATGTCAGCCATGCGAGTCAGAGGTCTGCATGGATATGGGAGAGGCAAGATGTCGAAAACTCCCGACTGTTGAGGATGTTTTAAGAGCCTTAGCAGACTGGGAAAAGTAGGGGTAAAGGGTAATATATTATTAAGTTATTTGTTGGATTTCAACCAACCTACCGCTCGTATTTGGTGCGTAAAACGACGCATCTTGCTCTCTTGCTGCTGCTTTTTGTTGGGTTTCACTCGGCACCATGTGCCTCAGCCCTTAATGTCAGGCATTGCCTGACCTACATTCTTGTTGTTACAGAGCGATAGCGATGTGTACAACAGCAGGTGGGTATTAATGATTACATTTACCCCTTTACCCCTTTACCCCTAGCCTTTTGCCATTGATTGGATAACAGATAATGCCAAATCATAATCCATATTCTCAGCACCGGTTACATTCGGACTGTTTTTAACAGTTAATTTATCAATCAATGCTTCATCAAACTTTTCAGGATGTTGAGCTAATGACATCAAGTCTTGTTGTGCAGGAGTAGGTTTTTTACCGTTTGATATTAAGCCTAAATTAATAGCTAAACCTCTGCCTGAGGTATCAACATTTTTATCAGCCACATTTAAAATAGTTACATACTTGCCGTCTTTATCAACACCATGGATAATAGTTGCTTTATCGCCTATATGAGTATATTTCGCTTTAGCTTGGAAATTATCCCCATTAGAAATGGCTCTGACTAAATTTGTACTACCGCTTCCTTCATATAAAACACCATTTTTAGTAGCAATCACATCATAATACCCGCCACAATTTCTTAAAGATGAAATTTCTTCACCTTCTTTTGATAAATCATAGGTGTGAGGTTTGACTTTTGATTCGGTACCAAAGACATTGGAGATAGATTCTTCAACTGTCGCACCTATATTCTTTGCTTTAAAAGTATTTGGTAACTCTTGAACGTGAGCTTCATATAATTCACCTGCTTTTATCCAATTACCGTCAGCCATTTCCTTCTGAACATCCTTTGGAACACCTTTCATTCCGCGTCTCAAAGTTATTTCATCTAAATTTTTACCTGATTTTTGAATACGTTGTAAGCCTAAAACATTGGTATATACTTTATTTAAGGCTTTATATGCTTTCTTTTGTTCTAATGGAGATAATTTATCAATTTCTTCTAATTTTGCTGCGAGTTCTTCTTCTTTAACACTATCCATAAACAATCTTGGCATTCTTTCACGTTGAAATTTTAAATCTTTAGCCAATTTTTCAGCTTCTTTTGCAGCTTTCTTAGCGACATTACCTTTATGTAAAATCACTCCGCCAATAGTAACGGCTGCTAGAGCCGTTGCCCCAATCATTAACTTGGTACTCTTTTTCAAGCCCTCATCTGTTGAAGGTTTATTATCCGCTTTAACCTCTTTCTTTTCCTGCGGATTTATATTATTTGTACCAAAATTCACTTTATTAATTTCTGTCATGACAATACCTCATTAGATTTCTTTCTATACTTTATATAAACCCATTAAAAAATCTTTTTTGCTATGTATAAAATGTTTTTTTACAATATATTTATAATTTGTTACAATCTAAAAGAAAGAAGGAGTAAAGGAGTAAATGGGTATTAAAGATATTATCTAAATATTAATCTAATATCTATGCGGAAAAGCCACATAAAGTTATTCTTCACTCCGCACTCATAATTCCTAACTATTAATTATTCGTTTCATACAGCTCGTTTCGCTCGTTAAACTATAATTTACCGTATCAACAATTCGTGATATAATACAGATATGTCAAATTTTGTTAATTCAGAAAAAATTAAAACAATTGCATTTTTGGGTAAAAGTGGATCTTTTACTGAAATGGCAAAAGATTATTTTTGTGAAAAATACAAACTTAACGCATACCAGATGCCGTTCAGGACAATAAAAGAAATTATTGCATACGTTGAAGAAGACAAAGACTGTGTTGGGATTATCCCGATGGAAAATGCAAAAGAAGGTATTATTCGTGAAACGAATGATAACCTTATTAATTCTTCTAATGTAAAAATCCTTGCTGAAACTATTATGCCTACAAACAACTGTTTGTTGTCAAAGAATAGCGAAATATATAATATTTCCGGACTAATTGCACCGGCTCCGGCTATTGCAAGATGTCAAGAATATATTAAAACGGAATTACCAATACACTTGAATATAATAAATACCTCAGATACAGAAGAAGCGGCAAGATTACTCAACTCTTACAATCTTACTTACGCAATAATCGGGACTGAGAAAACTGCAGAGATATATAATCTTAATATACTTAATCAAAATATAAATAACGATAAAGATAATCATACAAAGTTTATCATGATTGGTAATATTGAAACAGAACCGACAGAACACAGCGTTTCAAGTATCGCTATTTCACTTCAAGATATACCGGGGGCACTGTTTAATATAATTAAAGAGTTTGCAGAAAGGCAGATAAATATTACATACATTCACGCAACCCCATCTAAATTAGAGGATAATGAATATATTTTATTCTTAGATTTCGACGGTCATATTAAACAATGTGCGGTCAAAGAAACTCTCGAACATATTAAAACTCATACTAAATATTTTAGGTTTATGGGTTCTTATGAAAGAATTTAAAACTGATGAAAAAATTTTTTAAACTACTTATTATAACTTTTTGTATCGCAATAACCGCACAAACATGTCTGTTTGCAAAACCAAATGTTGGTTTGACTGATATTCAGATTATCAAAAAGATTAAAAAATTAGATAAAAAAATAAATAAACATCCCGATAATTCAAAATTATATATCAAAAGGGGGTATTTAAAATTCTGCCTAAAAGATTATGGAAGTGCATTAGAAGATTATGCCTTAGCAGAAGATAATGACCCGAAGAATTCTGATATATTCTATTCAAAAGGCAGGGTGTGGTTAGAGAGAAAAAATTATATTTATGCTCTTGAGGAATTTAATAATGCGTTAAAAATTAATCCAAAAGATTCCAAAATATATCTGAGCAGAGGTATTACAAATGAACGCTTGAACAATTTAGATTCTGCAATGAAAGATTTTAATTTAGCTATAAAATATAACCGAAAATCTCATAGTGCATATATTAATCGAGGTATTGTAAAAGATAGGCAGAATAATTATCAAGGTGCCATAAATGATTATGAAAAAGCTCTTAAACTCTGTAGATATTCGCCTGACGCATATTACAATATGGGGTTAGCAAAATGTAAAATGGGAAAATATGACGAAGCAATAGATGATTTTACTAAAGCTATTGATCAAGATCCCGAATTTGGACTCGCATATTATAAAAGAGGGTTAGCGTATCTTAAACTTGATAATCAACAGTTCGCAAAAAGTGATTTTATAATGGCACGACAACTAAGACCTATCGATAAAAATATTAAAGAAGATTTGGAAAAATTACAGAAACAACTTAATGATATGCTAAAAGAAGAAGAAATTTATTATTAATAATATTAAACAAAAGTTTTTTATAGATATTGGCAAAATATATTTAATTTAACAAATTGAACTTTCACAAAAAACGACTATAATTATAGTTATGGCAGTAATAAGAAAACTTAATTTTTTAGATAAGTCCAAAATAAAAGAGCTTCGTCCTTTTCTAAAAGAAGAAGATGAAAATTTATTTATTAACATATTAACGACCGGGCTACCCGGACATTTACACTATTATTTACCCCTGAAATATAAGGTGCTTGATGAATCGTATTTATTAGAGGATTTAAATCGCCCGCTGGGACTAATAACTGTTAACATATTCAGAGGTAATTACAGGAAAATAAATATTTCGCAGCTATTTTTTATCGAAAATGCTTACGAAGTTGCTCAACAACTGTTAGAATTTGTTATCTCTCAATATGGAGCAATGGGTGCACATGCTTTTTATATGCTTGTCGATGACAAATATACTGAGCTTTCGCAGTTACTAATCGACAGATGCGGATTTAGACAATGTTCTTATGAACAAATCTGGGAGGTGCCAAAGACCAGCTTTAAAAAATGCAGAAATATTAAATACAGGCGATTCAGAAATTCTGATATTAAAGAGGTGTCAGATTTATATAACGATTCTGTTATTTCATATTTCAGACCGACTATGCTCAGGGAAAATTCTGAATTTAAAGAACCGTTTTTTTCCGGTTTGAACTATACGAATGAATACAGATATATTATAGAAGAACCTTCTACCTTAAGAATTATATCATATTTCAAAATAGCGACCGCAGATAATGTGAATTATACAGTTGATTTTAATTACTCAAGCGGATATGAAGTCGATATAGAAACAGTCTTGTATTTTGCAACCAGAGAGATTTTAAAAAGAACAAGAAGATTTAAATTATTTATAAAAATGAAGAACTATATTGATACAAACAACGCCCAAAAAGAATATTTCATATCTTCCGGATTTAATCTTGTAAGTACGAAAAATTTATATGTGAAAGACTTTTTTAAGATAATAAAAGAATATTCTCCGGAAGAAAAATTCTCAGTTCTTGGCGGATTACATAATAGTCCTTCTTTTTAAGGTCGATACGGGAATAATTTGTGATAACAGCATAACAGTTTTACAGTATAATTATTATCTGCAATCAATCCCGCCAAACATTATAATCGCTTTTTTAAAATCTGCTATTGACATTTTTAAATCCTTCGTTCCATCCCAAGGATTTATAAGCAGAGCCTTGTCATCTTTAAACCCTTTTACCACTAAAGCATGAGCACCATCTTGTGCGGGTTGCCCGTTTACTTCTTGTGTTGATACATAAATACTGGCAAATAATGCATGATTTTTCAGAGTCCCGTGTCTATCCAAATCATTTTTTATGGTATCGTAATACTCATTAAAATCGAGATATCTGTCAGCAATTGCATCGGAGTTCCTTGTGAAATTAGTGCGTGCGACGGAATATTGCTCTTTATCTGATAAGTGAATATTACCATCCTCATCAATTGTACAAATATTTACTTTTTCGGACGGATTGAAATATATATCTGATTTTTTACCACTTAAAATATACATTGAAATAAATGACTGCCCGCCTGATATTACATCTGTCCCCCTGCCGTGATCCAGTCCTGAAATATATTCATTTCCCAAAAGAGATAATTCGTTTTTAAAAAATGTTTGTTCTGAATCTCTTCTAAATTTTACGTAAGCTATTTCGGGTAATAAATATTCCTTATCCCCAAAACTGTAATGTTTTCCTGCAGCATATTGCGCTTGTCTAAATTCGTCAGAGGTTATAACATAATCCGATTTTATTAAAATATCATCAGGGTTTAATTCAGTTTTTTTGCCATTGGATATTTGTCCAAAGTTATCTATTAAATACTGTTTTGCCTGTTCAACACCTGCAAGGTGAGCGTGATAAATCGTTGTAACATTTCCTTTAGCATCAACAATAGTTTCCGGAGTAATAATTTTTTGCAACAATTTATGTCCAGATTTAGTCAACCCCATTGATATCATTGATTGCATTAAATAACAGTTTCCAACTCCACCTTGAGATACATTAAGTTCATATTTTCTGTTTAGACCGGACACATCATAAACTTTTTTCTTTAATTTCCCTTTTGAATTTGGGGTATAAACAGTTTGAGTTAGCAAAATCCCGTCTTTATCAAATTCATTTTCGGTTTTTGATTTTATAGTAATGCCGTCTTTTGCATAAATTATTCTTGTTGAAGGTAATTTGGTATCTCTGTTTTCAAGATTTTCACCATAGTAATCATCTACAATTACATTACTGCCTTTTTCTTTTCTTAAATGTTTTTCTGTAAGTTTATTGTTTTTATAGTGCATTTCACTATTTGTTTTATCACCATTTTCATCTTCAATAAAAATAATTTCTTTTGTTTTGTTGCCGTCTGAATCATATTCAGTAGTTTTATTATTCATTCTGTGTGACATTTTCCCGTTTACAATAGTCCAACGTTCACTTGAATTAAAGATTACATCGCCATTTTCATTAAAGTGTTTTATATCAATTGTTTTTTTACCTGTTTTTTTATCAGTTTTTTCAATTTTTTCTGATTTTTTTTCACCGTCAGGAAAATATTCCAAATTACTTTTTTTAATAAACGGATTTTTTTCTAAACCGCTTATCCCATGAATTGATACTTTTTCTCCGGGATACACAAAAGTATGTTCAAGAATTTTCCCGTCTTGAGAATATTTTATGTGATTTGTAACGCTAACATTATATGACTCTAATGTTAATAAATCGCAATTTGAAACGTTAAATTCTTCTTTTCTTTTTCCGTTTGTCCCATATATACCTATTCCGTTAAAAACTCCTTTTCTAAAGAAATCAACTCCGGAATTATCAGGATTTTTGATTATTTTTGTATTATATTTATCAGAATATTCTTTAACTGTTCCGCCTTTTGATGATTGGATAAGAGCCTGCATTTGACCGTCTAACATGATTGATTCTTCAGAGTCGCATTCTAATCCGAAAAGTTTTAATATTTCATTTTTTTGTAAAATTTTATCATCACCTGCTGTTTTGATAAATTTTTCTTTAAAATCAGCCAGCTCTGTTTCATCAATAGTTCCGTCATTATTTATATCAACTTTATTTTTTAACAAATCAAAATCCGTTGATTTTTTTAATAAATCAAAAATCCCAAGATTAAATTTTTCCCCGCCTTTTTCTTGATAGGTAAATGTTTCAGAGTTTAATTGTGTATTAAATTCTGCTGAATCTTTATTCTTTTTTACTGAAAAATCGTTTGTCATGCACTTAAAAAAATCTAATCACTACAAACTTTAATACGGATTTTTTTCTTAAAAATTTAATTAAAAAATCGTTTTTTTAATAATTATTTACAAATATGTAACCACGAATTCTGATTAGAAAGGCAACACCTTGATAGTGAATAGGATATGTTTCTTACTGCAAACAATTGTATTCATTGGAATAAAATTTTAATTTACTGTTTGATAATTATCTTTTTTAGTCCGAAATGAGTGTCATAGCGCTATTTGTATTGTCTATGGAATTTTCTATATTACACATGATTATTTTTATTAGTTGATACAATTTTCGGTCACCTTCTATTAAAATATCTATTAATTCCAACAACTCAAGTGAAGTAGTTAATTTGTCGTAAGTATCCGCTGTTAAATCTTTTAAATTTTTTACTTCTTCCATTTTTGCCCCTTTGTAAAGTTTTCATAATATATAATTGGCATAAATTACAATATTATGTTATATATGCCTATATATCATATCAATTATAGGCATATTTGTCAATAAAATTGTAAATTTGTATAATTATTGTATGAAATTAAATGCAAAAGAAACAATAAAGTTATTATTGGCGCGTGAAAATTTAACACAAAAAGAGTTAACAAATATTTTGAGTGAAAAAACAGATAAGAAATATTCGCAAGATGGTTTTTCAAGAAAAATAAACAGAGGAACAATATCTTACAACGAAGTTATTTTAATCGCTGATATTTTAGGTTATGAATTAGAATTGAAACGTAAAGAAGGTTAGTTGTGGGTGCGTCGTTTGAAGCACTAAGTATTTAGCAAAACTGATCCCCCTCAATTGGCTCAGGATGACAAACGAATAATAGTCATTCTGAGGCATAGAGTGCCGGAGAATCTTTGTAAAGAGATCTTTCGGGCTTCGCCCTCAGGATGACAAAATTAAATATAATCTAATATTTTGACTTTTGGGACAGCCTCAAATTATCTGACATTTCAGGAGTTCTATTTAAAATAATAATTATAAAATATAATACGTCAGGGATAATTTATCTCTGACGTATGATTTTTTTATTTAACTGTTCAATTATTTAACTGACTTGTTATTTAATATATTTAATTTATACGTAGCGCCTACTCCAAAATTAGCACCATTAAATGTGCTGTATCCTGCTTTACCGGTAAGAGTTAAGTTCCCAAAACTAACATTTGTACCGCCTTCAACATTCGCACCAATGGATGTCCCAACTCCTTTTTGATAATTATATTCGTCCTTTAATTCACGTGTAAATACGTTATTTATGTAATCATTATTTTCTGACTTAACAGGATAAACACATTCGCCGGTTTTACTATATGATAAATTTGCGATATCACCTTTTGCAAATAACTCTACATTCTTACTAACAGGATGTTTTACGCCAGCTGTAATGCCTACTTGGAAAAGTCCTTGGCGGATAGGGGTTCTGCTAGATAATTTCAAGTTTTCCGGATTATCCAATACTACAAATTCAGGTGCATTAAAATCATTTGATGCATATGCACCTACATTAAATTGTGTGCTTTTTGAGTTTTGGAAAGAAACTCCGGCATCATATCTGCCTTGTAATGCATCTTTCCCGCCGATAACTGTAACTTCTTCATAAAATTTTGTGTTACCTAATAACGGAGTATCAAAATGAATATTACCTACTCCGTATGCAGTTGGGTCAGAATGTAATACATTCAATTGTCCGTAACCGCCGCCTGCACTAATACTTAAATTCATTCTTTTGTTTGTTGGCGACAACACATTTGTCCCTGTTGATAAACCCAATTCGTTTCCCATAATTTCCTCGCTTTGCTTTTAACTAACTTACAATAGTATAAAAAATTTTTTTAAGTATAAATTGATTAATATATATAAAAGTTTACAAAAATTTTACAATATAAAACAAAAGTCACTCCGTATCTGCAATTAAGTTATGTATTTTAAAACAATGCATTATAAAACATTTAATACATATATTTTAATCTTTGTAGATTTACTATATAATACTGATAATTTGAAATAAAATAGAAGGTTAAATTATGCAAATTGCAACAATTCATAAAGATTATAATCAGTCTTTCGGAATTAATTTTAAGTTATCAGAAACAACGGTAAAAACTGTTAGACAATTAACAAATAGATTTTATTTTGTTCTGGAGATATTAGGAGTTATGTGTGTCTTGTATTAATATAGCTTTTGGTGTTACAAAAGACTGGCTTAAACATACTTATGTAACTATGTGTTCGATTTTATCAAGCGGGAAATGCAATAATTATAAATTTTTTATAATGAGTGACATCTTAGAAACTGATTTTGAAGTAGATTTTAAACCGATTTATAGTAAATTAGTAAATATTTGCCCCTTTGAATATAAGTATATAAAAATGGATAATTCAGAGTTTAGCGGAGTTGTACATGATAAAAGGGTTGGAATTTCCGCATATTACAGATTGAAACTCGGGTCATTAACAGATGTTGATAAAATAATTTATCTTGATTCTGATGTAATTGTGCTTGATGATATTTATGAATTGTGGGAGTTTGATATTAAGGATTATTTAATTGGCGCAGTTGAAGATAAATATTCAGAGCTAATGGGCTGGAGAGCCAATTTAGAAGATGGCGATATTTATATAAATTCAGGTGTTATGCTAATGAATTTAAAAAAATTTAGGGAAGAAAATATCGAAAAACAACTATTTGATAAACTCAGAGAAGAACATAACGATTACTCTGATCAAGATGCAATAAATGATATTTGCAGGGATAAAATCTTGTATTTACCCCTAAAATATAATCTGATGCTTACAAGAGATGACCCGAATGCTTTTCCAAAACGCAGAGAAGAATATAATATAGCATTAAAATCCCCTTTTATTTTGCACTATGCAATAAAACCTTGGATAATACCCGTCGAATATAGTGAGCACTGGAAATATTTTAATAATATTATAAGTTAATTTTATATTATATTTTTGTATCTCGGGATTAAACATGCCAGTAACACAGCGCTGACAAAAGATATTATTGCAAGAGTAAGAAACAGTATATCAGTACTTATAGAACCATATTTTCCACCCCAAATTCCGGCGAAAATATTACCAAAAAAACTTGTTAAAAACCAAGTTCCCATAAGAACGGATATTAAATGTTTCGGTGCCAATTTTGAAACGAGTGATAATCCTATCGGGGATATACAAAGTTCAGCTATTGTCATTATCAAATAGGTTGTTACAAGCCAGAAAGGTGAAACCTCGCAAGATTGAGATAACTCACCTGCTAACGACATAATGATATATGCAAAACTCATCAACCCCAGAGCGATTGTAAATTTTTCAATAGATGTCGGTTCCAAATTTTTTTCACCTAATTTTGCCCATAGAACTGATGCCAAAGGAGCAAGAATAATTATAAATAACGGATTTAATGCCTGAAAATATCCGGTTGGGATTGTATGATTAAAATATCTGCGTCTTGTTTCGTATTCTGCAAACATAGTGAGCGAACACCCCGCTTGCTCATAGCAAGTCCAAAAAATAACAGTAAACCCCATTAAAATAAATAGTGCACTTAATTTTATTTTTTCTGTATTAGTTAGCTTTTGTCGCTCAAATCCATCATTGACTTTAATTTTTTTAATCGGTGATTTACCAAAATTTCCAAGAAACTTGTTTTCATATATTTTATAAATAATTGTCCCAAGTAACATACCGATTCCTGCCGACATAAAACCATAGTTAAATCCGTATTTTACCGCAATTGTTCCGCACACAAGCGGTGAAAGTAATGCCCCAAGATTTATACCCATATAAAATATCGTAAATCCGCTATCTTTTTTCTTGTTATCATCACCATACAATAGTCCTAAAATAGAACTTATATTCGATTTAAAAAAACCGTTTGCAATAACCATTATAAAAAGTGACGGCAAAAATAACTTATGATATCCGCTTGAGAGGATAAATAACCCCAAACACATTAACACCATTCCTACAGTTACACATTTTCGTTGCCCCAGATATTTATCTGCTATATAACCGCCAAAAACTGGGGTAAGATAAACAAATCCTGTATATAATCCATAAACACTTCCTGCCTGTTCTGTTGAATACATTAATTGTTGTATCATGTAAAGAACCAGTAATGCTCGCATTCCGTAATAAGAGAAGCGTTCCCACATCTCTGTGAAAAATAGCAAATATAACCCCTTCGGGTGGTTTACGTCTGATAAGATTTTCATCTTATTTATTATATCAAAGATTATTTTTTTTAACATTTATAAGATGATTGCATAAAATGTTACAATTTGTAGAATAATAGCAAAAAAATAATTTAAATGGTTTTATATATAATATAGATTGAAGTGATTGAAAATGTATAGCTATAACAATTCATTTATTGATAAATTTCGTAATAATATAAATATCAACGGATATGGCGACAAAAATCCGTCAGCTCCGCTATCTGAAATCAATCGGGATACTGTCGATAAGACACAAATGCCCAATGTAACGCCGGATTTTAATGTTTCCGTACCTATTGGATATTCAAAACTTGGAATAAAAACATTATCTAATGGTCAAGAAATTCATTGTTACAAGTTAAATAACGGGCAAAAGGTTTTTATTGCTCCAAAAGATAGTGCAAAAACCGTACTTAACACTTATGTTAATACAGGTGCTCTGAACGAAAAAGATGATGAAAGAGGAATTAGCCATTTTTGTGAACACATGGCATTCAACGGAACAAAAGGGACAAACGGGTATATGAAACTCGATTCAGCCGATGTTTTTAAACTTGTCAGCGAAATGGGCGGATACACTAATGCCTCTACTAATTTTGCCGAAACTAACTATACAATATCAATCCCGCAATTTAAATCGGATGATTTTGAAACAATAGTAAAAATGCAGTCCTCTATGATGAATAATCTTGAAATGTCAGAATCTATGACAGAAAAAGAACATGGACCTGTTACATCAGAGATAAATATGTATTCTGATATTGCAGATACAATTGCAATGAATACGGCAGCAAAGAATTTATATAATATCCAAACAAAATCTCCTGACATTGTTGCAGGGACGGTTGAGAATATTTTAAATGTCGACAGTAAAAAAGTAATGGATTATTATAAAAATAACTACTATCCTTCTAATATGACAACGGTAGTAACGGGAGATGTCAATCCGGACGAGGCAATAGAACTTATATCAAAACATTTTAAAGGTGAGAACCCTAAAAATCCTGAACGAAGGGTTGAACCTTTAACCCCAATCCAGTCACCTATCAGAAAGGATATTATTTCAAAAAAGACGGTAGGAACAACAGGCGTTCTATGTTTCAATGGACCTGCAAACAACGACCCTAAAGCTAATATAGAAGTTCAGGCAGTAAACCACTTACTTTTTAACAAAAAACATTCCAAAACCACCTCTGCGCTTGAACCGTATCACGTTGAAGTTAATGCCGGCATGGAAAAATTTAGATCCGAGCCAGCTGATTCTAAATTGTTAACCTTGAATTATACAACGACTGAAGAAAATTCCGAAATTGCTTTAAAATCAATCTATGATATTATCAATAACTTCAAGGAACCGTCAGAAGATGAGATGGACACTATTAAAACTGCGCTTAAAATGAAATATGAAAAAGAATACGAAAATACAGAAGATTTAAATTATTTAATCGGACAAACATCTCTTACAGGCTCAATTGATGAATGTACTGATGCGATAAAGATTATTGACAATTTGACAGCTAAAGATTTAACTAATGCCGTAAAAAAATATTATGATTTAAACAAAGTATCAATTGCGGTTGTTCATCCTGAAAGTGTAAAAGAAGATGATATTACAGAAAATCATACAAAAGCAAAATCAATAAGTTTCACAGGGACTACTCCTGTTACTTCTAAACCCCGACTTCCAATGAACACAAGCGGCATAGAAAAGTTAACTCTTAAAAATAATTGCGAGATTGCTTTAACTGATTCGAAAACAGACATAGCGGCATTTTCTGTTAATATAACGGATAATATACCTGCAAATACCAAACCGGGAGTAATGAACGTATTAGAAGAAATTATTATGAAAGGTTCTAATGAGGTCGTAAATCTTGTTGATAAAAACAATATTACTGCATATTCCGGAGCAAATAATAAAAATATGTATTATGAAGCAGAGCTTCCTGCAAAGAATTTGCCAATATCGCTAAGGATAATGAAAAATGCACTTCTGAATCCTGATTTTTCGCAAAAAACTTTTGAAAAAGCTAAAAAGGATTTAAAAACAGAATTATTAACTCAACAGCCAAACGCGCTTGATAATGCTAAGGATTCAATTTTTCCCGATTCACCAAGGGGATACTCAAGACAAGAAATTCTAAAAAACCTTGATAATATTACACTTGAAGAAGTTATGGGGCTACACAAATATATTATTGATAACGGTTCAATGACCTTCGCTGCAAGTTTACCTATGAATAAATATCCTGAAATTAAACCTATTGTTATTCATGAACTTGAAGAAATGCCAACATTTGCAAAAAACACTCCAAGGATATTTAATGATTTTGTAAAGACTCCCAAAAGCAAAGTTATAACTGACACAGCAAATACAGCGCAAGCAGATATAGTACAAGCATACAAATTCAACATCAGCCATAACCCAAAAGATATGATGGCGACTTCACTAATGAATTATATTTTAGGCAGAGGTGATGATACAGGATTATTTAACAATCTGAGAGAAAAAGAAAAATTAGCATATGTGGTAGAATCCGGTTTGGTTGTTTCACCGTATAATAGCGGAGTACTGTTCTGCAGTATTTTAACGACAACGGATAGTCCTGACCTTAAAAGCTATGATAACGTCCAAAAATCAATACAAGGTTTCCACAATCAAATAAATAAAATATTAAACGGAGAATTTTCAGATAAAGAGTTTGAAGCTGCGAAATTGGGATTAAAACGACAGTTGTTAGATTCCGGTGAGGGTCAAACAAACAAGGTTATGAGAATTTCTGAAGGACTAAACTCTCAAAACGGCATTGAAGAACTGAATAAAAAATATCAAATGATTGATTCTCTAACGAGAGAAGATATAATAAATTCAGCCCAAAATGTATTTTCTAATAAACCTATCTACTCAATTCGTGCTTCTAAGGATACACTTAATTTTAATAAAGAATATTTAGAAGGTTTAGAAAATTAATTGTTCTAAAACATTATATATAAGCCGATAGTAAAATATCCCATTATTTTACCTTAATTTAAAGTATTATGTGCATTATTTACCACATCATCAATGCAGTATTCAATTTCAGAACTGTTATCAAAATTACTAATCCATATAAGATATTCAATATTACCTTTAGGGCCCTTTATGGAAGAAAAAGTCAGTCCGCAAATTTTGTAATCTAAAGCTATAGCACAATCAATGACATTTTTTATTACCATTTTATGAACGGATTTATCCTTGATAACCCCGCCTTTTTCAACATATTCTTTTCCTGCCTCAAATTGCGGTTTAATAAGACAAATCATTTCGTGGTTTTGCGGATTAAGTAACCTCTTTAGATTCGGAAGCACACGCTCTAAAGATATAAACGACATATCCGATACTAATAAATCCGCAACCGGTTCATTCTCATCGTAAATGTCATTTACCCCGCATATTTTTAAGTTAGTTTTTTCAATAGTTTTGACCCTATTATCCGAACGCAACTTCCACGCAAGTTGTCCATAGCCGACATCAACAGCATACACAAATTTCGCCCCACGTTGGAGTAAACAATCCGTAAATCCACCTGTTGATGCTCCTGCATCAAGACAAACCCTGTTTTCAGGATTAAATTCAAACGAATCAAGTGCTTTTTGAAGTTTATATCCGCCCCTTGATACATAAGGCATTGATTTTATCGTAAATTCATATTCTTTTTCAGGATTCAATTGATATCCCGCTTTGCTGATAATCTCGCCATTTACCATAACATCGCCTGCAAGAACAGATGCGGATGCTTTACTTTTATTCTCAAAATAACCTAAATCTACAAGAATTTTGTCTAAGCGTTCTTTCATAGAAAAAATTATAACTTAAAATTCTTATAATTTGAAATACATAATATAAATCTACTGGGAAATACCATTAGCAGTTATAAATATTTGTGCCAAAATATATATTTACTTCAATTTATTGATAAAAAATGAGTTGGGTTGGTTTTAACTTTTATTTTTTCACTCATTCCGACTCCGCATACCCAAAGAATTTCTTTTCCGTCAGTCAGCAAAAGAAGTTCATCACGTCTATGTTGAGGGATATTTTTTGACATAAGATATTTTTTTAGTTTTGTATGTCCACTGCTCCCTAATGGTTGAATAATGTCGCCATCTCTGCGTGTTCTTATATACAATTTATCAAAATCGGATAAATCCGCATAAATTTTACGTTCCGTATTTGTTTTTTTATAATCTTTTGCTTTATCTATCTTAAAAATGTTGCCAGCAAGACTGTATTCTCCGATAGTTTTTATTTCTATTGTTTCGTCTGTTTTTTGTGGTTCCTTTATTATTTCAATAATATTTTTATCTGCGTAAATCCAGTTATTTTTATTAAGCGAAAATTTTGACGGTTTGTTTTCAGACAGAGTTAGTTCTATAAAGTTGCAAATGTTTATAATAGTTTCCATTGTATAGTCAAATTCAGAGTTATAAATTAGATTATAAATAATTTTTTGTTGAACAGGTTTTGAGAGTGTTTTATAAATCGGGGTTTTAATAGTGTTATTATCGTACAAATCTTCTGAAATTTTGGAAATATATTCATCAATAATCTCGCTTTCGGAAATAGCAATTTTGCTTAAAGTATTTAGTGATTTTTTAATATCAGGATTTATTTGTTCAAGTAACGGTAAAATCTCATGCCTGATTAGGTTACGTTTGTGGATAGTGTCATCATTTGAGTCATCATAATTTGGATAAATTTTATTTAATTTACAATATTTTTCAATTTCATTTCTTGAAATATTAATGAGTGGTCTGTAAAATTTATCTCTATTTGGTAAAATCCCTTTTAATCCGACAATTCCCGTTCCTTTTGCAATCCTGTAAAGGACAGTTTCAGCATTGTCATCATAATTGTGTGCGGTCAAAACAACAATATTTTCTCTATATTTACCCCTATATATATTTACCCCACGTTCAAAAAAAGCATATCTGAGTTCTCTTGCTTCTGTTTCTGAATGTTTAACATTATTTGGAGCGGTTTCCGTATAAAATTCTATATCTCGTTCTTGGCAAAACTTTCTGCAATTTACTTGTTCCTGTTTTGCCTTTTCACCTCTCCAGTTGTGATTATAATGAATTGCGATTATTTTAAGCGGTTTAATTGTTTTAGAAATTTTATGTAAAACATCTAAAAGGCAGCTCGAATCAAATCCGCCGGAAAAACCCACCAAAAGAGCTTTATCCCATAGTGAATATTCTGTCAGAAAATCTGATACTTTTGATTGAATAGTCATAATAACACTCTAATTTTCTAATTCTTTTAAAATTCCGTATTTTATTTCGACCGCATCAACACCCAATTGCCCAAGTGCTTTCATAGCAAGTGATGTCGGTTCAGATGTTATTGCAAGTAGTAAATCTTCTGAATGGATACGTTCTCTCTTTGCATCTTGCGCTAGTTTCCACGCTTTTTCAAGCACATTTTTAGCTCTTTGAGTAAAAGCTATTTCGTTATCAAAATATTCGTTACCATAACCGATTATTTGTTCAACTACTTTTCTTGCATCTTTCAGTGTTATTTCCAGATTATTTAGAACCTTTGCTCCAATACCTGTGCCTTCAGATAAAATTCCGAGCAGAAACATTTCTGTTCCGACAACATTTCTTCCTATTCTTCTTGCTTCTTCTTTTGCAAGTTTTAAAATAATCAGAGTCTCAGGCATTTGTTTTTCAATAGGCTTAATAATTCTTTCTGACAGTTCTTCAAAATCAATATCCATTTCTTTAAAGATTTCGCTTGCTATTCCACGTTTTACATCAAGAATCCCCAAGATAATGTGTTCAGGTAATACATTTGATGAGCCTAATTCTTTTGCAACCTGTAACGCTTTATTCATAACCCAAAAAGCATTAGGAGTAAAGACTATTTTTTTGCCCGCAAATTCCGCATCTCTTGATTTTAGGCTGGATAATTTTTCATCAAAAGTTTGTGGAGTTATGCCGTATTCTTTTAATATTTGTGTTAATTCTGAATCTGAGTTTTCAAGAATTGATGAAACGATTTGTTCTGTTCCCATAATCTCATAACCGGAAGTTGTCAGCTTTGAAATTGCTTTTGAAAATATGGCTGATTTTTCAAAGTTTTTGTATATTTCATCAATTTTTCTTACTTCGCTTGATTCTTCTCCTTCGGGGTGTGAGATTTTTTTAATCTTTTTTTGAACCAGTCGTGCCAAAATATCTTTTGCTTTTAATATATCAAATTCATATTTATCTAAAATCTGATGTATATTACTATTTTTAGAATTTAATAATGCATAAAACAAATGTTCATACAAAATATTACTGTTACCTGATTTAGAAGCTAAATCAAGAGTTTGTTTCAATAAATCTTTAAATTCATTATTAAACGGAACAACAACAAAACTTTTTGAGGTAGGTGAAACATAGGATTTGATATCTTCTTCAATTTTATCGGGTTCAATCCCGGAATTTCGGAACATCCTGAGTGATATTCCTTTTGCATTATTTACTACAGCCCAAAAAAGATGTTCGACATAGACCTCAGAGCACCCAAGTTTTATTGCACAATTTTGTGCATCATATACCGTATTTATTGCTAATTCCGTAAACTTTTCAAACATTTATTCTTCAACTTCTTCCTCTAATGAAATAATATAATCTGAAACAGCGTTAAATTCATCTTCGTCATCAATCGTTTCAAACGCATAATCTTCACCATCCGTTACTAATCTCATAAGAACAAGTTCCGGATCATCACTGTCTTCTTCGTCCATCGGCAAAAGCATTGCATATTCTTTTTCGTTAAATTCAATTACATCAAATAATTTGAAAGAAATTGGATTTCCTTCTTCGTCAACTGTTTCAATAATATCGATTTTTTCTTCTTCTGTCATTTCAAAATCCTTTTGTTTTTACTACATAATTATTATAAATGGAAATAAGATAAATGTAAATTATAGTTCAGCGAGTGAAACTCGTTAAACTATAATTTAACATAATATATGATATATCATTTGTATTATTTAAAAATAATTCATTAGCAGTATTATGAATTTTTGTAATTTAACCCTCTGGTTCAATAAAAGTAATATAAACAAAGGCATTAAAATCAACGCAGCCATAAATTATTTTCATCTGATGATCGTTACACGGCAAAACTTTTGCAAATTTTATATATTCTTCATTAAAATCATCCTTTGTTTCTCTAGCTTTTATTTTTGCTTTTAAAGTATGTGCCTGATAAAGATTTATATAAACTCCATCCGATTTTTTTTCACCCTCAATTTTGTAAAATCCTCTATCAATCAGTTTCCCGTTAACTATAAAATCGACAGGAATACTTATTAATTGCAAATCTTCGATAGTTTCATCAGGCTGCTCGTTTATCAATTCTTCATTATGAGGATCAAGTTCCGGTGTCAAACTTGAACCCTTTAGCTTTTTTATAGCTTTTTCTCTTTTTTTAGCCTCTTTTTTCTTTGATTTTGCTTGCAAAGCATTCATTGTTTCTTCAAACTGTTTATTAGTGATAGTTTTTTGTCCGTCCCAAGCATTATCAACGCCGCTGTAATCCGACCAGTCATCACTCGCAAATGTAATAACCCCACTTGCAAACATTACTGAAATTAAAATAATTACAAATCTTTTAATCATATATCCATTATTTAATTATTTTTAATAAAAAGTAAACCTCTATTTATATGAAAGAAAACATACTTAATTATGAGGATTTGGGACTATTTTCTTAAAAAATACATATTTCAATGTTTACACAATAATTTACACATTACTTGAACAAGAAATTTATTTACGATATTCTATAGTTGTATTAGTTTATATGGGTAATTAGATTATGATGAATTCCAATAAAGAAAAACTTACGATTGATTTAAGTAATGCAGCAAATATATCTGATTTAGGAATGAAAATTACTGATGTGCTTGAATCTAACGGTGCTGAAAATAAAATCTTGCATCTTAATTTAGGAAGTATTGATTTAAAACAATCGCAATTGTTAAGTATAAAAGCTCTGATAGAGGCTATGCAATCTTCTTTAGAAGGGATTGAAACCACCTCCGAAATGACGGAAAACTCTGCAATGGGACTTGGCTTATCTGTCGGGAAACCGCAAATTTTAAATCCAAGCTGCTCAGAACAGTTTAACCTGCAAGTAGAAGAATCTTACGAAGAAAAAGCTATAAGCTCATCTGACAATTCAGAAGAACTTAACTCTTTTGCTCAACTAAAAAAAATGAATTCTATCGGAGATTTTGTTACAGATACAAAAACTCTTGCTGAAATTCAAGATGAAAATCTTGAAAAAGAAACACAAGAATTTTTAGATGAAGCAGACTCTGAAGATGCTGAAGAATCTAAAGAACTGACAAAAGAAGAAAAAGTTGCTAATATTTATGATTCGTTAGATAAAGAAATGACTCATGAAGATATTCAAGATGCGTTGGATGTTACTTTTGGAAAAAGTATTAGTGAGGTTAATGCTAAACTTAATTCTGTTGAGGAACATTCAAATGAAGATATAAAACATGAAGAAATTAAAAATGAAGAACCTGAAAATTCGTTTACACCTATTCAGGAGGACGATAAATTTAATGAGTATGAATCAACAGATATGGTAGAAAAATCAGAAGAAAAAAAATATGTACTGCTTGATACCGAAGGAATTACACCTGAAGGTATTGAACTTATAAAATCAAACACTTCTGATTTGGATACGTTGTATCTGACCCAGACTTTACGTTCAGGACAGACGGTTTCTTATGAAGGTAATATATTCTTAATAGGTGATGCACACCCCGGAAGTGAAATTAATGCCACAGGTGATATTACTGTTTGGGGGATTTTAGGCGGAATTGTTCATGCCGGTGCTAAAGGTAACACTGACGCAAAAGTAAGAGCTTTGAAACTTAACCCGATACAGTTAAGGATAGCAAACCTTTATTCTCGCAGAAATGATACGGTGAATGTACCTTATGTGCAAAAATCAAATGAATTTACACCGGAAGAAGCAAGAATTGAAAACGAACAAATTGTAATTTATAAAACATTAAGGAGAGAAGATTAATGGCCGGTCGAGTAATAGTAATAACATCAGGTAAGGGCGGAGTCGGTAAAACAACTACAAGTGCCAATATTGGTACTGCTCTTGCAAAATTAGGTAACAAAGTAGTTTTAATAGATACGGATATCGGGCTTAGAAACTTAGATTTGCTTTTAGGGTTGGAAAACCGTATTGTTTATACCATTGTTGACGTTGTAGAAGAAAGATGTAAACTTAAACAAGCACTTGTTAAGGATAAAAAGAATCCTAATCTTGCCCTTTTGGCTGCAGCCCAAACAAGAGATAAAACATCAGTTAACGCTGATCAACTCAAAAAAATTTGTGAAGAACTTAAAAAGAAAAATGATTTCGTCTTAGTAGATTGTCCTGCGGGGATAGAACAAGGTTTCCAAAACGCTGTAGCGGGCGCAACTGAAGCTATTGTTGTTACAACTCCTGAGATGTCTGCTGTTCGTGACGCTGACAGAATTATCGGGCTATTGGAATCAAAAGAAGAAATCGAAAGTTATAAATTGTTATTAAATAGAGTTCGTCCAAAACTTATTGAACAAAATGATATGATGAGTGTTGATGATGTTAAAGATATTCTTTCGACAGAAATTATCGGTGTTATTCCGGAAGACACGGGAATTATAACATCAACAAACAAGGGTGAACCTATTGTTAATGATGAAGATGCTATGGCGGGTAAGGCATACAGAAATGTTGCACAGCGAATTATGGGTAATGATGTTCCTTTGTTGGATCTTGACCCGAAAGTAAGTTTTATTGATAAGATAAAAAATTTTTTTATGAAAGGTAAGGTATAAAGATGAAAGATATTTTTGCCGACCTTTATAACAGAGTTTTAAGTTTTTTTAATAAAACTGATAATAAAACAGAAAATGCCAAAGATGTCGCTTGCAACAGATTAAAACTCGTTCTCATGCAAGACAGAACAAACCTAACTCCTGCAACAATGGACAGAATGAGAAAAGAACTTATAGATTTGTTATCTAAATATTTGGAACTTGATAGAGAACTTCTTGATTTGAGTTTTGAACATGAAGATGAACAAATGGCGCTTATGCTGTCAATTCCTGTTATTAGGGCAAAAAGTGAAGAAGAAATTCAAGCAATTCTTGATGCAGAAGGGGTAAATGACTCTGACTCTAATGATAACACAGATGACGACAATGAAGGGGTAAATGACGACATTGAGTCTGATGATGATGAAGACGACGATGAAGGGGAAAATGACGATATTGAGTCTGATGATGATGAAGGCGACGATGAAGGGGAAAATGACGATATTGAGTCTGATGATGATGAAGACGATGATGAAGGGGAAAATGACGATATTGAGTCTGATGATGATGACGTAGATGAAGATGACGGTGCCGATGATGTAGATGAGGACGAAAACCCTTCTAATAATGAAGAAAAGAAAGAAAAGTTCTTTAAAGAAAAGAAACGTAAAAAGTAAATAAGCATAAAAAGTTAAGTAAAACCCTAAAACCTGATAAAGTAAAAAAGTCTGTTTTAGGGTTTTTGTTCACATTTACCTTTTTTTTATTATACTTTTATTATGGATATAGGAACAAGAATAGTTTTTATATTAGCTTGGTTATTTTTTTGTTTTAGCATATTACCGGTTAATGCAAAAATACTTGATGAAATTGTACTTGAACATGAAGAAACCCCATTTCAGACTGAAGTTATTCAGGAAGATTATATTGAGAACAATACAGAAACAGATACAAACCCTCAAACTATGACTGTTCACGAAACACTTCACGATAAAATTCATGATATATTTAATCTTGAAGTTAGTGATAATGAACATATTGAAGCACTGCTTGAGAATATTTTAACAAAAAAAATTGAAAAAGGTCCTCTTGAGAATATAGGTATTCGTGGGTTATGGAGAGGCGGATTAACAGAAACTTTTACGGGTGGACATAATAGTACTAAAATGAATTATGATATTATGGAAACCAGACTGCATGGTTCTTTTAAAAATAAAAAAACGTCTTTTGTTATCACCACAAGATATCTTCCGCAAAAAGAATTTACATTTATGCAGAATTTATTTTCTGATGTATACATAAAACATCGATTTAATAAGCATGCCGTTTTAACGCTTGGGAATACTCGAACACATACAGGTGAAGAAGGAAGCTGGAGTGAGCTTTTGATTCCGTTTTATGCCCGTTCCCAAATAAGCAGACAATTTGGGAATATAAGAAAAGTAGGTGCAAGATTATCAGGAGAATATTCTTTAATGGATTATGATATCGCACTAAATTCATCAGGAACTTATTTCACATCTTTTTTCCCAGGAGCAGAGTTTTGCGGATGGGTTAATTTTAAACCTTTGGGGAAAACGGATGGACGGTATGGCACGTTAAAAATCGGCGGGGGAATAACATCAGGCAGACGGCATTTTAATTATAATTGTGTAGGGGCTTATGTATCTTATAAATATAAAAAGTTCAAAGCAGATTTCGAGATAGCTAACGGTGACGGATATAACGGCAGAATGGGTGCTGCAAACATCCATGCCAGAGGGTATTATACAACAATCTACTATGATTTAACAAAAAAACTTCAGCTTGTTGCAAGGTTTGATGATTTTATCCCAAATTGTCGTGATTCAAACCACCACACAAGAGAATATACAGCAGGGGTAAACTATTTTATTAAAGGTCAGGCGCTAAAACTGATATTAAATTATACATTAAGAGAAGATAGTATTGCGGGTAACTCACATAAAATAATGATAGGAACACAAATTGTGTTATAACTATATCTGGTAAAGGGTTCTTAAATTTATTATTTTTAAAACTTTTATATGAATTGTAAACAAGAGTTAATATAGCCAAAAGAATAGTTGTCAAAAATACAATAATATGATAAGATTTACATGCGTATAATATTATTTGTGAAGGATGTTAGATGTTAGTTTCAGCAATTGCTACATTTCAGGCTATAAATGCTCAACATAGAGCAGGGTTAGCTATGATGCAGTCTAACAATGCTATGCTTTCCGGCATAAGAAACATTGGGGCTGGGGAAACCAATTTTAATGCTTTGCATCAACAAGATGTAAAAAATGAGACAATGAGTATTAAATCTCAGCTGATGTATAAAATGGCTACAGCTTGGAAGAAACACTCAGAAGCTCAATTAAAAAAAGAACTTGATTACAAAGCATAATAAAAAATTTTATGAATGGATTATATCCATCCTATGGTCTGTGTTTATTATATAGATAGAGCTAATATGCCATATATTTTTGTTAATATCTTTAATTAATTTAAAAATATATGGCATATTTTTATTCAAAACATTTAATAATAAATTATACATGATAAAATTAAGCTATGCTTGACTCAATATTCAAAGATAAAAATTTGTATTATATAGGCGGAATTGTTAGAGATGAAATATTAGGGATTTCTGGTTTTGATATTGATTTAACATATCAGGGAAATGCCATTGAAAAATTCGGAAGATTAGAAGAATGTATCAAAATCAATAAGGATTTCGGAACTGTTAGATTACTTATTAATGGTAAAGAAATAGATATAGCTTCTACAAGAGATGAAACTTATGAAAAAAAAGGGCATTTACCTGTTGTTTCAGATATTGGATGCAGCTTAAAAAAAGATGTGCTTCGTCGTGACTTTACTGTAAATACTCTTGCTAAATCAACTCTTACGGGTGAAATTATTGATTATACCGGCGGTTTGAATGATATAAAATCAAAACTGCTTAAGGTTTTGCATAAAGACAGTTTTATAGATGATCCTACAAGAATTGTCCGTGGGCTTAAATTTGCAGTACGGTTTGGGTTTGAGCTTGATGATTATACAAGAAAACTTCAAGATGATTATTTGAATAACATTAATTATGATTTAAGTTTCAAAAGACTAAAAAAAGAACTAATGGAAACATTTAATCTTAATAAACAGGAATGTTTTGATCGATTTGTATCTCAAAAAATATACAAATTGATAGGGAAAACTGTCGTTAATCCGCCAAAATTTGATATAGAATCACTTTTAGCGAAATATCCGGTAAATAATATCTGGATTGTATATACGGGCTGGCACCCTGATATAGAAAATTTACCGCTAACAAAAGAAGAAAAGAAAGTTATTGATGATTACAGAAAATTAATTTCACTTGATATAAAAGATGACAGTTATTCAATATATAAATCATTTTTTGATAAACAAAAAGAGAGTATTTTGTTATATACAATTGTAACAGGGTCATTGTTAGGGCTAAAGTTCTTTGAACTAAAAGATATAAAAATATCCCTAACAGGTGAAGATTTAATTAGTCTTGGAATAAAACCGTCAAATAAATTCAGCGAATGTTTTGAATATATTTTAAAACAAAAATTAAAAACTCCGACTCTGACAAAATCTGATGAAATTAATATAGCAAAACAATTTTTGGGGATAGATTAGTTTGAATTATGTATTTATGGAAAACTATCTCTACTTAGCAAAGAAAAGAATTTTAAGATTTTTTAGTAAAAATTTTTAAAAATTAAATTAAAGAATAATCTATCTATCCTGTCACTTCGTGACATCTGCTCTTTAAAAATGAATGTGAATAAGTGATAAATATTGTTAGTATATAAAAAAATAAGGAGCCAATCACCTTGACTCCGATATATCATACATTCCAATACTTTTGTATATTAAGCACTTTGTTTATAATCGTTCTTCATTTCTGCAAAAGAAGTGTCTTTTATTTTGCTATCAAAGAAATGATTTTTTACATTATTTAAAGCTACTTCGTGAGCTTTTTTAGCATTTCTTTTAGCGGTAACATTATTAGTAACAGATATGTTCAGATAAGGAACACCGGCTCCTAGGACAATACCTGAATATAAATAACCCGCAAGTTGAGCATATTTTTTGAGTTTTAATTTTTTCATTAATGCTTTATTATTAGCCAATTTTTCAGCATCTTTTAGTAATTGTTTCATTGATTTTGCAGAACCATCCTCTGCAACGGTAGAAATGCCATTTTTCCTTAATTCTTCCGTCACCATTTCTCTGCGGGAAGTCAAACTGCTGTTGAAGAATTTATCAATACCTTTTCCGAAATGTTTGTATAAGAACCCGTTTTTAGCGGTTTCTTCGTTGTATTTGAGAATAGGATTATTTTTATTCTCAAATGCCATTGTAACCCCTTTTTCTACGAAGTTACCGAGAACTAACCAGTTTAGGTATCCTAAAATACTTTTGATATTAATTTCTCTGAGTTCATCATTATCTCTGCCCATCCACATTCTTGAAAGAATAGTAATACCGTACAAGCCTTTGAACTGGTCAATCGTAGGCGCTGTACCTTTGAATAACATTTTGTCTAAGAATTGTGATGGTTTAGCCTTTAAAGTTGCAAGCATAATTCCGCTCATAGCACCAATTGATGCTAATTTTTTGGCAGTAAATGCTGCAGATGTATCTTTTGCTCTGGATTTATCACCGCCAAATCCGTCAGAGCCTGTTCTTTTCTTTGTCATCCAAACATTTATCGGTTGAAAACTTGCAGAGATAAGCATTGCAGCACCAAGCCCCAATAATGCTCTGCCTTTCCCGAATGCTTTTAGTTTTGATGCAAATTTTTCTATTTTAGATACTTCGCCTGTTTCTTTTAGTGCCTTTGTCATTCTGTAAAAATCATCGGTCACTGTTGTTACAGATGAGGTATTAACTTTATCGCCATATTTTAATACTAATTCTGATTCTGAACCTGTTGCCTCTACAAGTCTTGCGTTTAACCTTTGAGTGACTTTTTTTCGTTCAGCCTTGTCCAATTTCTCATTAGCTAAGGTTTTCATATCATCAATAATATCTTGCTTACAGTCTTGGGCAACTTTTACGTAACCTTCCGTATCAGCTAACGGACTGTTTGGATTATAACCTCTTAAGTTATCAACGTAATTCTCAATATATTTATTAACATCACCATTACTTGCTTTCCAAATTTCTGAGTGAACATCAATAGATTCGTTTGATGCAAAAATTCTCTGAGGATTAGTTACTCCGTCTTTTTTTAACATGCCTGCAAGTAAAGTACCTGCACCAAGACCGTATAAACCGACAGAAGCATCATTAAGAGTAGATGTATATTCTCTGAAACCGGCTTCAAAACCATAACCCCAACCTCTGCGATAAATTTCCATACTTGTAGTAGGAGTTCCCATAAATCCAACGTCAGTTGCAGTTGCACCCCAAACAGGATTAGTTGCAAGGTAATCTAAGAACGCTGTAAAACCTGCACCCTTAAATGATACGTTATTATTTTGAGCGTTATTTTGATTGTTAGCTTTTTGATTTTTTCTCAATAAACTACTTTGTTGAATATTTTGAGATAAATTAACCTTCATATTGTTTTAGTTGCCTTCTACACGTTGTTTAAATAATTGGAATGTTTCGCTTTTATCAGCACTTGTTCTCATGTTATTAAAGTTTCCTGAAAAAGAAAAATTGCTATTTTTATTTTCTTTTGTAACATTTTCGTTAACATTTGTGGTATTTTCTACACCCATTTTAGCCATAAGTTCTTTTTTATGATTTCGTTCTGTTTTTAACCTTGTAAATACAGGTACTAATAATCCGAGAATTAGCAGTGATGAGCCAAGGTTGACCATTTGACATTGGTTTCTTAAAAATTTCATATCTTCAAGACTTCTTTTGCCGTCAGCTACCAATTCATCAGTGGATTTTAATCTTGTATTAACAACCCAGTTCCCGAATTTTTTGAAGATATTCGCGTTTTTATCAACTTGTTTTGGTCTGTTTAAGAGTTTTACACCGTCTTTATTTTCAAGATAAGATGCGTAACCTTTAGCTGCATAATCGCCTAAGAAATACATGCTCGCAAAAGTAACATCATCACGAACGGTTGCTTCCGCAAGTTCATTTTTATCCTCAGCTACAGCCATACGTGAGCCGAAAGTAAAGGTCGAAATAGCTCTTGCTTGATCCATTGTCGGGAATTGTCCTTTGAATTGGAAAATACTCTTAAGGTTGTTTAAAGTAGGCAGTTTCATCATTGATAATAATGCTAATCCGACAATTGAACCTACCGAAATAAACTTTTGTTTAATTAAATCATTTTTTTTTGCTTTTAACTCCTCAGGAGTTTTTTCAGGCTTCCCTGCGGCAGTATTATCACCATTTACCCCTACCCCTGCACCTTTTCCGTAATCATCGTATATCGGAGCGCCCTTCACTCCTGACATTTTTGTTGTTATCCATCTGTTTATAGATTGCATAGAGGCAGCAAGCGGAAGAATGATGACCATTGCAATACCACTTTTTACCCCGACAAGTTTTTTAGCTTTTTTCGCAAATGCTCCGACTTGTTCCGCGTTTTCCACACCGTCAGCTAAGAATCCTTTTAAAATACCCGTTGTATTTTTCATTGCAGATTTCAAATCAGATACAACAGTTTTTTCTCCGGAGCCAAATTTAACATTTTCTGCTATATGTGTTTTAGATGACATTTCTTCAAAAGCACTGTCAATCTTTGATTTAGGCTTTATTGTTTTCTTTTCGCCTGAGAAGATTCTCTGTATATCTTTTTTAATTGCTTGTAATTTTTCTTTAAAGGTCAAGTGTTTTTGTTCTTCAAAAGTCGCTTCGGTTAATTTTTCTGCGGTTTGAGAAATATCTAAATCTTTAATTTCGTTAAACTTGGTAGAAACACTTCCATCAAAAC
Organism: uncultured bacterium; assembly: GCA_902783125.1. Classification (GTDB taxonomy): domain Bacteria; phylum Cyanobacteriota; class Vampirovibrionia; order Gastranaerophilales; family Gastranaerophilaceae; genus UBA2883. The sequence continues at coordinate 5,883 of CACZPS010000156.1, read as the reverse complement.
CTTGAGCATCAGATAACATATTATAATGTGTAGCGTAAACTTTTGCTTTTTTAGCGTCATTAAACTTAGCCATTCCATCATTAAATGCTTGAGTTCCTTCTGCTTTGTTATAATAATCAGATATTGTATCAATAGCATCATTACCTGCCCAGCAAGATGACAAATCAGCCTTATTACCCATAATCATGTTATTAACAGCCTTCGCTGCACCTAACGCAACAAACCCCGGAATTAAACAGTTGACAATAAGCCCCGAGGATTCTCTGCGAAATGCTTCAAAACCAGCAAAAATATTTGTAAAAGATTCCCAGATACTTCTTGGCCCAATTGCAGTGATAACATCAATAGCTGCAACATTAACCATTGGGTTCTTTTCACATGCCTGAAGTCCTTTTGATGCGTATTTTATCCCCGCATCAAGTACCCTGCGAAATGTGCCACCTTTGAAATTCGGACTGCTTTGTCTTATCTTGTTTTGGGTGTTGCTGAATTGAATATTATTTGAATTACTATTTGTTCTAATTCGATCTATCATTAAATTATCTGTTATTTTCTAATACACAAACATCTTCCAAGTAAACAGTGAATTGTGAATTGAATTATTTTTGCAATTAGTATCTACTCAAGATTCACTAATCACTACTCACTGTATAAGAGATTATAACAACCTTCATATATAATTAAAAGAGGGTAAAAATAAAAATTGCTATTATTTTTACAAATATAAAGTTTATATTAATCTATTTTTTGATTGTTTTATTAAAAATTAAATATAATATATCATTTTTATTTTTTTGGGAAAACTTTTATTTAAGGGTGTTATAAAGATTTATTATTTAACCCTCAAATAGCATGTTTATTTTTTGTAAATTTTTGTAAAAAATAAAAAGGACTAATAAAATATAAATATTAGTACGAGATATTCAATGATATATATAATAAAATAACCCCGCAAGCCAAGGAGCGCTCACGGAGATAAGTAAAAGAGACATTTCTGCCAATATTCTTACACATGTTTAAAAAAATATCCAATAAATTTTTGAACGACATATATTAATAATCTTTGAATATTTTTAAAAATAAAAAATTTTATTTATAGGAATATTCAATGCGTTAGTCAAGTTAACAATTTTTTTAATAGTAAGATTTTGTTCTCCACGCTCAATCTTTCCAATATAATTCATATGTACATTGGCTATTTCAGCAAATTTTTCCTGTGAGAGCATCTGCTTTGTGCGCTCAACCCGAAAATTTAATCCAATCTTCTTGAGAATATCCCTATAGTCATTCATATAGGGATTGTATACTATTAAATATGTTTGTTCTATACTATTATAATAGTGTATTATTTTAAGAGGCGGAAGAAATGAAAGATGCTTTAAGTATAGTAAAAGAGATAAATATTAAAGATTTTTTTAATCAAAAAACATGTAGTATTCTGTTTTTTTGCTTCGCCGTTTTATATTTATCCTTTGGGCTGTTTTTGACCTATTTTTCAGATATCATAAATAGCTTAAATTATGACTTAATTTATTCAATAGATTCAGGTGCAGCGTATTGGCAATTATACATTCATGACAGATTTGCCGCAATGAAGCATCCGACAATTCATATACTTATTAATCCTTTTATATTTTTATTTAAGAACTTTATCAACAATCCTAAACTTGTAGCTGTCTTTTTGCAGTCAATATTACAAAGTTTTACAGTTGTGATTATTTATAAAATAATATTTTTTCTTACAAGTAAAAAAGATATATCTTTGCTATTAACGTTAATGTACGGGTTTAGCTATACAGTATTATTACTCACTTCGTTTACGGAAGTATATGTATTTGCGGCGCTCGGGCAAGTTCTGTTTTTAAGTTATTTTTTTCACTGTTACAATAATATTGAAGATAAACTTGAGCTAAAAGAAACCATTATATTGATATTATTATCAGTTATCGGTTACGGAATAAATTTGATAAACATAGTAAGCTGCGGAATCTTTATCTTGTTCTTGCTATGCAAAACATATAAAAAACAGTGGAAAAAGATTATTGCAGAAACTCTAAAAATAGCGAGCATAATCGCTTTATTGATATTAATATTATTACAATGCCAAACTTACGTATTTAATATAAAACACCGAACAAGCGGAGTCGGGCATGTAAGAATAGGTTACGAGAATGGCAAAATTTTAACAACATTAAAAGGTACTTATGTTGAACCGTTATATTCCTTAAAATCTGCTCCAACTTCTGAAATTAACGAGTTTGAAAAACAAGACGGAACTCAGGTATATTTACCAAGATATTTAACCCTTGATAAACAAAATATTGTCAGATACTTCCCTGCAATTATAATATTTTTACTTCCGCTGGGATTTTATATAAAAAATAATAAAAAATACAACAATAGAATTATTATAAATCTTTTATTATTCATTGTCGGACTATATACCTTTTTTAATTATTCATTTTACAGTTATGAATGTGCACTTTTTGCGTTAAATTACTTTCCGTTTTTGATTATTATACTGGGACTTTTATACGACAACTTTAATCCTAAAATCAGAAATACAATTATCGGAAGTTTTTTAATCTATGAAATATCTATAAATATCTGCAATTTGTTTAAAATTCATAACTTTTTATTAAATTATGATACTCCTGTTCATTCATATCTTTTCTGTATTTGTATATCAGTAATAATAATAGGAATGTTGTCAGGAGCTGTTAAATTATTTAAAAATATTTTCTTAAAACAAGCAAATAATATAGTAATAAACGATTCTTACGCATTTGGATTAACTCTATATTGGGCATTTATTGTTTTGTATTTTATAGTCGGCTGCATGTATCGTTTTGTATCTGCGTAGTGTTGGAGATATTATGATAAAAGATATATTAAAAACATTAAAAATAAATCATTACATAAAAAATATTATTGTCATACTTCCTTTATTTTTTTCTATGAATTATGCAAATGTCGATTTGTTTTATAAATGTATAACAGCAATGATATCCTTTTGTTTTATATCCTCAGCTGTATACATTTTAAACGATATTATCGACATAGAAAAAGATAAAAAACACCCTATAAAATGCAACAGGGCAATAGCAAGCGGAAGAATCTCAAAACCCTTTGCAATATTTATGCTTTTATTATTATTGATATTTAGCGTTTTATTATCAAATTCCATAAATCTTCGTTGTACATCAATGGTAGGTTTATATTTTCTATTGAATATACTTTATTCTTTGTATTTCAAAGACATTGCAATCATAGATGTTGCCTGTATTTCGTTTGGATTTATATTTAGAATAATTGCGGGATGTTTCGCAATAAATGTTATTCCGTCTGCATTTGTAATACTTATGACATTTTTTGGCTCAATGTTTTTTACTTTTACTAAAAGAAAAATGGAACTTCAATTATTAGGGGAAAACGAGTGTAGAAAATCAATAAAAGGGTTTAATATCAATGCTCTTAATCAATTTATTTTGGTTTGCGCAATATTGTCAATATCATTTTATTTCACCTATACAATGGACGAAATCACTGTTTTAAGAGCGGGGACAGGATATTTATATTTAACAACTATACCTTTTACATTATTGGTTTTCAGACTGTTACACTTAATAAATTTTTCAAATAATAATGACGATCCTATTATTTATATGAAGGATATAACTTTAAAAACACTTGCAATATTTTACATATTTGTATTTATACTTGCTTATTTATTATAAATATGCTTGAAATTAAGATTTGTTTATGGTTTGATAATTCCACTGAGATAATATCTCTAGTTCTTATGAAAGGTTATGGGGCTGAGGTAAATATATAAGGGGTAAATATATAAGGGGTAAATATATAACCTTAAATTTATGAGTTCCAATATAATTTAAAAGATTTGAACACTACGAAAGATATAAAATTAGCGAAATTTGCAGGTTTTTGTTACGGTGTAAAACGTGCTGTTGATACCGTTAAAAAATTAAAAGCCGACAACCCTGATAAGAATATATATGTACTTGGTGAACTTATTCATAATACTCAGGTTATTCAAGAGCTTGATAAAATGGGGATTAAAACAGTTAATGAAATTCCAAAAAATTCCGACGGGATTTGTGTAATAAGAAGCCATGGTGCATCACCAAAAGTATTTGAAGACATAAAAAATGCAGGATTAGAAATTGTTGATTTAACTTGTTTAGATGTAAAAAAAGTTCAGCAACAGGCAATAGAACTTGCAAAAGAAGATTATTTTGTTGTTATTGTAGGAAAACCTGAGCATCCTGAAGTTGTTGCAATCAAGGCAAATGCCGAATTATACAGTAACAACGTTGTAGTTGCAAGTTCCCCTGAGCTGTTAAAATCTTATGAAGAACAGATAAAAAAACACAAAAAAGTCGGAGTAGTTGTTCAAACAACACAGAGATTAGAAAATTTACAGGAAATTGTGAAATACTTAACCCCGATTTCTAAAGAATTAAGAATAAAAAATACTATCTGTCAGAGTACCTCTATGCGTCAAAAAGAGGCAAGAGAACTTGCAAAAGAAAATGATTTAATGATTGTTGTAGGCTCTAAGAAAAGCGCAAATACAACACATTTGGCAGAAATACTGAAAGAGTCTTCGCAAACCATTCATATAGAAAATGTTCAAGAATTAGAAGATTATAAAAATATAATAGAAAAGTCCAATAACATTGCAGTAACAGCAGGAGCTTCGACCCCTGAAAATGTTATAGAAAAAGTAGTCGAAAAATTAAAAGGAGGAATATAAATATGGTTACTATGGAAAAAACATTAGATGAATTTGAACAATTATTGGAAGATTCATTGTCAAAACAACATGCAGTAGCAGATATCGTTGAAGGTACTGTTATCAGAAAAGAAAATGACGGATATTTGGTTAGTGTAAAAGGTGCTAAAATGGAAGCATTTTTACCTGAAAAAGAAATGTCATCGGAAGAAACTCTTGAAGTCGGTGATATCAGAGAATTTTATGTATTAAAAGAAGAAGACAACGAAGAAGCTATGCAATTATCATTAAAGAGAATTGCATTTGCACAGGCTTGGGCTCAATTAAATGATGCAAAATTACAAGGTGATACAATCCTTGCAAAAGTTGAAAAAACTGTTAAGGGCGGTGTGCTTGTTGATGTTGCTGATCTTAAAGGCTTCATTCCATCATCACAACTCAGAACAGGCGTTCCGTTTGACGGACTTGTTGATACAAAAATTGAAGTTAAAGTTCTTGAAGCCGATCCAAAGAAAAACAAACTTATCCTTTCTCAACGTCAAGCTGTTGCTGAACAAAGAGATCAAGTTGTTGATAACGTTCTTTCTTCATTGGAAGAAGATTCAATCGTTTCAGGTACAGTTGTAAGAATCACAGACTTTGGTGCATTCGTTGATATCAACGGCATTGATGGTTTGCTTCCTATCTCTGAAATTTCTTGGCAAAGAATCAAACACCCGTCTGATGTTCTTACATTAGGTGATACTATTGAAGTTAAAATCATCAAGATTGATATGGAATTAAAGAGAATTTCATTATCATTAAAGAGAATGGGCGAAAATCCTTGGCAACAAATTGAAGGTCAATTTGAAGAAGGTCAGGTAGTTACAGGTACAGTTAATAAAATCACTACTTTTGGTGCATTTATTAATATTTTCCCTGGGGTTGAAGCATTGTTACCTGTTGCTGAAATGAGCGATGAAAACGTTAACCCGTTTAACTTATTCAAGGTTGGCGATGAAGTTAAAGTTCTTATCAAGAGATTTACTCCTCAAGAACACAGAATCGCTTTAAGCATAAAAGATATTCAAGAATAATTCTGTTATGAATACAAAAAATACCGACAATTATTGCCGGTATTTTTTTTT
>CACZPS010000155.1 GCA_902783125.1 uncultured bacterium | reverse complement strand
GAGTTTCCCCCACACAAACGTTCCAGGTTTGCACCTTAAACCACTCGGACACCTCTCCATTGATATGACTATCTTTTAGTTTTTTCTGCTATTTTTCTGCGATTTTTATTATCAATTTTGTCTAATAAATCTAACGCATCAAACTTTACACTTGGCATAAAACTTGCATAAGTATCTAATGTCATTCTTGCAGTACTATGTCCTAATTGTGCCTGAACATATTTTACAGGAATCCCTCTTGAAAGTAAAGTGCTGGCAATAAATTAAGTTTTATCGATATCTGGAAAAATTAAAAAACAAAGTTGTAAAAATCTATCTAAAAAGTAATTTTCTCATTACAGTAATTAATGCTAGTTTTTAGGTTTACTTTTGTTAACCAACCGCAAATAAAATTTTGACATCTTTAAACCACATTTGCTCTACATATACTCCTTTATTTATTACCAATTTACTAATTTAAAATATTGAAGTAAAATAGTTCTATGAAGTTTTCGTTTATACACACAGGGGATATCCATTTAGGTAGACCGTTTTCTGATTTATCAGAGATTAATCCGAAAACAGATATCTGTAATAATGCAGGCAGACTAGCTTTCAATAAAATAATCGAACTTGCATTATTAAAAAATGTGGATTTTGTATTAATTTCAGGTGACAGTTTTGACAATGACGAACACGATTTGAGCGCAAAACTATGTTTTTTAAACGGGCTTAAACGACTGGCAGAAAATGGGATAAAATCCTATATTATCTGCGGAAACCACGACCCAATTGAAATGTATAAAAACAACCTTTCTTATTACAAAAATGACGGAGTTATTAATATTGTCGGAGTGAATGAAGATATCAATTGCAAAACTTTTAGAGAAAACAGATACAATATTCACGCTTTGAGCTTTCCGACAGAAGAACTTGATAATCCTGTAAATTATCTCCCGAAACTAACAAAAGATGATGAAAAGGTGTTCAACATAGGACTTATTCATTGTGATTTAGACAAAACTGACTCTAAATACTCACCTGTATCAAGAGAGGAATTAAGAACCTTAGGTTATGATTATTATGCACTGGGGCATATTCATATTCCGGAAATAAAAGAAGAAAAAATGGTTTATTGCGGAACTCCGCAAGCCAGAACCAAAAAAGAAACAGGCGCACATGGTTGTTATTATGCGCAAGTTGAGAACAAATCAATCATTAATCTTGAATTTATTCCGACAGATGTTGTCAGGTTTGAAAAAATTGGGATTGACTGTTGTGAGTCTGAAAATAAACTTGAAGTATTTGAAAAAATATCAAATACTGTTAACAATAAATCATCAGAGGTAGAATTAACATTATATGATATAACCCTTAAAGGAGTCAGCAGAGCTTATACAGAATTATTAAAAACTGACAGTTTGATAAAAGAATATTCAGAGAACTTTGGTGAAACAGATGATAAAAATGTTTGTGTTTTTCGCATAAACAATGAAACCAAACCTTTTGTTAACGAGAAAGAATTACTTAAAGACAGCGGAGTTATCGGGATATTAGCACAAGCAATTAACAACAATAATGAAATTAATATTGATAATATTTATAACAATATTTCAAAACTTCATGAGGATTTATACAAAAAACTCGGAATAGATACAGAGTCGAAAGAACTGTTATCAGATTCTTTAAAGGTCGATAAGGCAGAAATTTTAGAGAATGTAAAAAACGAGCTGAAATCTGTTTGTGCTGAGATATACGGAGATATGTAAGTTATGGCGAAATTGAAAATAACAGAAACACAAATAGATAACTATAACGAAACAAACAATCAGCTCCAAAAATTTGATGAGGGTCTGAATATAATTTGTGGTGATAACGAAGCCGGAAAATCAACCATGATGGAGTTTATAAAAAATATTTTTACCAAAAAATCTTCATCAGCAAAAGGTTATATCAAATGTGAACTTGATGGCGAAAGTTTTAACTTAATCTCAGGCGATTCAAAAAAGATAAAAACAAACGAACAATATATCTCAAATCTCAGTCCGCACGAGTTTCAGACAGGGTTTATTATAAACCTTGATGATATTATGTTCGCAAAAAAAGCTAATGCCGAAGAACTCATAAATGTAATAAAAGATTCATCCGGCAATGCCATCAACCAAAAACAAGACGAATATTATGACTATATTTACGGCGGAAAAAAGCAGGAGTTTTCTCTTACCCCCAAAAACTCGCTTTCAACTAATTTCAAAAAACAATTTGATAAACTAAAAGAACTTGATTCCAAGATAAAAGAACTTCAAACAAAAGAAGCTGATTATAATAAACTGCTTCAATCACTTGAAAATCTTGATAAAGAAATATCCCTGACAGACAAAAAAATAGAATATAGTGAAATTCTGCTTAACAAAAAAAATCTTATTAAAGAATGTGAAAGTATCAAACTAAATAAAAACCTAATTGATAAAAAATCAGATTTTGATAATCTGAGAGAAAAAAACAGTATTTTTAATTCTCAAAAACAAAGATTTGAAAAATTATCTCAAGAAATCGAACAAAATAAAACAAATTTGGAAACAATTATAAAAGAACTATCAAGACTTGATGTTTTAGCAGGTGAAAATATTGAAAATATAGAAATATCGTCAGATGATTACAGATTTGGAAAAGAACTGATTGAAAAAGATAATAATATAGATTTTGAAAAAACTAACCTTGAACAGAAAATATCTGATATTGAAAAAAATATTTCACAAACAGAATTTGAAATTCAATCTATTGAAAATCAGCTTGCAATAATCGGAATAGAAGATATAGATATCTATAACACTGACAAAGAAATGTTAGGAAGTTTTATAAAAAGATATTCAGAACTCCTTGATAAATCAAGGCTGAAAGAAAACAGACCTCAGTCAAAATGGTATAGCGAAACTTACGCATTAATCTTTGGCGCGATTTTATGTGGTAGTATAGGAACACTTATTTTATGTTGGAATACTCCTTTCAAACTTCCTTTATTTGCGCTTATTTTATGTGCAATAGCGGGTTTAATTACTACCTTTATGCATAACAAAAATGGCAAAAATAGTTTGAATGATGAAATTAATAAAATCGGTTTAGAAATAATCAAACTATCAAAAAAATACGGATTTATGTTTGAGTCTGCGGAGAACTTTGTTGTAAAAGGTAACGTTTTTTATCAAAAAATGAATGATAACAGTTCTGAATATAAACACATAGAAACCGACCTGTTAAAAGAAAGAATTAGACTTGAAAAAGAAAAACAAGAACTGGCAAATAAACAGGAATTGTTATCACAAATAAATGATAAAAAAGATAGATTAAACAATGAAAAGACAGAATTTTTAAACAAAATAAAAATTTCTTCTCTTGATAATTTTGAAAGTGTTTACGAACAATTAAAGGAAATAAAATCCATCCGCAAAAGACTTCAGGAGCAACAGGAAGAAATTGAAGCCATTAATAAATTGCATACAGAAATCGTTGATAATCTAAATAAATTTACAGAAGAAACAAATCTGAACGATTACAAAAAATATAACAAATATGACGATATTTCTATTGTTATCAATGAAATAGAAACCGTTTTACAAGAAAATCTGACAAACCAAACCAAACTAAAAGATATTGAAACAAAAATCGCAGAAGATGATTCAAAACTCGAAAATTACGATAATTTTAAAGAATTTGAAAACACAGATGAAACCTCTTTGGAAAACCTCAAATCAGCTCAAAAGATAAAAACAGACGAAAGAGGAAGGTTAAGACAACAAAAAGAGGATTTAGAAATGGTGTCTAATCTTATTAACCTAAAAACCGAAAAAAAGATTGAGCTTGAAAATATCAAAAATTCTATTTCCAAACTTATTCAAAAAGAAGTTATTTATAACCTTATAAAATCAGCAAAAGAAAAATTTAACCAAACTCAGCCCAATCTCGTCTGCGCAAAAAAATATTTCTCAAAAATAACAAACGGAAAATATTCAGATATCGATTTTGAAACAAAAACCATATCGGGTAAAGAAATTGGTGAAAAAGACTGGGATAATCTAAGCAGAGGTACAAAAGAACAATTGTATCTGGCTTTACGACTTGGTTATGCAAATAATTATTCAAAAGATATTCAGGGAAACCCTAACGGAAAACCAAATCTTCCTATTATTATTGATGATGCGTTTGTGAATTTTGACCCGACAAGAACAACTGCTATAATAAGTTGTTTAAGTGAGTTTGCAAAAAATAATCAGATTTTGTATTTTACCTGTCATTCGCAAGCGATAAAAAATATTCTTGAACAAAACAAAATCAAACACAATTATATTAATATTTAAATAAGATAAACAGTGAATAGTGAACAGTGAATAGATTAAATTGTCTATTCACTTAAGCCTAGTCACTGTAAATTATAGTTTAGCGAAGGACTTTGTCCTTCGCTAAACTATGGTCGTTAGGACGTTAAGTTGTTAAGACTTTAGGTTCATTTAGTCGGCAAAGCCGACTAATATATAATAATATACAGCCAAAGGCTATAAAATTGAACCTAACGACCTAACGTCTTAAGAGTCCTAATGACTTTAGCGAGCTTCGCTCGCTAAACAGTGGAAAGTTGAAAGTTGAAAGTTACTTAACAGCCTACGGTTGTAATTATTATAAATACACGTCGAGCGAAGCTCGACATAATTACTTTCCACTTTCCATTTTCAACTTTCCACTGTAAATTATAGTT